>JBFXFL010000037.1:27106-28850 GCA_050179115.1 Porticoccaceae bacterium | reverse complement strand
CTGCGCATCGCGGATAACAGCTTGTCGGCAAAGCCCGCTTCGCCGCGCGAGCTGAACCGTGCGAAGAGGGCGGCGCTGAGCACGGGCACCGGTACTCCGGTGTCGATGGCCGCCTTGAGGGTCCAGCGCCCCTCACCGGAATCCGACACCCGACCCTGGAATGCCGCCAGATCGGCATCGCGCAGCAACGCCTGCGCGGTCAAATCGAGCAGCCACGAACGGATCACGCTGCCGCGTCGCCAGACTTCCGCGACCTCGCCCAGATCCAGGTCGTACTGATAGGCGGCGGGATCCTCCAGCGGCGCCGTTTCCGCATCGGCCTTCTGGATCAGGCTGCCGCTGCCGGCATGGCGCAGGATATTGAGGCCCTCGGCGTACGCGGCCATGATGCCGTACTCGATGCCGTTGTGGACCATCTTCACGAAATGCCCGGCGCCGCTGGCCCCGCAGTGCAGATAGCCCTGCTCCGCGCTGGCGCCGGCTCCCGCGCGCCCGGGGGTGCGCGGCGCGGTGGCGATCCCGGGCGCGAGCGCGCTGAAGATCGGGTCGAGGCGCTGCACGACGGCCGGCTCGCCGCCGATCATCAGGCAGAAGCCCTGCTCCAGTCCCCAGACGCCGCCGCTGGTGCCCACGTCGACGTAATGAATGCCGGCGGCGCCGAGCTGCCCCGCGCGCCGGATGTCGTCCCGGTGGTTCGAATTGCCGCCGTCGATCACTACGTCGCCGGGTTCCAGCAGCGTCGCGAGCTCGGTCAGGATGGGTTCCACGGCCGCCGCCGGCACCATCAGCCAGACATTGCGCGGCGGCGTCAGCCGGCGCACGAAATCCGCGAGGGACGCAGCTCCCGTTGCGCCCTCGTCCGCGAGTCCGGAAACCGCATCGGGGTGCGTGTCATGGACGACACAATCATGCCCGGCCCGCAGCAGACGGCGGCAGATATTGGCGCCCATCCTTCCCAAACCGATCACGCCCAGTTGCATGGGTCCACTCCTCGTCTCCTCGTCAAAATTCCGCGCCGGCAAGCGCCGATCCGTGCTGTCATCGCGCGGCGCAAGGCGACGCCGATCCTGGGTGCGGATCATCCCGGTACCACGCAGGATGCAGCTTGAATGCCAAACCCTCAGGCTACAAGCCACCGGCGGCGCGGGTATCGGCGTTTTCGCGCAAGGGTCGAGGCTATGGAACGATCGGGAGGGCAAAGGTTCCCGGTTGCGGCGACCGCGGGCGCCCGTACAATCGCGCCATGGACATGAACCGCTATGCCGCGCTCTTCAAGGCGCTCTCCGAGCCGGCCCGCCTGCGCATCGTGCATCTGCTCCGCCAGCGCGGCGAGCTCTGCGTGTGCGATCTGGTGGATGCACTCGAACTGCCGCAAAGCGCGGTATCGCGCCATCTCGCCTATCTGCGCCATCACGGGCTGGTGGCAGCGCGCCGCGAAGGCACCTGGATGTACTACCAGCTCGCCCCCGCCAACGCTTTTGCCGAACGGCTGCTGGCCCTGCTCGGCGACGATGCGAATGTCATCCCCGAGCTGCGCCACGACGCGCGCCGACTCGCCAGAATGGCCAGCCGCAGTTGCAGTTGAGCGGCTGGAGTGCAAGAACGCCTCTGAAAATCCGTCATGCCCGTGCAGGCGGGCATCCAGAAGGCCTTGCCATTCCTGGATTCCCGCATGCGCGGGAATGACGCAGGTCCGGCTGTCGCGCAATAACTCGTGGTTCCTGGGTTCCCGCTTGCGCGGGAA
>JBFXFL010000037.1:0-27006 GCA_050179115.1 Porticoccaceae bacterium | reverse complement strand
CGTCATGCCCGTGCAGGCGGGCATCCAGAAGGCCTTGCCATTCCTGGATTCCCGCATGCGCGGGAATGACGCAGGTCCGGCTGTCGCGCAATAACTCGTGGTTCCTGGGTTCCCGCTTGCGCGGGAACGACGCAGGTCCGGCTGTCGCGCAATAACTCGTGGTCCCTGGGTTCCCGCTTGCGCGGGAATGACGGCGTGGATCAGCGTCGTGGGCAGGTTGACGGCCCCTGGATTCCCGCGTGCGCGGGAATGACGGCCTTGCGGAAGCTGGCTGCCCGGGATCATTCCCTGGGTTCCTGCTTGCGCGGGAACGACGATGGAGTGGTTGTTCAGAGCATCCTTGACCGCTGTCGTTGAACGGTCATATTTTTTGATTAATATATTCGCTTAACCGGATATACGGCTCAAGGAGATCCAGATGGCAACCCGCATGGCGCTCAACGGCTTCGGACGCATGGGACGCCTGGCGCTGCGCGCCGCCTGGGACTGGCCCGAACTCGATATCGTCCACATCAACGAGATCGCGGGCGACGCCGCCACCGCTGCCCATCTGCTCCAGTACGATTCCGTGCAGGGCACCTGGTCCCGGTCCGTCGCCGCTGAAGCGGATGCACTGCGGATCGGCGCACGCCGGCTCGGCTACTCGCGCAATGCCGACATTGCCGCCACCCCCTGGCGCGAACTGGGCGTGGATCTGGTGGTGGATTGCACGGGCAAGTTCAAATCGAAAGCGGCGCTCGCGCCCTACTTCGCCGCCGGCGTACGCAAGGTGGTGGTATCGGCGCCGGTGAAGGACGGCACCCTCAATATCGTGATGGGCGTCAATGATCACGACTACGTCGCGGATCGCGATCACATCGTCACCGCCGCCTCCTGCACCACCAACTGCCTCGCGCCGGTGGTGGCGGTGATTCAGCGTGAATTCGGCATCCGCCACGGCGCCATCACCACAGTGCACGACATCACCAACAGCCAGCGGGTACTCGACGATTACCACCCGGATCTGCGCCGGGCGCGCGCCTCGGGTCTGTCGCTGATCCCGACCACCACGGGCTCGGCCACCGCGATCGCCGAGATCTTTCCCGAGTTGCGCGGGCGCCTGAACGGCCTCGCCATCCGGGTGCCGCTGGCCAATGCCTCGCTCACCGACTGCGTGTTCGAGGTGGAGCGCGCCACCACGGTGGAGGCCGTCAATGCCGCGCTCGCCACCGCCGCGGCCGGCCGTCTGGCGGGAATTCTCGGCTACGAGGAAAAACCCCTGGTGTCGGCGGACTATCGCGGCGACACCCGCTCCAGCATCGTCGATGCCCTCTCCACCCAGGTGATCGACGGTACCCTGGTGAAGGTGCTGGCCTGGTACGACAACGAAATCGGCTATGTGCACCGCCTGATGGAACTCGCCCGCAAGGTCGCGGCGGCGCTCTGAGCCGAACCATGGACCGCGCGCTGCGCCAATACGCCCTGGTCACCGGCAGCTACTGGGCGTTCACGCTCACCGACGGCGCGCTGCGCATGCTGGTGGTGCTGTACTTCCATCAGCTCGGTTACACGCCACTGGAGGTGGCGCTGCTGTTCTTGTTCTACGAATTCTTCGGCGTGGTGACCAACCTGGGCGGCGGCCTGCTCGCGGCGCGACTGGGGCTGAACGCCGCCATGCAGATCGGCCTCGGGCTCCAGATCGTCGCGCTCGCCATGCTGCTGATCGATCCCGCGTACCTCGGCGTGCTCTATGTGATGGCGGCGCAGGGGCTGTCCGGGATCGCCAAGGATCTCAACAAGATGGCGGCCAAGAGCAGCATCAAGCTGCTGGTGCCGGAGGGACGCGAGGGCCGTCTGTATGCCTGGGTGGCGCTGCTCACCGGTTCCAAGAATGCGCTCAAGGGTATGGGATTCTTTCTCGGTGCCGCGCTGCTGGCGTGGCTGGGTTTTCGCGGCGCGGTGGCGGCGATGGCGATTGGCCTGGCTGCGGTGTTTGCGGCGGGACTTTTCCTGCTCGACAACCGGCTGGGTAAAACCAGTTTCAAGCCGAAATTTCGCGACCTGCTGTCCCGCAGCGGCCCGGTGAACCGGCTGTCGGCGGCGCGGTTTTTCCTGTTCGGCGCGCGGGATGTCTGGTTCGTGGTGGCGCTGCCGGTGTTTTTGCAGGCGGAGCTGGGCTGGAGCTTCATGGCCGTGGGCGCCTTCCTCGCCTGCTGGATCCTCGGCTATGGTGCGGTGCAGGCGCTGGCGCCGCGGCTTACCGGCAAACGGGTTCCGGACGGCCGCAGCGCTCTGGTCGCGGCGCTCGCGCTCGCGGCACTGCCGGCCGGCATCGCGGTCGGGCTCGGGCACCTGAACCCGGCCTGGGTGCTGGTGGCGGGCCTGCTCGCCTTCGGCGTCCTGTTCGCACTCAATTCGGCGATCCACTCCTACCTGATCGTCAGTTATGCCCGCGCCGATGGCGTCTCCCTGGATGTCGGGTTCTACTACATGGCCAACGCCGGCGGTCGCCTGCTCGGCACGGTGCTGTCGGGCTGGGTCTATCAGGTCGCCGGACTCGCTGCCTGCCTGTGGGTCTCGAGCGCCCTGGTGGTTGCGGCCGGCGCGCTGTCGGTCGGGCTGCCACGGCACGCCGCCGCTGTGGGCGGTAACGCCCCATGACAGTCATCCGGTCCGGCGGCCAGTTTGGTATGCTGCCGCCCCCAATTGAGCCACTGCCCAGAGGCCATGATGTCGATCGAGAACCACACCCTGAACCACGAATTCCCCGAACTCAAGGAAAGGATTCACGCCCTCAAAACCAGCGATCATCACTTCGCCCGCCGCTTCGACGAGTACAACGATCTGGACCGGGAAGTGCGCCGTCTCGAAGAGGAAGGCAGCCCCAAAGCCGACGAGACCATGGAAGACCTGAAGAAAAAGCGGCTCGCGCTGAAGGACGAGCTCTACAAAATGCTGACGGCCTGATAACCGGCTGATCACTTGCAGCTTGTTGAAAAACTGCTGCGGGACTATCTGCGTCGGTGCGCGGTGTTTCAGAGTCGGAAGCGCCTGGACCCCCGCCTGCGCGGGGGTGACGGGGACCCAACCACCGTCATTCCCGTGAAAACGGGAATCCAGATGCCGCGATATCTCCGGCTCCGAAGGCGCCTGCCCCCTACCTCAGCCTCCCCACCGGAACTTCCTCACCATCTTCTGACCACAGCTTCCTGACCACAGGGAGTCCCGACCTCGCACCCCCGCCCCGATTTTGCTAGATTCCCGGGCCGGCGCCGGCAAGAGCGCCGATTTCCCGACCCAGAGCATCCGATGAGCCAGATCCAGTCCCGCGTCAATCCGCGCGCGGCGTCCTTCGCCGCCAACACCGAGCACTACCAGGGCCTGCTCGACACCCTGCGCGGACGCCTGCGGGAAGCGGCCACCGGCATTCGCGAGGCGCACATCGCGCGCCATCGCGCCCGCGACAAGCTGCTGGCGCGGGAGCGCATCGACCGCCTGATCGATCCCCACACGCCCTTCCTCGAACTCTCGCCGCTCGCGGCCTGGGGCCTGTACGGCAACGAGGTGCCGGCGGCGGGCATCGTCACCGGCGTGGGTCAGGTGTGCGGCGTGCACTGCATGATCATCGCCAACGACGCCACCGTGAAGGGCGGCTCGTTCTTTCACGAGACGGTGAAAAAGCATGTGCGCGCCCAGGAAATCGCCGAGCAGAACCGGCTGCCCTGCATCTATCTGGTGGATTGCGGCGGCGCCTACCTGCCGGAGCAGGACCGGGTGTTCCCGGACAAGGAGCACTTCGGCAACACGTTCTACCGCCAGTGCCGGATGTCGCAGCAGGGCCTGCCCCAGCTCGCCGCGGTGTTCGGCGGCTGCACCGCCGGCGGCGCCTACATCCCGGCGCTGGCCGATGAAGTCATCATGGTGCGCGGCAATGCGCGCATCCATCTGGGCGGGCCGTCCATCGTCAAGGTGGCGATCAACGAGGTGGTGGACGGCGAGACGCTCGGCGGCGCCGAGATGCACAGCCGGGTATCCGGGGTGAACGACTATCTGGTGGACGACGAGCCGGCGGCGCTGGCGCGGTTGCGGGAGATCGTCGCCAAGCTCAACTGGCCGCGGCGCTGCCACGCCGACCTCCGCCCGGTGCGCGCACCCGCCTACAGTCCCGACGAGATTCCCGGCGTCATCAGCGCGGACCCGAAAGTGCCCTACGACGTGCGGGAGATCATCGCGCGGATGGTGGATGGCAGTGATTTCCAGGAGTTCAAGCCGCTCTACGGCGATACCCTGGTGTGCGGCACCGCGCACCTGCACGGCTACCCGGTGGGAATTCTGGGCAACAACGGCGCGCTGTTTTCCGAGTCTTCGCTCAAGGGCGCGCACTTCATCGAACTGTGCAACCAGCGCCAGACGCCGCTGCTGTTTCTGCACAACATCACCGGCTTCATGGTGGGCACCGAGGCGGAGCGCGGCGGCATCGCCAAGCACAGCGCCAAGATGGTCTACGCCCAGGCCAATTCCCGCGTGCCGAAATTTTCGGTGATCGTCGGCGGCTCCTACGGCGCCGGCAACTACGGCATGGCCGGGCGCGGCTTCGCGCCCCACTTCCTGTTCGCCTGGCCCGGCGCGCGCTGTGCCACCATGAGCGCCGACATCGCCAGCAACGTGATGCAGGAGCTGCGCCGCGCCAGCATCAAGCACGACGACGCCGGACTGGCCGAGGACCTGCGCCGCATCGACGCCCAGGTGCGCACCCAGTACGGCGAGCAGAGCGACCCCTACTACGCCACCGCGCGGCTCTGGGATGACGGCATCATCGAGCCGGCGCAGACCCGCGATGTGCTCGGCCTGTGCCTGGCGCTGGCCGCGCTGCAACCACCCATGACCGGCCCCGCGCCGGTCTATCGCATGTAACGGCGGGGACCACTGCCATGTTCGAGTCCCTGCTGATCGCCAACCGCGGCGAGATCGCGGTCCGCATCATCCGCACCTGCCGCCGGCTCGGCATCCGGCCGATCGCGGTCTACTCCGCAGCGGATCGCGATGCCCTCCACGTCCGGCGCGCCGATGCGGCCTTTGCGATCGGGCCGGCGGAGAGCGCCCGCTCCTACCTCGATGCCGCCGCCATCGTCGCCGCCGCGCAGCGTGCCGGCGCCGAGGCCATCCATCCGGGCTATGGTTTTCTCGCCGAGAGCGAGACCCTGATCGCCGCCTGCGAGACCGCCGGCATCGTGTTCGTCGGCCCCCACCGCGAGGCGATCCGCGCCATGGGCTCGAAGATCGCGTCGAAGGCCATCGCCGAACGCGCCGGGGTGCCGGTGGTACCGGGCTATCACGGCGGCGCCCAGGATGCACCCACCCTGACGCGGGAGGCGGCGCGCATCGGCTATCCGCTGTTGATCAAGGCGAGCGCCGGCGGCGGCGGACGCGGCATGCGCCGCGTGGATCGCGCGACGGACTTCGCCGAAGCCCTGGTGCAGGCCCGTGCCGAAGCGCTCGCCGGTTTCGGTGACGACCGGGTACTGCTCGAAAAACTGGTGGCCGCGCCGCGCCATATCGAGGTCCAGATCGCCGCCGACCGCCATGGTCAGGTGGTGCATCTGTTCGAGCGCGAATGCTCGATCCAGCGCAACCACCAGAAAGTGATCGAGGAAGCGCCCGCCGCGTTCCTTTCCGCGCAGCAGCGCGCGGCGCTCCACGGCTACGCCGTCGCGCTGGCGCGGGTGATCGACTACGACTCCCTGGGCACGGTGGAATTTCTGCTCGATAACGACAGCGGCGAAATCTATTTTCTGGAAATGAACACCCGGCTCCAGGTGGAGCACCCGGTCACCGAATACGTCACCGGGCTCGACCTGGTGGAGTGGCAACTGCGCAGCGCCGCCGGCGAACTCCTGCCGCTCACCCAGAACCAGATCACCTGCACCGGCTGGGCGATCGAGGCGCGCGTCAACGCCGAGGATCCTGCGCGCGGCTATCGGCCCGGCACCGGCACCATCGCGCTGTACGACGCGCCCACGGGCGACGGCATCCGCGTGGACAGCGGCGTGGGCGCGGGCTCCGTGGTCACGCCCCATTACGATTCATTGCTCGCCAAGGTGATCGCCGGCGGCGCCGACCGTGAACTGGCGCAGCGTCGGCTCGCGGCGGCGCTGGGACGCTTCACGCTCACCGGCCCGGTCACCAACCTCGCCTTCCTGCGCGACATCCTGCGCCAGAGCGCCTTCAGTGCCGAGCCCCTGACCACCGGCTTTCTCGACACCCAGTTTCCCGGTGGCTGGAATGCGCCTGTCATCGCCCCGGAAACCCTGCTGCTCGCAGCGCTGGCCCAGGCCATGCTCGCGGAGGCGGAGCTTCAGGACACGCCCTGGCGCAGCCTCGGCGCCTTCCGGCTGCTGGAACCCGCGGGCACCCCGGGCGAGAGCCGGGTGATGCTGGCCGACGCGGCGGGCACCGTCCATGAAATCAGCGTGCGCGGCCGCACCGGCGCCTACCGACTCGACGTCGGCGCGCACGCCTTCGCGGCGACCGCGCGCTGGGCGGAACCCGGCCTGCTCTGCGTCGAACGCGACGGCCACAGCCAGCGCCTGACCGTGCGCCGCAGCGGCGATCTGCTGACCCTCGACAATGCCGGTGCAGTCGCCACCCTGCGCGTCGTCGCGCACCGCGAGACCGACGCCGCCCGGGCCGCGGGTCATGGCGACCACCGCATCAGCGCGACACTGCCCGGGCAGGTCGCCGAGGTACGCTGCGCGCCCGGCGACGCGGTGCGGGCCGGGGATGTACTGGTGGTGCTGGATTCGATGAAACTGCTGCACCCGCTGGCCGCCGCCACGGACGGCCGCGTGCGCGAACTGTTCTGCGCCGTCGGCGACAGCGTCGAGGGCGGCGCCGTTCTTGTCGAACTGGAGCCGGTCGAGCGGGAGCCAGTCGCGGACATCAGTGCCATTTCCATTCCACCGAACCATTGAGAGAGGCCGCCAGTGACCATCAACCAACTGTATTTTTCCGACGAACAAAACATGCTGCGCGAGCAGATCCGCCGTTTCGTGGAGCAGGAAGTGGTGCCCCATGCCGAAGCCTGGGAACTCGATGGCCATGTGCCGCGCGCGGTGCTCAAAAAAATGGGCGACCTGGGTTTTCTCGGTATCCGCTACCCCGAGGAATACGGCGGCAGCAACATGAATACGCTGGGCAGCGTGATTCTGGCCGAGGAACTGGGCCGCTCCACCTTCGGCGGTTTCGCGGTCACCGTCACCGTGCACACCGACATGGCCTCGCCGCACCTCGCCAACTTCGGCAACAAGGCGCAGAAAGACAAATACTTTCCCGACCTGATCGCCGGCCGCAAGATCTGCGCGGTGGGCGTGACCGAGCCCGACGCGGGTTCGGATGTCGCCGGCATCCGCACCACGGCCGTGGCGGACGGCGATCACTATGTGCTGAACGGCAGCAAGATGTTCATCACCAACGGCGTCAAGGGCGATATCTATTTCATCGCTGCCAAGACCGATACCCATGTCAAGGGCTCGCGCGGCATCACCATCTTCATCGTCGAGAAAGGTACGCCCGGCTTCAGCGTCGGCCGCGCCCTCGACAAACAGGGCTGGCGCTGTTCCGACACCGCCGAGCTGGTGTTCGACAACTGCCGCGTGCCGCGCGAAAACATCCTGGGCGAGTTGAACAAAGGTTTCTACTCGATCATGCGCAACTTCCAGAACGAGCGCACCGTGCTCGCCGCGCAGTCCATGGGCGAAGCCGCCAGGGCACTGGAAATCACGCTGCAATACGTCCAGGAACGCAAAGCCTTCGGCGCGACCCTGTGGGACAAACAAACCATTCGCCAGCGCCTCGCGATGTTGCAGGCCAAGGTGGAAGCCGGCCGGCAACTCACCTATCACGCCGCCTGGCTCGACGCCCAGGGCGAGGACGCGGTGAAGGAAGTCTCGATGGCGAAAGCCTATTGCTGCGAACTGGTGAACGAAGTCATGTACACCTGCCTGCAATTCCACGGCGGGTTCGGCTACATCCGCGAAAGCGCCATCGAGCGCATGAGCCGCGACGCCCGCGTGCAGAGCATCGGCGGCGGCGCCACCGAAGTGATGCTGGAGGAGATCGCGAAACGTTCGGTGGTGGTAAGCTGAAAGCCGGTCTCGAAATCGGAATCAGCGGCAGCGCGACATGCAGAACGATCAAGTGATCCAGGAACTGGTGCGCCGATACCACCCCGATGTCCAGGCGGTTTACCGCTTCGGCTCCGCCGGGACCGAGCACGAGCGCACCGACAGCGATCTGGATATTGCCCTGCTGCTGCCGCCGGACAGTGCCCGGCGCGCCGGCTCGCTGGCACTCGGCGAATTGCATCTCGCGCTCGAAGACGCATTGTGCCGCGACGTGGACCTGATCAATCTGCGGCTCGCGCCCGCCGTGCTGCAGGCTCAGATCGTCGTCACCGGGATGCGCATTTTTTGCACCGATACCCTGCTGGCCGATGAATTCGAGTTGCTGGCGCTCGCGCTCTATCAGAAGCTGAATCAGGAGCGTGCCGAAATCATCGCCGAGGGGCTGCACAGCGGGAGTTTTCTCGCGCCATGAGCGATGTGGTACTGAACAAGAAAGTCAGTATCGAGCGCTGCCTGCGACAGGTGGGCGAGTACTACCGAATGGATACCGGGCTACCGCTGGCGCGCGATCATCTGCGCCAGGACGCCATCGCGATGAACCTGCAACGGGCCGCGGAACTTTGCATCGATATCGCCAACCATCTGGTCAGAATCCACAAACTCGGGCTGCCAAGGGACAGCCGCGAGTCCTTCACCCTGCTGGAACAGGCGGGCCTGCTCGATGCGGAACTGGCGCGGCGACTGCGCGCCATGGTGGGCTTTCGCAATGTCCTGGTGCACCAGTACACGCAACTCGATCCCGATATTCTGGTGGATGTAGTCGAGTACCGGAGCGCGGACCTGCTCGCATTTGCGACTGCTGCCGCGCAAACCTCAGCCTCCCGTCACTGAGTCGCGCGACACCACTCAAACCCGAAGCGTTACTTGCGATCAAATCCGATCAACGCCGCGTGCCGGCCGCGGACGCCAACCCGCCGCCTGACTTCTGATCCGCGATCCACTGCAACCGTACCGCGCATGCAGTGAGATATTCACCGTTGTCCCGCCGCAGACCGGGCACCGTGCCCTTCGGATTGACGCTGGTGAAATCAACGCCGGCTTCGGCCACATCCGCGACAGCGCCATCGAGTGCATGAGCCGCGACGCCCGCGTGCAGAGCATCGGCGGCGGCGCCACCGAAGTGATACTGGAGGAAATCGCGAAACGTTCGGTGGTGGGAGGCTGAACAGACGTGCGGGCGTTTGCTGAGGATTCCTGACGCACCCGCCATCATTCCGTCCCCGAACCTTCATCCCACCATCAAATTCCGGTAACAGGCGCCACGGATAGTCGCTGCGGGAACTCAACCCGCACCGGAGGTTTGCCATGTTGTCCCGTCATCTGTTCCGCAGCCTGTTCGCCATGGCCGCGGTCGTGGCCGGCGCCTGTCACGCCGCGCCAAGCGCTCCCATATCGGTAACTCATGGCGTCGCCGCCGGGGATGTGACTGCATCATCGGCCGTGATCTGGTCGCGCGCCGACCGGGAAGCTTTCCTGAACGTACTGCTCACCGGCCCCGGCGGCGGACTCCAGCGCAGCGCAGCACCCGTTGCCGCAGCCGGGGATTACACCGGGAAACTGGTGTTCAAGGGACTGCGGCCCGGAACCCCGTACCGTTACCGGGTCTGGTTCAGCGCGGACCCGGCCAGCGGCCCGCCCGCCACCGGCGGCGCGGAAGGCAGCTTCCGCACCGCACCCGCCGCGACCCAGCCCACGCCGGTGACCTTTGCCTGGGGTGGCGATCTGGCCGGGCAGAACGCCTGCCGGGACGCGGGTCAGGGCTTTCCGGTCTTTCGCACCATCCATGCCCTGGCGCCGGACTTTTTTCTGGGGCTGGGCGACATGATCTACGCCGACGGCGTCTGCGATGCCCTCGGGCGCTTCGGCAATCTTCAGGTACCGGGAAATTTCCCACAATCCAGCACGCCGGACGATTTCTGGGCGCACTGGAAATACAACCGCGAGGACGCCGGTTACCGCGAGCTGATGGCCGCCACCCCCTATTACGCCATCTGGGACGACCACGAGGTGGTGAACGATTTCGGGCCCCTGCACGATACCCGGAGCAACCCGCCCTATACGCCGGGGCAGCCCCTGTTGCCCATGGGGTTGCAGGCCTTTCTGGCCTACAACCCGGTGCTGGAGCGCAATCTCACCCCCGACCGGCTCTATCGCAGCATCCGCTGGGGCGAGCATCTGGAGTTGGTGATCCTGGACAACCGCCAGTACCGTGACGCCAATCTGGTGGCGGACGCACCCGGACTCCCCAAGACCATGCTGGGCCGCGAGCAACTGGCCTGGCTGAAACAGACCCTCGTCGAGTCCGACGCCACCTGGAAGATCATCGTCACGAGCGTGCCGCTGGCGATCCCCACCGGATCCCCGGCCGCAGCGGGCCGGGACGGCTGGGCGAACTTCGATCAGGACACCGGCTTCGAAGCGGAGTTGCTCGACCTGCTCACCCATCTGCGGGAACGGAATATCCACAATGTCCTGTTCATCACCACGGACGTGCATTTCGCCTCGGTGCAGCGCTATACGCCCTTTGCCGACACGCCCGACTTCCAGATTCACGAGTACGTCACCGGGCCCCTGAACGCCGGGCTGTTCCCGAACACCGCGCTCGACACCACCCTGAACCCGGAGCGGCTGTTCTTCCACGGCCCGGCGTCCGCGGAAGCCGTAACCAGCTTTGCCGAGGCGCGGCGCTGGTTCAACTTCGGCCAGGTGGCAATCGATGATGACGGCGTGCTGACCAGCCGTATCCTCGATGCCGACGGCCGGCTGCTGTTCGAAAAGGTTCATGTCCCCGACTGAGCAACCACGACCCGACACCAATTTTTTTCCGCCAACCCCGCGGGGCACGCGCCCTGCGGGGTTTTGGCTATCATGGGGGCCGCCGCGCCCAGAGCCGTCCCCATGCGCAAGATCGTCAAACGTTACCATCCGCCGGGCACCCCGCCCGGCACGCTGATTCCGCCCGCGGAGGGCGCAACACCGGCCCGCATCCGGTTGCTGGAATACACCGCGGAGAGCTGCAAGGACATCGCGGTTCAGTCCCTGGACGACTGCCTGCCCTATCTGAAAACGCCCGCCGCCACCTGGATTCACATTCAGGGGACACCTTCGCCGGCGATGTTGAAGCAACTGGGGCAAAAATTCGGACTCCACCCCCTGGCCCTCGAAGATGTGCAGAACACCGGTCAGCGGCCCAAATTCGATCCGCATCCCGAACATTATTTCCTGATCGCCGCACTGCCGCGCCTCGTGGACGATGAAGTCCAGCTGGATCAGGTCAGCATCTTCCTCGGCCCCCGTTTTCTCGTCACCTTCACCAGCAACGGCGAGGATCCTTTCGAGCCCATTCGCAAACGTCTGGCCGCCCAGTCCAGTCTGATCCGCGGTTATCCGGTGGGCTATCTGCTCTACACCGTGCTCGATCTGGTGATCGATGCGGGTTTTCCGGTGCTCGAAAAACTCGGCGAGGAAATCGAACAACTGGAAGATACCGTGCTCCTTAGCCCCTCCCGCGATACGGTCGCAACCATTCATCATTTGCGCCGCAATCTGCTGGTCCTGCGTCGCATGCTGTGGCCGCAGCGCGATCTGGTGAGCGCCATCCTGCGCGAGGAAAGCGAGCTGATCGACGAACACACCCGGATCTATTTGCGCGACTGTCATGACCACGCGATCCAGGTGATGGATCTGCTGGAAAACTACCGCGACATGATCACCAGCCTGATGGACATCTATCTGTCGAGCCTGAGCTACCGCATGAACGACGTCATGCGCACCCTCACCGTGATCGCCACCATCTTCATGCCGCTGACCTTCATCGCCGGGATCTACGGGATGAATTTCGGCAACGGCAACCCGGCCGCGAGCCCATTGGCGATGCCGGAACTCAACTGGTACTTCGGCTATCCGTTCGCACTCGCGCTGATGGCAGCGGTCGCGGGCACCATGCTGATGTACTTCAAGCGCAAGGGCTGGTTTTAGCGGCTTGTTGAAAAACCGCCGAGGCGACCATCTGCCTGGTTGCGCGGTGCTCGCGGCTCGGCGTCAACGCTCCATCCGCGCGTACTGCCGGGTGTCCGGCATCCACAGATAGACCAGCAGCGACAGGCCAATACAGCCACTCACATACCAGAAAAAGCCGCTTTCGCGACCCGCCGCCTTGAACCAGAGTCCCACATATTCGGCGCTGCCGCCGAACACCGACACCGCGAGCGCGTAGGGCAGCGCCACGCCCAGGGCGCGCACCTCGGTAGGAAACAGTTCGGCTTTCACCACGGCGCTGATTGCGGTGTAGCCACTCGCGATCACCAGCGCCCCACAGATCAATCCGAACGCGACCCAGGTGCTGCGGGTCTGTGCCAGAGCTTCGAGCAGTGGCACTGTCGCCAGGGCACCCAGTACGCCGAAGGCGATCAACAGCGGGCGACGGCCGACGCGGTCGGACAAGGCGCCGACCAGCGGTTGCAGCAGCATGAAGACCGCGAGCGCCGCGGCCATGATGAGGGTGGCGGTCTGTTTGCCGAAGCCGGAGGTGTTGACCAGAAACTTCTGCATGTAGGTGCTGTAGGTATAGAACGCCACGGTACCGCCCAGGGTCAGTCCGACCACGGTCAGACACTCGCGCGGGTAACCGAGCAGGGCGCGCAGCGGGTTGCGCACGCGCGTGGCTGTCGTGAAGGCTGGGGTTTCCGCGAGCGAGCGCCGCAGGTACAGGGCCACCACGGCGAGCCCCGCGCCAATCCCGAACGGAATACGCCAACCCCAGGCCTCCAGCGCGGCCGGGGCGAGCAGAAACTGCAACACGAGCAATACGCCGAGTGCGGCGAGCTGACCGAGAATCAGCGTCACGTACTGAAAGCTGGAATAAAACCCGCGCCGCCCGGGTTCCGCCATCTCGCTCAGATAGGTCGCGCTCGCCCCGTATTCGCCGCCCACGCTCAGGCCTTGCAGCAGCCGCGCGGCCACCAGCAGGGCGGGCGCGGCCGGGCCGATACTGGCGTAGCCCGGATTGAGCACGATCAGCAGCGAGCCGCCGCACATCATCAGTACCGAGAGACTCAGCGCCGCCTTGCGCCCCTGCCGGTCCGCGTACCAGCCGAACAGCAGGCCGCCGAGCGGGCGCATCAGAAAACCCAGCGCGAAGATCGCGGCGGTGTTGAGCAATTGGGCGGTGAGATCGCCGGCCGGGAAAAAAGCTTTGGCGAAGTAGAGGGAAAAGGCGGAGTAGGCGTACCAGTCGTACCACTCCACCAGGTTGCCGATTGAACCGCCGAAGATCGAGCGCAGACGTGTCCGCACCGTCGGCGAAAGTGCCGACGGTGCGTCGGCCACTACCGTCTTCACAGCACGACCTCGAAACCCTCGAATTTGGGCGGCCCCAGATACATCCCCTTCGAGCTGCCGGCATTGGCGTGGGCTTTGCGAAAGGACTCGGAGCGGGTCCAGTCTTCAAAGGCTTGGCGGGATTCCCACACCGAATGGGAGGCGAACAATGTGTGATCCTCCGCGCTCGCGCCGCGCAGCAGGTGGAACTCGCGAAACCCCGGCACGTCCGCCAGATAACTGTCGCGCGTGCGCCACATGTCCTCGAACGCCGTTTCCTGGCCGAGGGCAATGCGAAACCGGTTCATGGCAATAAACATCGGGCGTTCTCCTGGATCGCGCAAAAGTGGCGGCGATTATAGGCCGACCGGCAAGGTGCCCGGCATCAGTATCCGGCGTCGCCCGCAACTCCGGCGCGTTGCTGTACCACCGGGTGCTGACCGCAGGCTCGCAGCCCTTGCGCTCTGGCGACCGGACTACGACGAGATCCGGCCACACCGCAGCTATTTTGTGATTGTCGGCCGCCAACCGACTAGAATCGCCGCACTCGCCACCATCTGCACACTCTTCCACGCCACACGGAACCCCTGCCTTGCTACTGCAACTGAACCAGATCCACCTGTCCATCGGCCATCCACCCCTGCTCGGCAGCATCGACTGGCAGATCCGCAGCGGCGAGCGCACGGCCCTGGTCGGGCGCAACGGCGCCGGCAAATCGACGCTGCTGAAGATCATCGCCGGTCTCATCACACCGGACGATGGCCGCATCATCAAGAGCAACGGCCTGCGCATTTCCTGGCTGGCGCAGGAGGTGCCCACCAGACTCGAGGGCACCATTCGCGAAGTGGTGGCCGCGGGCTTCGGCGCGGTCGGCCAGTGGCGCGAGCGCTATCAGGAGCTGGTATGCAAAACGCCGCTGACCAGCGCCGACGAGGACGAACTCGAACAACTGCAAGGCGATCTCGATGCCAACGACGGCTGGCGCCTCGAACAGCGCCTCGATGGGATGCTGGATCGCCTCGATCTCGACCCCGACGCCCGGATCGAGTCGCTGTCCGGTGGTTTCAAACGGCGGGTACTGCTGGCGCAGGCGTTGATCAACCAACCCAATCTGCTACTGCTCGATGAGCCCACCAACCATCTCGACATCCAGCAGATCGACTGGCTGGAAAAATTTCTGCTCGATTTCAACGGCAGCGTGGTGTTCATCTCCCACGACCGTGCGCTGGTGCGCCGCCTCGCGACCAACATCGTCGAGCTGGAGCGGGGCAGCATCACCCATTGGCCCGGCGACTACGACCGCTACCTCACCGGCAAGATGGCGGCGCTCGAAGAAGAAGAGCGCCGCGACGCGCTGTTCGACAAGCGCCTGGCCGCCGAGGAAGTCTGGATTCGCCAGGGCATCAAGGCCCGCCGTACGCGCAACGAAGGCCGCGTGCGCGCGCTGGAGGCGATGCGCCGCGAACGCGCGGAACGGCGCGAGCGCGCCGGCAACGTCAACCTCAAGGTGGACGCCAGCAACCGCTCCGGCCAACTCGTCATCGAGGCGTTGGATCTCCGCCACGGCTATGGTGGCCGGCAGTTGCTCAAGGGTTTTTCGACGGTGATCCAGCGCGGCGACAAGATCGGGATTCTCGGCTCCAACGGCTGCGGCAAGACCACGCTGATCAATCTGCTGCTCAAGCAGATTGAGCCGGATGCCGGCACGGTCCGCCACGGCACCCGTCTCGACATCGCCTATTACGACCAGCTGCGCGAAACCCTCGACGAAGACGCCACCCTCATGGACGTGGTGGCCCAGGGCCGCACCAGCATCACCATCAACGGCCAGGAACAATCGGTGATGGGTTATCTCGGCGAATTCCTGTTCAGCCCGCGCCAGACGCGCGGGCCGGTGCGGGCGCTGTCCGGCGGCGAGCGCAATCGTCTGCTGCTGGCGCGCCTGTTCACGCGCCCGGCCAATTTTCTGGTGCTCGATGAGCCCACCAACGATCTCGACACCGAGACCCTGGAGATCCTGGAAAGTCTGCTGACCAATTACGCCGGTACCCTGCTGCTGGTCAGTCACGACCGCGCCTTTCTCGATAACGTGGTCACCAGTCTGATCGCCTTCGATCCCGACGGCGAAGTGCGGGAGTACGTCGGCGGCTACAGCGATTATTTGCGTCAGCGCCCGGCGCCGGCACCGCGCGACAACGCCGTCCGCAATCCCTCTCCGCCACCACAGCCTGCGCAACCGCAACCCCCAAAGGTAAAGCTGACTCACAAGGAGCGGCAGGAACTCGACGCCATCCCGGCGCGCATCGACGCCCTGGAAAACGAACACCGGCAACTGCTGGAGGCGATGAGCCAGCCCGGCTTTTACAGCCGGGCGGCGGCGGAAGTCGCGGCGGCGAATATGCGCACCGCTCAGATCCAGCAGGAGCTCGAAACAATCATCGAGCGCTGGGAAGTGCTCGAACAGCGGGCCTAGCTGCTGGCATCCCGGGAGCCGATGTTCGACAATTCGGCGGTAACCATCATCAATCCATCACAAGTCTGAGGAGGCAACCGTGGGCGGACCGCTGACAGGTATCAAGGTAGTGGAAATGGCCGGCATCGGACCGGCGCCGATGTGCGCAATGATGCTGTCGGACATGGGCGCGGAAGTCATCCGCGTCGATCGCGTCCAGGATGCCGGGCTCGGTATCTCGATGCAGCCCGAATTCAGTTATCTGACGCGCGGCCGCCCGTCGATCGCCATGGATCTCAAGAACCAGGACGCCATCGCGACCCTGTTGCAACTGATCGACGGCGCCGACGTGGTGCTCGAAGGTTTTCGTCCCGGCGTCATGGAACGCCTCGGCCTGGGGCCTGATGTGTGCCTCGCGCGCAATCCCAGACTGGTGTTCGCCCGGGTGACCGGCTGGGGCCAGGAGGGACCGCTGTCCGCGAGCGCCGGCCACGACTTGAACTACATCGCGCTCTCCGGCGCCCTGCACGCGATCGGGCGCAGCAACGCCGAGCCGCCAGCCATCCCCCTGAACCTGGTGGGCGATTTCGGCGGCGGCACCATGTTCGTACTCACCGGCATTCTCGCCGCGCTGCTCGAATGCAAGAACTCGGGCAAGGGTCAGGTCGTGGACGCCGGCATGGTGGATGGCGCGCTGTCGCTGATGACGTCCATCTACGGCATGAAGGCGGCCGGCATCCAGTCCGACAAGCGCGCGGAAAACATCCTCGACAGCGGCTCGCACTTCTACAACGTGTACGAAACCAGCGATGGCAAATACGTTTCGATCGGTTCGATCGAGAAGAAATTCTACGAAGAGCTGCTGGAAAAACTGGAGCTGGACCCGGCCACACTGCCAAAACAGATGGACCGCAGCCAGTGGCCCGCCATGAAGGAAAAAATGGTGGCGATCTTCCGCACCAAAACCCGCGACGAGTGGTGCCGGATCATGGAAAACACCGACATCTGCTTCGCGCCGGTGCTGACCCTGGAAGAAGCCCCTCGCTATCACCACAACCGCGAGCGCAACGCCTTTGTCGAAGTGGCGGGACAACTGCACCCGGCGCCCGCGCCGCGATTCAGCCGCACGCCCTCATCGATCAAGGGTCCGGCGCCGCGCGCCGGCGCCAACACCGATGCCGCACTCGCAGCCTGGGGAATCGACAGCGCGCAGCTCGCCCGCCTGCGTGATATTGGGGCCATTGCCTGAGGGGGCACCCTGCAAGGCGTCGCCCCGCACTGTGGGAAGATCAAAAAAAAGCCGGTGCCAAATGGCACCGGCTTTTTTTACTGTTATTGACTGTTCCCCTGCAGTTCAGGCGATCGCAGCTGCCGGCTCGCGCATCCGGCGCGGCAGCAACCAGCGCGCCAGCGCCGGGAGCACCAGAATCGCTCCGAGCATGTTGGTCAGGAACAGGAAGGTGAGCAGGATGCCCATGTCGGCCTGGAACTTGAGGGACGCGAAGACCCAGGTACAGACGCCGGCACCGAGCGTGAAGCCGATAAAGATGACGGCCTTGCCGGTCAGCCTCATGGCCTTGTAAAACGCCTCGTTAAGCGAGTCGCCCGTTTTCAAAAACCCGCTCATGGCCGCGTAGATGTAGATCGCGTAATCGACCCCGACCCCGACTCCCAACGCCATCATCGGCAAGGTGTTCACCTTGAGGCCGATTTCCAGCATCACCATCATGGCATTGCCCAGCAGGGAAACAACCACCAGGGGAATGATGATGCACAGGGTACCCACCACCGAGCGAAACGCCAGCAGGGTCAGCACCGTGGTCACGCCATACACCCAGCCGAGCATGGGCTTCTCGGCTGCGGACACCGTCTGATTGGTGGCGCCGATAATGCCGACATTGCCTGCGGCGAGGCGCAGATTGAAACGCTCCGGCGGGAGTCCGGCGTCATACGCCTTGATGCCGGCGATGATGGAATCGATGGTCTCGGCCTTGTGGTCGACCGTGAAGATGTGCACCGGCATGGCAGTACAGTCCGCATTCATCAGCTCCTTGCCGCCGCCGCCCATGTGATAGAGGGACGACGACATGCTGTAGCTGTTTCGAGACAACTCGTACCAGCGCGCACTGCCCTCGTTGTTGGCGGCCATGATCACCTTCATCGCCCGCGCCAGGGAGTCGACCGACTGCACACCGGGAAGATTGCGGGCATACCAGGTGAATCGATCCATCTCCTTCATGATGTCGTAGTCCACGCAGGCATTGCTCGGGGCCTCCACGATCACCGACAGCTTGTCGACACCGATCGAGAACTTCTCGGCGATCGCGTTGCTGTCCAGGTTGTACCTGGCTTCCGGACGCAGCTCCGGAATGCCGGCATGAAGATCGCCGATCGCCAGTTCCCTGCCCTTGACGATACCGAACACGGTCAACACCGTTACCAGCGCCAGAATGATCAACGCGGGCTTCGTTTCGGTGGCGCGCGCAATGAAACGCCACAGAGGATCGCGCCGCACTTCCGATTCCCGGTGCCGGCGCCGATATCCCTCGAGATCGCGAATCTTCACATAGGACAACAGCACCGGCAGCAGAATCATTTTGGTGAGCAGCATGATCGCCATGCCGATACTGGCGGTCACCGCGGTCTCGCGCACGATACCGATCTCAATCAGCAGAATGGTGGCGAAGCTCACCGAGGTGGTAATGACCGCCAACGCCCCCGGCACCAGCAGCCGGCGGAAAGTGCGTTGCGCCGCCTCCATGCTGTCCACCCCGTGGGGAATCTCCGGCGCCGGAACCACGGGCCGCCCCTTGGCGTCCGTATCCCCGCCATACATTACTTCGCCCATCCAGCCACTGATCATCTGGACGCCATGACTGACACCGATCGCAAATACCAGGAACGGCACCAGAATCGACATGGGATCCAGCCCGTATCCAAGCATATCCAGGGAACCGAGAAGCCCCACCACCGCCACCAATGACACCGCCGGGGGCAGCAGGGACAAAATAACCGAGCGGGTGTAAAACCAGAGCAGAATCCCGGTAATCACCAGAGTGATTCCAAAGAAGGTCACGACATCCCTGGCCCCATCGGCGATATCCCCGGTCGACTTGGCAAACCCGATGATGTGCACGTCGATGGCGTCGGTCTCGAACCGCGCGCGGATCTTGCTTTCCAGATCGGCCGCTATCTTTTGATAATCGAGGGGCTCGCGCGTGGTCGGATCGCGCTCGATCAGTTCTGCCCGGATCAGGGCTCCGGAAAAATCATTGGCCACCAGGCTGCCGAGACGCCCGGACTTGATGATGTTGTTGCGGACGATGGGCATCCATTCCTCGGTGGGCCGAAACTCCGCGGGAACCACGTTACCGCCCGAGAAGCCATCCTCCACCACTTCGATATAGCGGACATTCGGCGTGAAGATCGACGTCACGGTGGAGCGCGCGATCCCGGGCAGGAAAAACACTTCGTCGGTAGCCTGCCGCATGGCCTCGAAGAACGCGGGGTTGAATATCGTGCCTTCCTTCTGAATCAGGGCGACGACGATCTGGTTCCCGGTGCCAAAATCATCCTGATAATGCACGAGTGTCTTGATGTATTCGTGGTTGAACGGCAGCAGCTTCTCGAAACCGGCATCAACGCGCAGCTTGAGCGCGTTGATGCCCATGAATGCGGTCAGAACGGTGAACAGGATCAGAATCGCGATACGATTCGAAAACATCAACCGTATCGTACGATCCATCAAGGTTTCCTTCGTCATGGCAAATACCTGTCGTCACGTTGAGCCGTGCCCCGAATGAGCACATCTCTGATCTCGAACTGCTTACGGGAGCTGAAAAAACTGCGCCCCACCGTCACCAAACAGCAGCACCGCATCAGTGCCCATTTTTTGCACCGACACGAAGCCGTTGAATCCGGAGTAGGGAATGCGTTCCGCGGCGGCGGCGCCCGCCTTGAGGCGGAACAGGGTGCCGCCGCCACCGACGACGATCGCGTCACCACCATCCATTTCGATGACGTCATTGATATTGGTAGTGGCGTCGCCGGTATCGATCGGGGTCCAGGTGTTACCGAGATCAAGGGACCTGAACAGGTGTCCGCGCAGGCCATAGATCAGCAACTCGCCGGAACTCAGCTGCTTGACGCCGAAAAACGACCCGACGTAAGGCGATTCGATAATGCGCCATGCCGAGTTTGTGGGGCCGGCCATGGCACCATCCGCAGCCACTTCCGAACCATTTTCATCCAGTGAATCGATAGCATCTTCCTCTGCGTCATCGTCGCCAGGTGTGCTCGCTTTCGGGTCGTAATAAAGCAGCGTGCCCAGCTCTCCCACAATCAGGAATCGGTCATCCAGCGGGAGCAGCGCATTGAAGTTCGGTTCGGGCTCGCGATCGGCCGCCTCCAGCTGCTCGCCCAGTTCGTCGGTACTCACCGTTTTCCAATGGAGCCCGCCGTCCTCGGTGACCAGCATCAGCGCGAATGCGCCGATCGCCCAGCCGTGCAGCTTGTCGGCGAAATAGATATCCAGTATGGGCTTGGGCAAATCACCGCCGGGAATCGGATCCTCGTATTGAATGGTCCAGTTTTCGCCGCCATCGGTGGTATGCAAAATGAGGGTGTCATGGCCTGCGGCCCAACCCTCCCGATCGTCCACGAAATAAACCGTCGTCAATAATACCTGTGACGGCACATTGGCCTGGGTCCAGGTTTTGCCATCGGTCGAATAAACGATATTGCCGTAAGCACCCACCGCGACCACGCGATCCGACAGCCGGGCCGAATCGGTCAACAGGGCCTTGCTCGCAAGAGCCGATCTAATGGCGGGAATCTGCAAGGACTCTCCCGCCGCAACGGTG
This sequence comes from Porticoccaceae bacterium, assembly GCA_050179115.1. Classification (GTDB taxonomy): domain Bacteria; phylum Pseudomonadota; class Gammaproteobacteria; order Pseudomonadales; family Porticoccaceae; genus JAGPUQ01. The sequence continues at coordinate 6,211 of JBFXFL010000037.1, read as the reverse complement.
CCCACGACCAGCAAGCTGGCAACCAGCAACACAAACTGCCCGCGTCGGGACCAGGGCAGAACTTTGGCAACCGCGCTTCTGCGAACAATTTCACCTGTGCGCGGAAACCTGGCCGCAACCCACGTCCGGCAATGCTTGGATTTCATAATCAGTTCCCAGCGTCTGAAGTACGGATCAGCGTGCGGGCAATCGCTTTCATGACCATGGATTTGGCACAACCACCCAACGCGCCGCCTGCAAGTTCGATTGCCCGGTTATTTTTCGTCTTACGCCTAGCGCCTATACACTGCGCTTGAAAACGCGTGCTTCGTTATTGATTGTCTGCGCGCAACTCGCTTTTTTTATCGCCAGCCGTTGCCTTGCCACGACCGGGCGTTCCGAGTTTACAACACACCAAACTCAAACCGCCATGTCCGATCAGCGACATTTTCGCCCGAGATCACCTCGGTTCAGGCCTGCGCACCAGGTCCGCACGTGACCGGGATGGCCGGGCTCCCTGCCCGGCCATCCCGGTCTCTCGGCATCCCGATTTCCGGGTGGCAAGAAAACCCAGAAATGGCGCCAGGTTCAACGTACCCCGCGACGACGAATCTCGGCTGGCGTAAAGTAATCGTCAGTAGCACGGAAGCTCGGGTCCGGGGCCTTGTCTTCATTATCCAGACCAAGGATCACCATGCGGCCTGCCTGCATGTCGTACTGGTTCTCGATCGTCGAGTCGAGGTAGCCCTGATCGTAGTACATGACAGAGTGCAACTCGTACAACCGCCAGAGCTGGTTACGTCGGTCGTAGCTGTCGGCCAGCATGAACCACCAGCTGTCCTCGTCGACGTACATCACCCGCACACCGTAGTCGTGGGTCGTACCTTCCTTGAGCGTACCCTTGACCTTCCAGACCCGGTGCAACTCGTAACGGGCCAGATCCTGATTCAGACGACCCTGCTTGGTGATGATATCGGTCACCTTGAGCGTGCCGGTGTGAAGCTTATAGGAGTTGTAAGGCACATAGATCTCGGTCTTGCCTTCCAGCGTCCAGGTAAAACGCTCATTGGGACCGTTGAAGCCGAACTTCTGGTCGGTGGTGGCCAGGCCGTCGCTCGACGTCAGCGGGTTGTCATGGACGATCTGTGGCGCCCGCTTGACCCGACGCTGGCCGGGGCTGTAACTCCACGCCTGCCGGAACTGGCTCACGAAGCTCACGGGGTCACGCGCCAGCACCACCTGACCGGCCTGCTTGGCCGGCGCGGTGGTGGTCTGGTAGTACTTCAGTCCACCGCCGGGTGAGGTCGGGTCGTAATTGGGGTTGTCCCAGCCATTCACGGGATCGCTGTAGGGCCAGTTCTGCTGTACCGACAACTTGTTCACTTCGTACGAGCCGCTGCTGGTCACCGGTGCAATATTGTCCCAGCTGTCTTTCCAGGGCATCACCGGCCGCGTCATCAGGTTCATCAGCGCCTGCGGACCATTCTTGGGAACCGGAAAGGCCCAGCCGTTGCGCGCGTTCTCAAAACCGATCAGGCCCGGAAACTTGGTCGAAATGACGATTCTGGCCTGACCCGCATTCTTCAACGCTGCTTCATAGATATGCGAACCGAACACCGCCGACCGGCGGGTCGGATAAATGTTCATGACATAGTCCGGGTAGGTCTCGAACATCTTCTGCTGGCCCGGGGTCAGCTTGTCCGCGTACTGCTGGTAGTTCTGGGCCGTAATGGTGAACAGCGGCTTGTCCGCCGCGAACGGGTCCGGGTGGAAAGTACCCGGCTTGAAATCCGCCGGCGGCTTGAGCGGCTCATTCTTCCATTCCGGAATGCTCCCGTCGGCATTGCCGGCGCGGATCGCTCCGGCCGGCGTCAGCTCGGTGCCTTCCAGTCCCAGTTTGGCAATCTCCGCCGCCGTGGGCTTTTCGTTGTAATCCTGCGCCCAGGCCACCGGCACTATCGCCAGGCTGAACAGGGTGGCGCCCGTGAGGGATACGACTTGCTTGTAGATCGACATCGTTCAAGTCCTCAGAAACTGTATTTGAATGTGGCGGCGATGTTGTCGCGGTCGTCCCAAACTCCCGCCGTGCCCAACCAGGTCGTGTAGGCCAGGTCCAGCGACGTGGAGCTCAGGTATTCGAAGGTGACCCCGTACACCACCGTGCGCTGGTTCTCGACCATCGCGCCACTGGTAAAGGGGGTGTAACCCTCGACGCCGTGCGCGAACACAAAGCGCGGCTTCACATTGAGGTTCCAGAACAGATTGTTGTACTCGAACGATGCCACCGCCGTGTAACCCCAGGCGAAGGACGTGATCGGCCGGTCCAGGGCATCCACCCCTGGGAAGTGACCCGGATCGACAATGGTTCCGACCTGTGCCAGGGTATTGCCGCGCGCTCCGTTGGCGGTCGCGGCGTTTGCCTGAGCCACGGTGACACGCCGGTTTTCACCATCGATGCGGTCGGTCGGGTCGCCGTTGTCGAGATCGTCGATCCAGGAAAACGCCCAATCAAACACATAGTTCTGCTTGTTGGCGCCGAAGGGACCGCCACCGACGGACATCACGAGGTTGCCCAGCCACATCCAGGTGTTGGAGGCACCCACGTCACAACCCGGCATCACGGGCGTAAAGGCGGGATTCTTCATCGCGACCCCAGTCAGGCCAAAATTGTTCATGCACTGGCGGGTATCGATGAAGTTCTCGCGTAGGTTGATCTCCGTGCCATAGGAGAGTCCGGTGGTACCCAGCTCACCCCCCAGGGACACCGCATAGGTGTCCTGGTCTTCGGCATAGACTGACTTGTAGCTCAGCCCCACAGGTGAGCTGGGATCGAAATCGGCCTCCAGATAGGGAATAAAACCGTGGCTGCGAACCCAGTAAAAACCCAGTTCCGCCGAGTTCAGGCTTTCGATCACATACCGCGTCGCCAGTCCCCACTGACCGCCGCGATCCGCATAGTCGTGGCCTGAATAGGGCACGCCATTGAGATCCGGATTGAAGCCTGGCCCCAGGAAATCGAAGGGACTGAACAAGGTACCGGGCGAAATGAAAATACTCGGGCGCCAGTTCCAGACGTAATAGGCCTCGGCGCTCCAGTTGTCGGTCAGGTCATAGGACAGTGATACCAGTTCCTGGGGCAATAGCCGTTCTTTCAGCTCTGAGCCGGGCGTTACCCGTCCATTGACATCTTCCGGACTTTGCGCCGCAGCAATACCGCCGCCCATGATGTTGCTCTCGCCCCAGCTGATCACCTGCTTACCGACCCGGGCCCCCAGTTGGCGGTCGCCCAGGGTCCAGCTGCCATAGAAAAAGAAGTCGAGCAGGGTGAACTTGTTCGCGGCATCCTGGGCGCCATCCGGCACACCGTCCAGACCACCCGCAGGGACATTGCCAAAGCAGTTGTCACAGTCTTTCGAATTCAGAGTGTAGTCGTACAGGTACTTAAAACGGGAGAAAAAGCCGTAATCGCCCTTGGCAAGGCTGAGCTCACCCACATAGCTCAGCGGCGTGCTGTAAATGTCACCGGCGTCGTTGAACACACTCCAGTTGCCACTGGCGGGAAACGACGGTTGCTTGGCGCTCTCGACCCGCATCGCCGTGGCGGCCGTCACGGTGCTATCCAGGTAGGCCTTGATCTCGGGATCCTGGAAATCGATCTTGAACGCCGCCGCCGGACCGGCCAGCAGCGCCAGGGCGCTTGCGCCCAGCAAATATCGTCGTCGAATTGCGGTTTTTCTGATGCCCGGCTCCGCATCATCAGGTCGGTTACCTGACAAACGGGCAAGACAAGACCTTGCCGAATTACTGGCTGAATGGTTCAAAGCTACCCCCTATAAATTACTGCGGTTTTTACTTCTAGTTGCAGCTACTGCGCGGTCAATCACTCCCGCATGCACCGTCACCATGACGAGCCCGTGCGTAGCGCCTGCGCACGCTAAAACCTCACACCCGCGCTGTCAAGGGATTGACACATAATTCTCGCCCTGATGGTATCGAGCAGGCTGGGGGCTTTGCGTTACCGGGCCGTAGCAAATGTGCCCGCAGCCTCCGCCGCGCAACACCGTACCCCACTACCCCGCTCGCACCGGCCTGTCTCCCCGAGCGCATTTTCGGTAGCATGGCGACTGCCCGCTGGCGCGCCCGAAACAATGAATTCCGTTACCCTGAAGTTGCCCGACGATTGGCATGTGCATCTGCGCGATGGCGAGATACTGGCCGATACGGTGCCCGCCGCCACGCGCCAGTTCGGTCGGGGCGTGGTGATGCCGAACCTCCGCCCGCCGATGGTCACGGTTGCGCAAGCCGAACATTACCGCGCGAGGATCCTGGCAGCCCGCCCGCCGGGGAGCACTTGGGAACCACTGATGACGCTCTACCTCACCGACAACACCCGGGTGGACGAGCTGCGCGCCGCCAAACAGAGCGGGATAATCCACGGCGTGAAATACTATCCCGCCGGCGCCACGACCAATTCAGACTCCGGGGTTACCGCTCTGGATAAGGTTTTTCCGCTGCTGGAAGAAATGCAGGCACTGGATCTGCCGCTGCTGCTGCACGGCGAAGTAACCGATCCGGACGTGGACATCTTCGACCGCGAAGCGATCTTCATCGACCGCCACTTCGCGTCCCTGGTGAAGAATTTCCCGGCGCTGCGTCTGGTCCTCGAACACATCACGACACGGGAAGCCGCCCAGTTCATCGCCGCAGCACCGCCCAACGTCGCAGCCACACTCACGCCACAGCACCTGCTGTTCAACCGCAATGATCTGTTGGCCGGCGGGATACGGCCCCATTTTTATTGCCTGCCCGTCCTGAAACGGGACAACCACCGCCAAGCCCTGGTCGCGGCCGCCACCAGCGGCAGCAACCATTTCTTTCTGGGCACCGACTCGGCACCACACCCGCGCCTACTCAAAGAAGCGGCGTGCGGCTGCGCCGGCTGCTACAGTCATCACGCCGCGCTGGAGTTGTATGCCATGGCCTTCGACCGGGCCGGAGCACTCGATCGCCTGGAAGGCTTTGCCAGCCACCATGGCGCCGACTTCTACCGGCTCCCGCGCAACACCGCCACCGTCACCCTGCAGCGGACCGCCTGGCGGGTGCCGGAGACACTCCGCCTGGGAACGGATGCGCTGGTGCCCCTGGCGGCCGGCGACACCCTGCCCTGGCACATGCTCCCCCGCCGGCTCACCGAGGAACCAGCTTGACTCACCTGTCCGACCGTGGCCTGGCCGAACGTTTTCGCGGCTATTTACCCGTTGCCATCGACGTGGAAACCGGTGGTTTCGACTGCCGCCATCACGCGCTGCTGGAAATCGCCGCGGTCATCATGACCATGGACGAGAATGGCCTGCTGCGCCCCTGCGAAACCGTGGCCACCGGCGTGATTCCCCGTCCGGGACTCGCCATCGAACAGTCCGCGCTGGACTTCACCGGTATCGATCCCGACGATCCCGACCGCATCGCGGTAGCGGAGTCGGACGCGCTGGCGATTGTCTTCAGAACGGTGCGCAAGGCTGTGGCGGACCATAACTGCACGCGGGCGATCATGGTCGCGCACAACGCTCACTTTGATCTCGGCTTCGTCAATCGCGCGGCGGAACGCTGCGACATCAAGCGCAACCCGTTTCACCCCTTTTCGTGCTTCGACACCGCCACGCTCGGCGGTCTGGCCTTCGGCCAGACCGTGCTGGCGCGCGCCTGTGCCGCCGCCGCCATCCCCTACGATACCCGCGCCGCCCATAACGCGCGCTACGATGCCGAATGCACCGCCGCGCTGTTCTGCGCCATCGTCAACCAATGGCAAACCCTGGGCGGCTGGCCACCGGGATCGGACGCGGCGGAAAATCCCGCCGCCCGGTAGCGGGACTGAGCGGAAACCACACAAAAAAACGCGGGCATCGCTGCCCGCGTTTACAGGATCCTAAGCGCCGGTCCGAGTCAGGCGGTCGCAGTAGCCTCCTGCACCATGCGTTTCAGCTCACCGCTTTCGTACAGCTCGGTAATGATATCGCACCCCCCAACCAGCTCGCCCTTGACCCACAACTGCGGAAACGTCGGCCAATCGGCGTACTTGGGCAGATTCGCGCGAATATCGGGATTGGCCAGAATATCGACATAGGCGAAACGCTCACCGCAGGCCATCAACGCCTGCACCGAGCGCGCGGAAAACCCGCACTGCGGCTGATTCGGCGATCCTTTCATGTAGAGGATTACCGGATTGCTTTCGATC
>JBFXFL010000036.1:28493-30107 GCA_050179115.1 Porticoccaceae bacterium | reverse complement strand
ACGATGCTTGGTGTGAAATCGACCTGTAAGGATCGCTGGCGGCAGGTACTGTCGGAGGCAAAGCGGATCGAAAACAAGCATCTGGCAACGCTGGAACCGGGCATCAGTGAGAACCAGACAGCCGAAATGCAGGCACATTCCCTGCAACTGGTGGTGCCGCGCAGTCTGCACGGCAGCTACAGCCCGGCTCAGCAACGTTGGCTGCTGGACATTTCAGGTTTCGTGAATCTGGTGAGGGAGCGCCAGTAAGTAAAGTAAGGACAACAGCAGATAGAGTCGCGAACTCCAGATCCAGCGGCTGGGCAACGCTTCGTGGCGAGAGCCGAGAGGTCGCTGTCGATCCGCTGGAAACTCCCGCGAAGTTAACGCCGCGCCAAGCCGGAGAAGGGGGTACGGGGCGCGGCGGCTGATTGCCACCAGGAATGCAGGCCTTGAACCCGGTCCTTCAGCGGGGTGTCCGCTTTTAGATTCCCGCAACTACTTGGCGTCAGTTTCGTTGCCTTCATCAGGGCGCGATCAACCTCTGCACGATTAGTTCCCACTGCGCTGGTGTATTGACGTTGGCGAACTCGGCTTCCGGACCGTGCAGCGGCAGGGTTTCCGCGCTCAGGTCCCGCAGCAGCGCCGCGAGTGACCGATCGGCGGAGGAATCGGTCACTCGCGTTTCGATAGCGCGGATCGCGGCGGAGGCGAGTGGCAGCCACAGCGGCAGCAGATAACCTTCGTAATGGCGCGGCCGTGACGGCTCGCTGCCCGCCGTCAGCAGTGCCGCGAGCGTCGCCGCAGAGAGCAGCGGCATATCCACCGGCACCACCAGCAGATCCCGACCGGGGTACTGGCGGCTCAGGCTGTGCAGCGCGCCGAGCGGGCCCAATCCCGGCAACAGGTCGGGCAGACAGCCCGGCGCATTCCGACAGATCACTACTTCGGCAATATCCAGCCCGTGCAATTTGGTGAGCATGTGATCGAGCAGGGTGCCGGTGCCGATCGGCAGCAGCGCCTTGTCGGTGCCCATGCGGCGGGACTGGCCGCCCGCGAGCAGGGCGCCAATCGCCTTCATGGCGGGGATGTCATTGCTGCTGTTGCTGGGCGGCCTGCCAGCGCTGCGCGGCTTCGCAGTCGCTCGGTTTGGCTTCCACCCAGCGTTCGCCGTCCGGCGTGAATTCCTTTTTCCAGAACGGCGCCTCGGTTTTCAGATAGTCCATCAAAAATTCGCAGGCGGCGAAGGCTTCGCGCCGATGGCTGCCGGTGACGCCCACGAACACGATGGGTTCGCCGGGATGGAGCAGGCCGACCCGGTGCGCGATCAGCACCCGGCCCAGCGGCCAGCGCGCCCGCGCCCGGCCGATGATGGCGGCCAGGGATTTTTCGGTCATGCCGGGATAGTGTTCGAGCTGCATGGCGGTGACCGGGTTGGCGGATAAATCCCGCACCATGCCGACGAAGGTCACCAGTGCGCCCTGGCTGTGGGCGCGGTCGTTTACCAGCTCCGTGGTCAGTGCGGCGGGATCCAGGGTCGTCGTCAAAATCCGCACGTCATCGGTCACGATCAACCTCCGGTAGCGGGGGGGAAAAAGGCGACCTCATCGCCCGGCCGGATCGGCGTGGCGTCGT
>JBFXFL010000036.1:0-28393 GCA_050179115.1 Porticoccaceae bacterium | reverse complement strand
CTGACATCCACCATGCTGGCTTCGCCGGCGGCATTGAGGTGCGAGAGCCCGCTCACGACAAAGTTTCCCGGGTGCCGCAGTCCGCGCCCTGCACCTGCTTGAGTTGCGCGACGAAATTGCAGGGGCGATGCGTGGCGTCGAGCTGTTCGGCGATGATGCCGTCCCAGGCAGTGCGGCAGGCGTTGGTGGAGCCGGGTACGCAGAAGATGAGCGTGCCGTTGGAGAGACCGGCGAGCGCCCGCGACTGCACCGTGGACGAACCGATGTCGCGGTGGGAGATCTGCCGGAACAGTTCGCCGAAACCTTCCACCGTCACGTCGAACAGGGGTGCCACTGCCTGGGGTGTCGAGTCGCGGCCGGTAAAGCCGGTGCCGCCGGTGATGAGCACCACCTGTACATCGTCGGATGCCGCCCAGACCGCGACCTGGGCGCGGATGCGGTAGAGATCGTCTTTCAGAATCCGTTTTTCCGCGAGCTGATGACCGGCGGCGCGGAGTTTCTCCACCAGCAGTTGTCCCGAGGTGTCGGTGGCCTCGGTGCGGCTGTCGGAGACCGTGAGCACCGCGATCCGCAACGGCACGAACTGGTCGGCATAGACTTTGGCCATGGTGATGTCCTCCTTCAGCCGCCGAGCATGGCGAGGTGGCGGGTGCCGCCGCTGAAACCGTCCTGGAGAAAATGGCTGACTTTCTTGTCGGCCAGGCGCGCGCGCAAAAAGGCAATCAGCTCGTCGCGCTGGTCGTCGGCCTGCAACAGGTGGCGCAGATCGATACCGTTCTCGGAAAACAGGCACAGGTGCAGCTTGCCGGTGGCGCTCATCCGCAAGCGGTTGCAGGTGGCGCAGAAATCCTTGCTGTAGGGCATGATCAGGCCGATGCGGCCGCGATAATCCGGGTGGTGAAATTCCTGCGCCGGGCCGGCGTCCTGGGCGCGGATGGTCTGGGTCCAGCCTTCGGTCAGCAGGCGGCGACGCAGATCCGCGCCCGCGACATGGTGGCGGCGGAAAAAATCGCCGTTGTCGCCGGTCTGCATCAACTCGATGAAGCGCAGCGTGATGGGCTTGTCCCGCAGCCAGGCGAGAAAGCGGTCGATCTGGTTGTCGTTGCAACCGCGCAGCAGCACGGTGTTCACCTTGACTGTCGCAATGCCCAGTGCCAGCGCGCGGTCGAGGCCGTCGAGCAGTTCCTGCAAGCGCTCGTGGCCGGTGATGGCGTGAAACATCGCGGGGTCGAGGCTGTCGATGCTGAGGTTGAGCGCATCCAGGCCGGCCGCGGCCCAGGCGTCGATGCGCTCGGGCAGCTTGTAGCCGTTGGTGGTGATGGCCAGGGTACGGATGCCGGGTGTCGCTTTCACCGCTGCGATGATCGCGGGCAGATCGGCGCGCACCGAGGGTTCGCCGCCGGTGATGCGGATCTTGGTGGTGCCGGTGGCGGCAAAGGCAGCGGCGACCCGGCGCAGTTCATCCAGGCTCAAAAAGGCACGGTCGGGCTTGCCTTCATACCCATCGGGCAGGCAGTAGGTGCAACGGAAGTTGCAAACGTCGGTGATCGACAGGCGCAAGTAATGAAACTCGCGCCCAAAACTGTCCTGTAACATGGCAAACACCTTTCCAGGAAGGGGAGGACGAACGGTTTCCCGCGCATCCCTCAGAACCCGTTTCGGGTTCTCGGCGCCGGATTCCTGTCCCCTGTTCTCACTGGTGAACTGCACGGTGGTGAGGTGGACGGTGGGGAGTTAGAGCTTCGGCGCTCGGAGTTTGTCTGTGATCGCCGCGGTGGCACACGGCGATGCCTGAAGTGTAGCACGGTCGCCGCTTGCCGGAGCTTTGCTACACTCCGGGCCAGTTTCCCTCGCCGCACAGGACACCCCCGATGCCGTCATCCCCAGATAATCCCGCACCGCCGAGCTCTCCGGTCTGCGGTGCCGACGCCGGCAGCGACGCCTACATGAACCGGGTCGAGCCGGCCGAACTGGTGGGCTTTCTCAACCAGTTGCTGGAAGCCGAGCGCGCCGGCACCCGGGTGGCGCGGGAGTCCCGCGATCAGTGCACCACCGCGCCCGAGCGCCAGCTGATGACGGACATCCACGGCGACGAAGCGCGCTGGTGCAAGATGCTCATCGAGGCCATTCCGCGCCTGGGTGGCGAACCCTCGCTCAAGGTGGGTGACTTCCATCAGCGCGCCATGGCCATCGCCGATCTGGGCGAACGGCTGTTCTTTCTCAACCGCGGCCAGGGCTGGGTGGCCAAACGTCTGGGCGAAATGATCCCGCGCGTGGCCGATGCGGCATTGCGCACCGAGCTGGTCGCGATGCGGGAAAATCACGACGCCAATATCGCCCGCGTCAACCGCTTTCTGGAAGAGCGTTCTTAACCACCGCGATGTTCGAGCGCCTGCGCCGCTGGCGCGAAAGTCGCCGTCTGCAACGCCTGGCGGTTCCGGTCGAAGCCTGGGAGGCCGCCATCGCGGACTGGCCGGTGGCGGCGCGCTATCGGGGCGAGGCGCGGACGCGGCTGCGCGACATGGCGCTGCGCTTTCTGCTGCGCAAGCAGTTCATCGCCGCCGACGGACTCGAAATCACCGACGCCATGCAGCTCCGGATTGCCACCATGGCGGCCGTGCCGGTGCTGGAACTGGGCCTGGAGTGGTATGACGGCTGGGTGACCCTGATTCTCTACACCGGAGCCTTCATTCCTGCCCACGACCGCGAGGATGAGTACGGCATCGTCCACACCGAGCGCGAACCCCTGACCGGCGAAACCTCGGAACACGGGGCGGTAATCCTGTCCTGGGAGGACGTCGCCGGCGCGAGTGGCGTGGACGCCTACAACGTGGTGATCCACGAGATGGCCCACAAGCTCGACATGCGCAGCGACGGTGGTCCCAATGGCGCACCACCCCTGCATGCGGACATGGACCCGGTGGCCTGGGCCCGGGCCTTCACCGCGGCCTGGGAAGACCTCGAAAACCGCGCCGATACCGATGGCGACGACGAGCTACCCATCGATCCCTATGCCCTGCAGGACGCGGGTGAATTCTTCGCGGTGACCAGCGAATGTTTTTTCGAAGCCCCGGCGCGACTGGTGGAGTACTGGCCCCAGCTGTATCGGCAATTGAGTGCCTTTTACCGGCAGGACCCTCTGGCTCAGTAACCCATGGGCCGCCGTAGCGGCAGCGCCGTCCACCCCTTTGAAGATCTCGCCTCGACCAGAGTCTCGACCAGTGACCACCAAGGAGGCTTGGCTTGTCGCGGCCGAATCGTACACTGGGGAAAACCTATAACCATAAAATCACCGGAGGCTGCCATGCCTGTGCAAACGTTTCCCCCCATGAGCAAGGATTTTCCCAGTTTCGACTGCGACGCCCATATCGCCGAGCCGATGGAAATCTGGGAGCGCGCCGAAGACCATCTCACCCGCGCCGAACTGGCCGCGCTCAAGACCACCCTGTGGTACGACCGCGAATCGGACCAGTTGATCGCTAACGATACCGTCGGCGCCGGCATCCGCTCGAAGGAGGGGCGCGGCACCGCGGGCGCCATGAACCTGATCTCGGTCGCGGGGCCGGGCATGAAGCACGCCATCCAGCGGGCGCTCAACGTCCGCAACCTGCGCCGCGAAACCGCGCTCACCAAGGCGCAGGCCGCCTATATCGATCACCGCGGCGCCTACGATCCCAGGGCGCGCCTGCGCGACATGGATGTTCAGGGCATCGACCAGGTGATGTTCATTCCCTCGGACATCGACACCTACCCCTGGCTGCGCAATGGCCTCGGCGCCACCGCTGCCTGCAAGGCCTACAACGAATGGGCCTGGGAAGGCTGTCAGGCCGATCCCGAGCGCCTGTTTTTCGCCGCGCTGCTGCCGTTGCAGGATCCGAAAGGGGCGGTGCGCGAGATCTACCGAGTCGCCGACAAAGGCTGTCGCGTCGGTCTGGTGCGCCCCATCGACGCGCTCGGCAACTATCCGCTGCAACCCAGGTTCGATCCGCTGTGGCGGGCGATGGAAGACACCGGCATGGTGTACGGCATGCACCCGTTTCCCGCGCTGGGCTCGCTGAAGCCGCCGGGCTACACCGAACAGCATTCGGCGTCCGAGCTGATCAACCGCACGGTGACCTCGGCGAACATCCCGCATTCGTTCCTGACCAACGTGCAGAATTTCCAGTCCGAAGCCTCGGTGTGGGTGGTGTCGGCGCTGTTTTCCGGCCTGTTCGAGCGTTTCCCGAAACTGAAGGCCGCAGTGTTCGAGGCGTCCTCGACCTGGCTCAGCTTTGTGCTCGACGAGTGCGACAAGTACTACAAGCTGTACCGCAACGAACGCAGTTTTCCGCCGCTGAAGCGCCTGCCCAGCGAGACTTTCTTCGAGCATTGCATGACCGGTTTCGAGGGCGATGAGGCGCCGCCATCGCGGCTGCCCGAGTTTTACGAAAACATCCTCACCTGGTCGTCGGATGTCTACCACCACGACGGCGACGACGTCTGGCGCGCGCTCGAAACCATGCGCAGCTGCGGCCTGTCGGCCGAGCGCCAGGCCAAGTTCCTCGGCGGCAACGCGCGGCGCATGTACAACATCCCGGCGCCCAAGCAGTTCATCCGCGACCGCGTGACCCAGATCGAGCGCCCCGACTGGTGGCCGACGGCGGACGAAATCGAGCGTGCGATGGCCGCCGATGCCAGCGTGCTGCCGCGCGCCGAACCCGTCGCCGTCAATACCTTCCAGCGCGCCGTGGGAGGGTCCAACTGATGGCCGCACACCGGAAAGCCTTTGCCGTGTTCGACAGCGATTCCCATGTGGTGGAGCCCCGCGAACTCTGGGACAAGTACCTCGACCCCGACTATCGGGTGCTGGGCAAGTCCGCGCTGTGGCGTGAGGAGGGCGCGACCAACTGCTACCTCAAGGTCAACGGCAGGATGTTTCGCGACACCATGAACCCCAACATTCCGCGCCTCGCCATCTGGCGGCCCGGCATCACCTGGGAGCAGGTGGGCGAACTCGATCCCGACATTCGCCATGCACCGACCCGTGGCGCGTCCGACCCGGTGGCGCGCCTCGCCGACATGGATGCCATGGGCATCGACCAGACCCTGCTCTATCCGACCTGGTTCGCCGAGGGCTTTCACCTGGTGGAAGACCCGGATGTCGCCCGCGCGCTGGCGCGAGCCTACAACGACTGGATCGCCGACTTTTGCGCAGTGGCGCCGGAGCGGCTGTTCGCGGCCGCGATGGTGCCGCTGCAGAACCTGGATTTCGCCATTGCCGAGCTGGAGCGCATCGCCACCATTCCCTGCTTTCGCGGCGCCTTCATCCGCCCGATGTTCATCGAGAACCGCTACTTCACCCACCCCTATTACGACCCGCTGTGGGCCGCGCTCGAGCGCCTTGGCATCACCGCCGCCGTGCATCCGGGCACTGGCCTGTGGAACCCGGAGTGGACCTCCCACGCGCCCTTCATCGAAAAAATGAAGGGGCGCCTGAGCCAGATGGCGCTGTTGCGCGAGGCCGGCGGCGGGCCCTCTGCCGGCGGCGGCAACGGTGCCAATCTCGGCTTCAGCGCGTCCGGCGAGCTGGGCCACCCGCTCGCGCCGGTGATCTCGCCCTGGCTCGACAACCACATGTTCGTCGGCGCCGCGCTGATCGGCTTCACGGTGATGCAGCGCTATCCGCGCATGAAAGTGGTCATGGCCCACGGCAAGGCCTCCTGGATGGAGGAAGTGCTCGAAAAAATGGAGGCCTCGGCGCTGACCACGCCGCTGCTGCACAAATATCCGGTGCGCACCGACCCCGAGGAGATGTGGGAGGAGGGCGAGGTCATGCTCGGCTTCGATGCCGAGGAGCGCCTGATCCAGCGCCTGCCGGACGACTTCGAGGCCAAGATCGTGTGGGGTTCGCACTATCCCCGACAGGAGGCGACGACGGCCTGGGACGCCATCGCGAAGCTATCCGGCGCCGGCATCGGGCAGGCGACCATTGCGCGCATGCTGGGCGGCAATGCCGCCAGCCAGTTTGGCATCACCCTGAAGCAGGCGGTGTAACCGCGCCGACGCATCCCGCTCATTCAACTCCAACGAGGCAACCCACCATGCACGATCTCATCATCAAGGGCGGCACCGTCGTGGACGGCACCGGCGCCCCCGCGTTCACCGGCGACATCGCCATCGACAACGGCAACATCACCGCGGTCGGCAAGATCACGGCGCGTGCGAAACAGACCATCAGCGCCGACGGCCTGCTGGTCACCCCCGGCTGGGTCGATACCCACACCCACTACGACGGTCAGGCGGTGTGGGACCCGCTGCTGACGCCGTCGGGCTGGCACGGCGTCACCACTGCGATCATGGGCAACTGCGGGGTTGGCTTCGCGCCGGTGGCGGCCCACCACCGCGACTGGATGATCGGCCTGATGGAGTCGGTGGAGGACATCTCGGCGAGCGCGCTGAAAGCCGGCATCGACTGGCAGTGGGAGAGTTTTCCCGAATATCTCGACGCGCTCGACCGTATCCCGCGGGCCGTGGATGTCGGCTCTTACCTGGGCCACTGCGCGCTGCGCACCTTCGTCATGGGCGACCGCGGCGCCCGCGACGAAGACCCGACGCCGGCGGAGATCGATCGCATGGCAGCGGTGGTGCGCGAGGCGATGGCAGCAGGAGCACTGGGGTTCTCGACCTCGCGCACTGCCATCCACCTGACGCCGAAAGGCGAACCCATTCCCGGTACGTTCGCCAAGGAAGCGGAATTGATGGCCATCGCCCGTGCGGTCGGCGCCGGCGGCCGCGGGCTGCTGGAAGTCATTCCGGCGGGCGTGGAGAGTGGCGATCGTGCCGCACAGGCGGCGGAAATGGCGCTGATGAGCCGCTTGTCCCGCGCCGGCAACTGTCCGGTCACCTATCTCACCGGACAGATCGGCAAGGACCCTGATTTGTGGCGCGAGTCCTTCCGCCTCGCCGAGGAAGCGAATGCTGCCGGCGCGACCCTGATACCGCAGATTTCCTGCCGTCCCGTGGGCATGCTGTTCAGCTTCGAGAGCGAAAACCCGTTTGCCCGCTTTCCGAGCTTCAAGGCGATCAGGGCGCTGGCGCCCGCCGCGCGCCTCGCAGCGCTGCGCGATCCCGCCGTCAAGGCGCGGATTCTGGCCGACCGTGATCCGGCGCCGACCGCCTGGACCAACATCTTCGCCAATCCCTGGCCGTTGACCTTCGCGCTCGGCAAGGAGCCCAACTACGAGCCCGATCCCGCCCACAGCATCAAGGCGTTGGCACTCAGCCAGGGCCGCACGCCGGCGGAGCTGGCTTACGACATGATGCTTGAAAGCGACGGTCGCGCCTTTCTGTTCTACGCGGCGGCCGGATTTTCCGAAGGCAATCTCGATGCGACGCGCGAAATGCTGTTGAGTCCGCTGTCGATGCTCGGTGGCAGCGACGGCGGCGCCCACTGCAATTTCATCGTCGATGCCGGCGTGCCCACCTTCATGCTGACCCACTGGGTGCGCGACCGCAAAACCGGCCGCCTGCCGCTGGAGTGGGCGGTGCGCAAGCAGACCCGCGATACCGCCCGCCGCAACGGCATCACCGATCGCGGCGAATTGCTCCCGGGCCAGCGCGCCGACATCAACCTGATCGACTTCGCGCGGCTGCGCAGCCTGGCACCCGAGCAGGTCAGCGATCTGCCCGCCGGCGGCACCCGTCTGATCCAGCGCGCCGAGGGTTATGTGACCACGCTGGTGGCTGGCCAGGCGATCATGCACAACGGCGAGGACACCGGCGCGCGGCCGGGCGCCGCGGTGCGGCTGTCGCGGATGGGCCGTTGATACGATTCTTGATTCGGCTGCTGATAACCTAGCATTACAGAACTGTTCGGTGTGGGGAGGAAAATCAGCGTGGAGGCAATCGCCGCACTGCACAATCGGGTTTCTCAGTCGGTATTGATCGCTCCCGCACCGGCCGGCGCCGTTCTCGACAACATCAAGCGTGCCGCATTGCGCGCGGCCGATCACGCCATGTTGCGACCGTGGCGCTTTCTGGTCATCGAAGGCGAGGGCCTGCAGCGTCTGGGCGAGCTGTTCGTGCGGGCGCGGGAGGCGCGCGAGGGCGAGCTGTCGCCGCGCGAGCGGGAGCGCACCCTGGGCCGGCCGCTGCGCGCCCCCATGGTCATCGTCGTCATTGCGGCCTGCCGCGCCAACGCCAAGATTCCCGAGGTCGAGCAACTGCTGTCGGCCGGCGCGGCCATGCAGAACATGCTCAATGCCGCCTACGCCGAGGGCGTGGGCGCGATGTGGCGCACCGGCGATTTCGCCTATGACCCGGTGGTGAAAGCCGGGTTGGGCGTGGGCGAGACCGAACACATCATTGGCTTTCTGTATCTGGGCACGGTCGGTGAACCGCGCCCGCCGCAAATGCCGCCCGATCCGGCGCAGTTCTTTGTGCCCTGGGGGAATGACCGCTAGGACCTGTCAACACTATCGGCGCGGTCGCCGAAACCCTGTATCCGCGGCGCGCCAGACATTCCCGCGACCTGGTGGAAGCCAGGCTGGCAATCCAGCAGCGATGAGGCAACTCTGGATGCACTGGGCGAATAGCCTGTACCCTGCGCGCCAGTGCTGTCGGTGGCGGATACCATCAAGCATCCGTGCTTCAATTGCGCGGGAAAATTGCGCGGGAAATGGTGCGCAAGGTGCCGGACGCCGTCATTACCGAAGGCGTCACCATTGGCGGTTTTCCGATCAGGTTTTCGGCGCTGCCGGAGTTGGCCGAGCTGTGGACCTCGGCCCAGGGCCAGGACAACCGTGACGTGCTGAAAAGCGCGCTCGGATACTCCGATGCCCAGGTACAGGAGCTCGTGGAGCGAGGTGTTATCGTTGCCCGATCGTCGTAACCGTCCCGGTCCGGCCCTGACAGCGGAGTCCGGTGAATTTTCCATCTGCCCAGCGGCCCGGGAGGTTGAGTGAGGGCCGCAGCGACCATCCATTCTGACCGTCTCGGCCGACTGGCGCTGTGGGTGGCCGGTCTGGTGTTGTTTGCCGGCGCGCTGGCCGCGATCCATGCCGGCGTTCCGCTCGCGGCGGCGGCTGGGGCCGGCTTCGGCCTGTTGCTGATCGGCCGCGCCGGCGGCGCCACGGACGGCGTCTTCCTGGCGCTGCGCCATGCGGTGGTGGCGGCGCTGTTCGCGCTCGCCGCGACCCCGGAACTGCCGCTCTGGCAGACGCCCCGGGAGTGGATTGACCTGCTGAGGTTCACGCCGCTGGGCGCCACGCTGGCTTTCGCGGTCTATGGCCTGGTGGCCGGTCTGTTGCCGGTGCGGCAACGCCGACCGCTGCCTGCGGCCACCTCGCTGGTGCTGCTGATAGCGCCCTTCGCGCTGTTCAATGGCCTGTTTCTGCTGGCATCGCCCGACCTGCTGGAATTCCCGGCTATCTGGCTGGGCCAGGATCTGTCCCCGGCGCTGCGGTCGCTGCCCGGCTGCTGGCTGGTGCTGGGCCTGTTCGGCGAGCTCGCCGTGCAAGGTCTGGGCGTTGCCGTGGATCAGCGCTGGACCCACAACTGGCGGCTGCGTGCGCTGCTGTGGAGCAGTGCGCTGTGGGCGGCGCTGACACCCCATATCGCCGACCTCGGCAGTGGCGAGTGGGTTGGTGCGCTGCCTGCGGGGCTGCAACTGCCCCTGGGGGTGGCGACCGCAGTGCTCGCGCAAGCGGGCTTGTGGGGCCAGACTTTTCTCATCACCGGCGCGCTGCTGGACGCCCTCAAGGGTCGGCGGCCGACCTGGCAGGCCGCCGCCGATCACTGGCGCAACGGCGCCGGCAAGGGCGCGGTTTACAGCGCCTGGTTCATGATCCTCGTGTATGGCGCGGCACTGTCCGGGCGCGGCGTGGCAGCGGCCTGGATTACCGCGCAGCCGTTGGTGTTCGGGACATTGCTGGGCATGCTGCTGTTTCCCCTCGCGCGCAGTCTCATCGAAACCTTCGACGGCAGTCCGGCGCTGGCCGGACGGCTGGGCGCAGCCTATCGCGAGCCGGGGAATCTGCTGCGCGGTGCCGTCGCGGGGTTTGCGGTCGCACTCTGGTTCGGCCTGGGCCGCACCGGTGCGGACGACGCCATGCGCTTTGCGAGTGGCGCGCTCGCCGGCGCCGTGATCTATGCCGGTGTCAGTCTGCTGCTCGACGCCGGCGCCATGGCGCGCGGACTGCGACAGCGGCCCCAGCGGTTGCCGGTGTACCTCGCGCAGGCCGTCATGGGCGGTATTACCGGTGGACTCATTGCCTGGTATTTCGACGCCGGCCAGTTGCGGGTAGTGCTGGATCGCATCGCCGATTATGCGGTGGTGAGTTTTCCGGCCGCCGGGCGCAGCAGCTACGAATACATGGTCTATCCACTGTTCAGCAAGTGGGGCGCTACCGATCTCGGTCTGGTCAGCGGCGGCGTCAAGCTGTTCTACGCCCAATCCCTGTCGGGAGTGGTGCAATGGGCGATCGCCGCACCCCTGTTCAGTCTCAATCTGGTGCTGCTGACGGCACTGATCCAGCGGCGTCTGGCGCCGATTCGCACCACCTTCAGCCGCGCCGGAATGGCCGAAGTCGGCGCGCAGACCGTGCGGGTGCTGCGCTGGGGTCTGTGGATGGCGCCCATCATCTCGATCTTTCTGCGCATGGCGCAGGATCCGACCTGGTACAACCAGGATGGTGCCGTGCGCAGTCTGCTCGCCACCGCGCAGCAAGTGCTGCAACCGACGGATCACTACCGCGCCTGGAGTCTCGACCTGTTCCTGGGCCTGATGGCCTACGACTGGTTGCGCGTGCTGATCTGGTTCGACCACATGGGACTTCGGGTGGCGACGCTGGTGAATTTTTCCTTTGTCGGCATGGACGCCGTGAATGCGCGCCTCGCCCGGGCGCTGGGCCACGGCCCGCGCGGGCAGGCGATCCCGGAGGGGTTGCGCCGTTTCGCCACCTGGGCGCCGCTGCTGGTGCCGTTCTATATCCCGAGGGGCGGCGAGTGGGAGTATGTGTGGACCCGTGCGGAGGGGATGCACGGCCACGCCGGGCCGCTGCTGCCGGCAGTGCGCGATTTAGTGGGCGCCTATGCGATCGCCGCCGCGCTGGCGATCGTGGTGGGGGCCTGGGTGCTGATGCGGGCCCGCCGCGCCGGCACCCTGCACCGGGTGCGCAATGCCCCGGCGCACGTGCTGGGCAATGGCCTCTACATGCTGCGCCTGGGCGAGGATGGTCGCGGCCATGCCCAGGTGATCCGTCCCCGGCGCGGGTGTCCGGAAATCGATCTGACCCGCCGCCCCGAGGACGATCTCGATCGGCGCGGGCGCTTCTTCTACGTCAGCGAGCCCGGCCGGCAGCCCTGGTCGCTGACCCGCCAGCCCTGCCCGGGTACCGGGGTGCGCCATCGGGTGACCGAGATCTCGACCACGGCATTGTGCTACCGCGCCGACGCGGCGGACCTGACCGCGTTTGCGCGCGTCGAAGTACCGCCGGACGATCCGGTCGAATGCTGGACGATCACCTTTGAAAACCACAGCAACCGTCCACGCCGTTTGCGCCTGACGAGCTTCCAGGAGTTGACGCTCGGCGCTGCCGAAGCCGCCTCCCGCCACCCGGAATTCAATGCCCTGTACGTCGGTACTCGGTTTGTGGCGCCCCTGGCCGCGCTGCTGGCGCACAGCCGCCTGCTGACGGATATACATGGCCGGCCCGCGAGCGAGGTGGCCTTTCACGCGGTGGCAACCGACGGACACGGCGTGCGCCTTGCGGGCTACGAGGACAGCCGCGGCCGCTTCGTCGGTGCCGGCGGTCTGGCGTGTCCGGACGGTCTGGCCCCGGATGCGCCGCGGGCGCCCGATGACGAGGGCCTGCTGTACAGCTTCGACCCCGCGCTGTCGTTGACCTTGGGGGTGACGGTTCCGGCCCAGGGCAGTGCCAGCGTACGCTTTGTCACCGGCTACGCGGCCAGCCCCCAGGTCGCCGCGCAACTGATCGCGCGCCGTCTGGGTACACCGCTGCCGTCCGCGGCCGTGCTGGAGCTTGCCCTCGACCGTGTCCGCATGCAGCGCGATGCCGAGCCGCCGGCGCACGATTTCAGCGCCGATGGCTGGACGCTCGGCGTCGATGGCAATGCCCCGCGGCCCTACAGCCATCTCATGGTGAATGCCTTGGGCCAGGGCGCGATACTGGACAGCGCCGGATATGTCGCGGCGTTTGCCGGCAACAGCCAGCAAAATGCCCTCACCCCGTTCCGGTTGAGCGACGCCGGTCACCGTCTGCCGGGCGAGGCCCTGTATGTGGTCGATCTGGCTACCGACACTTGCGGCGGGCCCACCTTTGCACCGCTGCGGCGCACCGATACCCCGCACCGGGTCGAGTTCGCGCCCGGTCAGGCGCACTTTGCCAGTACGCTCGCCGACTTCGACCTGGAACTGACCGTCTGCGTACCCCCGGATGTATCCGCGCAACTGCGCCTGCTGCGCATAGTCAATCGCACCAGCGCGCCACGCCGCTGCCGGGTGGTGGCCTGTTTCGAATGGGTGCTGGCGGAGCTGCCCGCGGACAGCCGGGGGCGACTCGAACTCGTCACGGAACCCGGCGCTGTGTATGCCCGCAATCCCGACAACCTGTTTGTGCCCGGCTGGGCGTTTGTGGCGAGCAGTCTCGATCAGCCGATGGTGGAGACCGTGCGCAGCCGCTTCGTGGGCACGGCGGCGGGTCTGCTGCCGTGCTTTGTCAGCCTGGGCACCGGCGACCCGGCGGCCGTGGATGATGGCGGCAGGGTCGCGGCTTTTTCGGGCGAAGTGGAAGTACCGGCAGGCGGTGAGCTGTGGGTGAATTTCGCGCTGGGCCAGGCGCCGACCCTGGATGCGGCCCGCGCGCTGGCCGCGCGCTACCGCGACCCCGCCGGGGCGCAGACGGCCTTGGTCGCGACCGAGGCGGACTGGCGCCGCCACCTCGGCGAGTTGCACATCGAAACCAATCGCAAGGACTTCGACCGCCTCGTCAATATCTGGCTGCCCTACCAGGTGCTGAATGCGCGGCTGTGGGGACGCTGCGGTCCGGAGCAGCGCTCGGGTGCCTACGGTTTCCGCGATCAGTTGCAGGATGTCTTACCGCTGTTGCTGATTGATCCGAAGTTGGCGCGGGAGCAGATTCTGCGCCACGCGAGCCAGCAGTTTCCGCAAGGCGATGTACTGCACTGGTGGCACCCGACGCCGGCAGACGGCACCGGCTTTGGGGCCCGCACCCGGGCATCCGACCCGCAACTGTGGTTGCCCTACCTCACCGCCCGGTACGTTGCCGTCACCGGCGACATCGGCATCCTGGAAGAGCACACGCCCTTCCTCGAAGGCGAGCCCATCCCCTACGGCGCCGATGGCATTGGATTTGCGCCGCGTCCGGGCGCCGAGCGCGTCGCGCTCCACGAACATTGTCGCCGCGCCATCGCCTACACCCTGGCGCGGCGCGGCCGCCACGGCTTGCCGCTGATCGGCAGTGGTGACTGGAACGATGCCCTCGACCGCATCGGCCATCGCGGCCGTGGCGAAAGTGTGTGGCTCGGTTTTTTCCTGCACCGGGTGCTGCTCGACTGGGACGCGCTGGCGCACCGCCGTGGCGACGCGGCAACCGCTGCCCGCTGGCGCGCTGAAGCCGTCCGCTTGCGTGCGGCGCTGGCGGCGATGCGCCGCAGCGAACGCTATGTGCGCGCCATCGCCGACGACGGTACCGAACTGCTCCACGCCAACGCCCTCACGGCGGCCTGGCCGGCGTTGTCCGGGGCCGTGGCCGCCGCCGATGCGCTCGCCGCGTTGCGCGCCGATCTGACGCAGCTTGAAGGCGAGCATCTGGTGCGCGTCCAGACGCCGGCGTTCGACGAGCATTCGCTACCCTGGCCCGGCCGTATCGCCCTCTATCCAGCCGGCGTGCGCGAGAACGGGGGTCAGTACTCCCATGGCGCTTCCTGGCTGGTGGATGCCCTGACTGCGCTCGCGAACGACGCTGATCATGCTTCGGAAGCGAATCATCTGCGCGCCGAGGCGTTCCGGCTGTGGCAGAAAATTTCACCCCTGGGCCGGGATCATCCCGATGTCGCCAGTCGTTACGGTCTCGCGCCCCATCAACAGCCGGCGGATATTTACAGCGGCCCCGGCCACGAAGGTCGCGGTGGCTGGAGCTGGTACACCGGAGCCGCAGCCCGGATGCTCTGGGCGGCCTACGGACTGCTGGGCATCGAACTGCGCGACGGTGTTGTCACCCGGGTTTCCGCGCCTTCAGGCGGCCTGGAACTCTACGAAATCAGGGTGCGGGGCGAACGTCTAACCGAGGGGAGAGAGTGAAGAATGCCATGCTCCAGACAGACTGAATAACATAACCAAAAGAAATGCAAAATTATTAAAATGATACTTTGAGGACTGTTACAATAGCTCCCGTACAGCACACCGGGAGTTATGTTATGGACCTGATCAAAGACAAAATCTGCGGCGAAACGGTTGTCACGGGGTTCTGCCTGCTCGTGTTTGGCGTGTTTTTCACCGTCGTGGTCTCCAATCTGATCTGAACACCGCCACGCGCCGGGCGCTGTCGTTCCCCGGCGCCGCGCCGACAAAAACCTCCTGATCTTGACGTTGGTGGGCTGCTGAAAGCCCGCTGCGGCGGCCGTCTGTTGCATCCGATACCCACCGGCCTATCGACTGGATAGGTCGCGGTCGCCGTGCGCCTCACATCTGGTGGTGCGCCGCGACTTTGGCCTGGCGAAGGGAAAACGGGTCTGGCGAAGAGGAAAACGCAGGTGTCGGGCAGAAGGCCGTATTGCCCGGCTATTCCAGGGCGAGAATGGCCTGGGTCAGTTTGGCGTCGAGGCGGTCCAGGTCCGCGCCGGTGGTGGCACTGCTGCCCGCGTGGTCCTGAGCCTGCATCAGCTCGTAGGAAAGATTCAGCGCGGCCATCACCGCGATGCGTTCGAGGCCGATGACATTCCCGGAGCGGCGGATGTCGCGCATGCGCAGGTCGAGCCCGTGGGCGGCGCTCAGCAGCGCCTCCCGCTGTTCGGGTGGGCAATGGACCTGGTATTCCTTGTCGAGTATCCGGATGCTGACCGTCGAAACGCTGGCGTCGGCCATGGTAGTCAGGACTCCGGAGTCAGGGCTTTGAGCCGCGCGATCATGTTTTCGATCCTGGAGCGCGCCATTTCATTCTTTTCGAGCAACTGGCTGCGCTCCCGCGCCATGCTGGCTTCGCGCTCCCGCAAAGCGTCGTTTTCGGCTTTCAGGCCTGCGCTGAGGGCGGCCAGGCGGTCGACCTTGTGTTCGAGTTCGGTGATGGAAGTCGCGCTCATGACCATCCCGGCCGAGGTTCTTGGCCGGAGACTATAATTGGCTCGCGCCAAAGCGGTCAATCGACTCCGCTGCGTTTGTCATCACGGACGGGCGCGGCGGATGTCGCGGTGTGGGCACCATGCTAGGATGCCCGCCAGTCCCGATGCCTGTCGATCGCGTGTCCCGTTTCGAGCATCTGAGCGCCGCGTTCGCGGCCCTGAATGTACCCCTGGATCCCGCCGAGTGGCACGGTCTGCTGTGCGGCGCCAGCGCCGGCGGGATGCGCTCACCGACCGCGGTTCTGGATCTGCTCGAAGCGGAACTCGCCACCCTGGTGGTCGAGGAAGCGTTGCGCAGCGCCCTCACCGAAATTGCCGCTGATGCCGCGCAAGATCTGGCGCGCTTCGACTACGGCTTCCAACTGCTTCTGCCGGCGGACGACGCGCCCCTGGGCGCGCGCGTGCAGGCACTCGCCTGCTGGTGTCAGGGATTTCTGGCGGGACTTGGGCAGGGCGGCGGCGCGCGCGGCCTGAGCGCGGACACCGCCGCGGCACTGGATGATCTCGCCGCCATCGGTCGCGCCGACACGGACCTCGACGAAGCCGAGGAGGACGAGCGCGATTACGCCGAACTGGTCGAGTATGTGCGCGCCGCGGTGCTGGTGATCGACGCCGAATTGCGCGAGCGGCACGCCGGACCCGACGTCAACCTGCACTAGCCCGGGATTCAAACTGATGATCACTGCCCAGGAATTCACCCGCCGCCGCCGCGACCTGATGGCGACGATGAGCAAAAACAGCATTGCCATACTGACCGCGGCACCCGAGCAGGTGCGCAGCCGGGACACGTATTTTCCCTATCGGCAGGACAGCAATTTTTTCTACCTGACCGGTTTTCCCGAGCCGGAGGCGGTGCTGGTGCTGATCCCGAAACGGCCCCAGGGACAGTTCGTCCTGTTCTGCCGTGAGCGCGATCGCAGCCGCGAGATCTGGGACGGCCGCCGCGCCGGCCCCGAGGGCGCGCGTGAACTGTACGGCGCCGATGACGCCTTTCCCATCGATGACATCGACGAAATCCTGCCGGGACTGCTGGAGGGCCGCGACCGCGTGTACTACGCGCTCGGCCGCAACCGCACTTTCGACACCCGCTTGCTGGACTGGATCGACGGCATCCGCGCCCGCGCCCGCAGCGGTGCAGTGCCGCCGGACGAGTTCGTCGATCTCGACCATCTGGTCCACGAAGCGCGCCTGTTCAAAACGGCGACCGAGCTCAAGGTGATGCGCAAGGCCGGGGCGATTTCCGCGCGCGCCCACTGCCGCGCCATGCGCGCCGCGCGGCCGGGCCTGTACGAGTATCAGTTGCAGGCGGAGATCGAACACACCTTCGCCAGCGAGGGCGCGCGCCATCCGGCCTACGGCTCCATCGTCGGCGGTGGCGCCAACGCCTGTGTGCTGCACTATGTGGAAAACAGCGCGCCGCTGCAGGACGGCGATCTGGTGCTGATCGATGCCGGCTGCGAGCTCGAACACTATGCCGCCGATATCACCCGCACCTTTCCGGTCAGCGGCAAATTTTCGGCGCCGCAGCAGGCGCTCTACGAAGTCGTGCTCGCGGCCCAACTCGCCGCCATCGACGTCGCGCGCGCCGGCAACCACTGGGACGAACCGCACCGGGTCACGGTGAAGATCATCACCCAGGGTCTGGTCGATCTGGGATTGCTGAAGGGCGATGTCGATGACCTGATCGCGCGCAATGCCTACACGGATTTTTACATGCACCGCGCCGGCCACTGGCTCGGCATGGATGTCCACGATGTGGGCGACTACAAGGTCGACAACGAGTGGCGTCTGCTCGAACCCGGCATGGTGATGACCGTGGAGCCCGGCATCTATGTCGCGCCCGACAATCGCAAGGTCGCGAAAAAGTGGCGCGGCATCGGCATCCGCATCGAGGACGATGTCGTCATTACGCGCAAAGGCCCCGAAATCCTGACCGCCGGAGTCCCCAAGACCGTGGCGGACATCGAGCGGCTGATGGCGGACTGAGACCGGGATGACCGCAAGCGCCGATGTCGATATCGCGATCGCCGGCGGCGGCCTCACGGCGCTGACCGCGGCTGTGGTGCTGGCGCGCGCCGGCCCCGAGTGGCGCATCGCCCTGCTGGCGGATGCTCCTCCCGTCGGTGCGGCGCGTGCGCACGTCGATTCATTCACTGATGTACGGACCACGGCGCTCTCGGTGAGCAGCCGCGAAGTCTTTGCGGCGCTGGGTCTGTGGCCCGGGATCGCCGCGCGTTCGGCCGCGATAACGGATATCCAGGTGAGCGAGCGCGGCGGCTGGGGTCTGGCGCGGCTGGGGCCCGCGCCCGGCGACGCTCCCTTCGGGCAGGTGATCGAGAACGCCGAACTGGTGCGACTGCTCGCCGCCGCGGTGGCTGCCTGCCCCAATGTCAGCCGCGCAGCGGGCATCGACGCGACCCCGGTGCCGCGCCGCGACCACCTCGAAATCCCGTCCGGCGCCGGCGCGTTGCGTACCCGTCTGCTGGTGCTCGCCGACGGGACGGACTCGCCGCTGCGGGCGGGATTCGGCATCGACGTCGCTGCGCGCGACTACGGCAATTGCGCCCTGATCGCCACCCTGACCCTCGCCGCGCCCCATCGGGGCATCGCCTATGAGCGCTTCACCCGGGACGGCCCCATGGCACTGCTGCCGCTGCCGGATCGGGATGGCCAGCCGCGCGCCTCCCTGGTCTGGGTGTTGCCGCCGGAGCGGGCCGCGGTGCTCGCGGTAGCGGATGAATCCGCACGGCTCGCCGAGCTCCAGACCGCATTCGGTCACCGCGCCGGTGCCATTCTCGGCATGGGCGCGCCGCAACTCATTCCGCTGCGACGCAGTCTCGCGCGCGAACAGGTGCGCTCGCGCCTGGTCCTGATGGGCAATGCTGCCCACAGCCTCCACCCGGTCGCCGGGCAGGGCTTCAATCTCACGGTGCGGGATCTGGCGGCGTTGGCGCAATGTCTGCGTGCGGGCGCCCGGGCCGGTCGCGACCCGGGCGACCTCGGCGTGCTCGCCGGCTACGCCCAGGCGCGGCAGCGCGACCAGTGGCGCACGCTGCAATTCAGCGAGCGATTGCCGGCGCTGTTCGCCAGCCGCGCACCGGTTGTGGCTCTGGGCCGTAATCTCGGACTCACGGCACTCGGCCTCTGTCCGCCGCTGCGGCGCGCGCTGGCGGATTTCGGCGCCGGTCTCGCGGTGCCCGCCGCCCAGGTAGTCGACAATGATGCGCGACGCTGATGTCCTGATCGTGGGGGCGGGCCCGGTGGGCGCCGCCTTTGCGCTCGCGCTTGCCCGTGGACCGGCGGGCGCGGAGCTTGCGATCACGCTGGTGGAGTCGCAGCCACCCCCGGTACTGGCCGATACCCGCGCGCTGGACAGCCGTGCGCTGGCCCTCAACGAGCGCAGCCGGCGTCTGCTTGAGCGGATCGGCGCCTGGCCCGAGGCGCTCGCCCGGCGCGCCTGCCCCTATCGGTCCATGGCGGTCTGGGATCGTGCCAGCGCCGGTCACGTCAGCTTTGACTGCGCCGAGATTCACGAGTCCCGCTTGGGGCACATTGTCGCGCAACCGGCGCTGGTGGCGGCGCTCGGCGCGGCGGTGCGCGCGCAGCCCAATATCCGCTTTCTGTGTCCGCAGACCCTGGCGCAGATCCACCGCCAGCCCGATGGCGGATGCGTGGCTGAACTGAACCAGGAGCAGATGCGTGCGTCCCTGCTGGTGGCGGCGGATGGACCGCGCTCGCCGCTGCGCGAGCGTTTCGGGTTCACTTCCCGGCACTGGGATCCCGGCCAGATGGCGCTGGTCGCGGTGTTGCGCACCGAGCGCGAGCACGGCCACTGCGCCCGGCAGTGGTTCGCTCCCACAGGTCCGCTCGCGTTTTTGCCGCTCCATGACGAGGACGGCGACACCCGTTTCGTGGCCATCGTCTGGTCCCAGGAACAGGCCGTGGCGGAGCGCCTGCACGCGCTGCCCGACGACGCCCTGTGTCGCGAGCTGGAAATTGCCAGCGAGCGCGCGCTGGGCGCGATCTCCCTGCACGGCGAGCGCGCGCTGATACCTCTGGGTCAGCATCACGCCGACAGCTATGTGATGCGGGGAATTGCCCTGCTTGGCGATGCCGCGCACGCCATTCATCCGCTCGCCGGACAGGGAGTCAATCTCGGGTTCGCCGATGCCGAAGTGCTGGCGGACGAAGTGGCGCGCGCGCGACAGCGCGGCCTGGACGTCGCCGATGCCGGCGCGCTGGCGCGCTACCAGCGCCGGCGCCGGCCGGAGAATCTCGCCATGCTGGCCGCGATGCGGGGGTTCAAGACCCTGTTCGGCCGCGAGGATCTGTCCAGCGCCCTTGCGCGTGCTGCCGGCATGGCGTTTTTCCAGCGTGCCGAACCGCTCAAACGGCTGGTGATGCGCGCTGCCGCCGGGATGGTCTGAGCGCGTTCGGGGTCGGCGCCGCGGTGGCGACCGGGCGTCCCGAACTCTGATGGCGGGCAGGTTACCCTCGGGTTTACCGTCCCCGGGCGTTCAACTATAGTGCTTCGCCTTGGCTTTTCGCGCCGCGAAAAGTATTGGCCACCGTAACAGTTCCCGCGCTGCATACCTCGGTGAAGGGCCTTCGGCACACCGACCGAAGCGGTGGCATCGATATTTTTGGGGGATAAGACACCATGCCGGATCTGGCGCAGTTCAGACGGGAAACCCGCACCTGGCTCGAGGCGAACTGTCCGCTGTCGCAGCGCGAGCCAGTGGTCGAATTCGAGGATCGCTGCTGGGGCGGCACCAAGTGGAAGTTCACCAGCGACGACCAGAAGCGCTGGCTTGAAGTGATGGCGGCGCGCGGCTGGACCGCGCCCGACTGGCCGGCCGAATACGGCGGTGGCGGACTCAGCAAGGAGGAGACCAAGATCCTCCGCGAAGAGATGAATCGCATCAACGCGCGGGTGCCGCTGTTCAGCATGGGCCTCTCCATGATCGGCCCGGCGCTGCTCAAGTACGGCTCCGAAGCCCTCAAGCGCCAGCACATCCGCAATATCGTGGAAGGCAGGATCTGGTGGTGCCAGGGCTACAGCGAGCCCAACTACGGCTCCGACCTGGCCGGCCTGCAGACCCGCTGCGAGGACCGCGGCGACCACTTCATCGTCAACGGCCAGAAGGTCTGGACCTCCTACGCCGACCGCGCGGACTGGATGTTCTGCCTGGTGCGCACCGATCCGGCGGCGCCCAAGCACGCCGGCATCAGCCTGGTGCTGTTCGACATGAACACCCCGGGGGTCACCGTCAAGCCGATCCGGCTGATCTCGGGCAAGTCTCCGTTCTGCGAGACCTTCCTCGACAATGTCCGGGTCGAGAAGGATCAGCTGGTGGGCACAATCAACAAGGGTTGGGAGCTCGCCACCTATCTGCTCACTCACGAGCGCGAGATGATCGGCAGCATCGGGCAGGGCAACGCGGGCGCCAAGCATCTGCACGACTACGCGGTGGAACAGATCGGGCTCGCGGGCGGCCAGCTGGCCGACAGCGCGCTGCGCACCGACATCGCGCGCTGGGAGATGGACAACCGCGCCTTTGAACTCACCGCCGAGCGCATCACCGACGAGGCCACCGCGGGACAGGGCGTGGGCGCGGTGTCTTCGGTGCTCAAGTACACCGGGACCGAGATCAACAAGCGCCGCCACGAACTGCTGGTGAGCATCCACGGCCAGCGCGCGCTGGCCTGGGAGGGCGACGCCTACGACCACGGCCTGATGGCCACCCAGTGGTTGCGCACCAAGGGCAATTCCATCGAGGGCGGCACTTCCGAAATCCAGCTCAACATCATCGCCAAGCGCATTCTCGGCTTGGGCAAGGAATAAGGGCGATCACCATGGCGCTGGTACTCAACGAAGAACAACGCATGCTGAAAGACGCGGCGCGGGATTTCCTTGCCGCGCACGCGCCCGTGGCCCAGTTGCGCAGGCTGCGCGACGAACGCGATCCGCTCGGCTACTGTCCGGAGACCTGGCGGGCGATGGTCGAGCTGGGCTGGTCCGGCATTCTGGTGCCCGAAGCCCAGGGGGGGCTGGAGTTTGGCCATGTGGGGATGGGCCAGATCATGGAGCAGAGCGGCCGTACCCTCACCGCCTCGCCATTGTTTGCCACCGCCGTGATCGGCGTATCCGCCCTGGTGCTGGCGGGCTCGGAGACGCAACGCAATGCGCTGCTGCCGGCCATCGTCGCGGGCGAACTTCAGCTCGCGCCGGCCCTTGACGAGGGTCCGCATCACGCGCCGTTCCGGGTGCGCACCCGACTGGAAGCGCGCGGCGACGACTTCGTACTCAGTGGCGAAAAGCAGTTTGTCCCCGACGGTCACAGCGCCGATCAGTTGATCGTGTCGGCGCGCAGCGCCGGTGCGGTGGATGATCGCGACGGCATCAGTCTGGTGCTGGTGGATCGCAATGCACCCGGCGTGACCGTGGAGCGGGTCGTCATGGCCGACAGCCGCAACAGCGCCATGGTCCGTTTTGACAATGTGGCCCTGCCGCGCGCCGCGCTGCTGGGCGCACCCGGCACGGCAAGCGCCGCGATCGAGCGCCTCACCGAGATCGGCAACGCGCATCTGGCGGCCGAGTTGCTGGGGCTGTCCATGGAAGTGTGCGAGCAGACCGTGGCCTATCTCAACACACGCAAGCAGTTTGGCGTGCTCATCGGCTCCTATCAGGGATTGCAACACCGCGCGGCGCATCTGTTCAGCGAAATCGAACTGCTCAAGTCGCTGGTCATCAAGGCGTTGCAATCCCTCGACTCGGGAAGCTCCGAGGCGGGGGTGCTGGCCAGTCTCGCCAAAGCCAAGGCTGGCGAAGTTGCGACGCTCGCCACCAACGAAGCGGTCCAGCTCCACGGTGGCGTCGGCATGACCGACGAACTGGATATCGGCTTTTTCATGAAGCGGGCACGGGTCGCGGAGCATCTCTATGGCGATCACCGCTATCACCTGCGGCGTTTTGCCGCCCTGTCTGGTTACTGAACCGATGCATCGATTCCCGTATTGCAGCCCAAAAACCTTGAGGAAAATCCCATGACCATCCGCATCGACACCGCGAATCTCGCCGCCTGCATCGGCCAGGACGCCGGCACTTCCGAGTGGTTCACTATCGACCAGCAACGGGTCAACGATTTTGCCGATGTCACCCTGGACCACCAGTTCATCCATGTGGACCCGGTAAAGGCGGCCCAGGGACCGTTCGGCACCACCATCGCCCACGGTTTTCTCACCCTGTCGATGCTGGCCTATTTCCTCCAGAACGGGGTCGGTGTCGATATTCCGAACCGTACCATGGGCGTCAACTACGGTTTCGACAAGGTGCGCTTCCTGCAGCCGGTCAAGGTCGGCAGCCGGATTCGCGCCAAGGCGACGGTGCTGGAAGCAGCGGAGAAAAATCCGGGGCAGTTCCTGTTCAAGCTGGACATCACGGTGGAAATCGAGGGCCAGGACAAGCCCGCGCTCAAGGCCGAATGGCTCAGCATGATCTTCACCCGCTGAGCGCGCTCCCCTCATCCGACAGACGGAGACAACGACAATGACGATACGATTCGATGGCCGGGTGGCGATTGTCACCGGCGCCGGCAATGGCCTCGGCCGCTCCCATGCGCTGGCACTCGCCGCGCGCGGCGCCAAGGTGGTGGTGAACGATCTGGGCGGCGCCCGCGACGGCACCGGCAGTTCCAGCGCGGCGGCGCAGGAAGTGGTCCAGCAGATCAAGGCCAAGGGCGGCGAAGCCATTGCGAACGGTGCAAACGTGGCCGATTTCGAGCAGGTGCAGGCGATGGTCAAGGACGCGATGGCCGCCTGGGGTCGCGTCGACATCCTCATCAACAACGCCGGCATCCTGCGCGACAAATCGTTTTCAAAAATGGACATGGCCGACTTCAAGCTGGTGATGGACGTGCATCTGATGGGCGCGGCCTATTGCTGCAAGGCGGTGTGGGAAATCATGAAGGCGCAGACCTACGGCCGCATCGTGATGACATCGTCGTCGAGCGGGCTGTACGGTAACTTCGGCCAGTCCAACTACAGCGCCGCCAAGCTCGCCGTCGTCGGTCTGATGAACAGCCTGGCCCAGGAGGGCGAAAAATATAATGTGCGGGTCAATTCGCTCGCGCCGGCTGCCCTCACCCGCATGACCGAAGACATCATTCCCGATCCCCGCGCGGCCGCCGTGATGCAGCCAGAGCCGGTCAGCGCCGGGGTGCTGGTGCTGTGTTCCGAGGATGCGCCCAACAAGTTCATCCTGTGCGCCGGTGCCGGCGGCTACGCCAGCGCCCATCTGTATGAAACCCGGGGTATTTACCTGCCAGTGGATCAGCAGACACCGGAAGCCGTGGTGGAAAACTGGGCGCGGCTCGATGATCCCAAGGGCGAGGAGCGCCTTTCCGGCGCCCTCAAGCAGACCGAGAAATTCATCGGCTATGCGCTTGCCGCGCAGAAGTCCACATCCTGAACCCGGGTCTCCCGGAGGAGCACTGACATGAGAGAAGCCGTAATCGTTTCATCCGCCCGCACCCCGATCGGCAAAGCCTATCGGGGCCTCTTCAACGACACCGATGGCCCGAGCCTGGGCGCGATCGCGATTCGTGCCGCGGTGGAGCGCGCCAAGGTCGATCCCGCCGAGATCGACGACGTGATCATGGGTTCCGCGCTCAGTCAGGGCACCACCGGCTACAACATCGGCCGCTGCGCCGCCCTCGCCGCCGGCCTGCCGGTGACGGTGAGCGGCATGAGCATGGATCGCCAGTGCTCCTCCGGTCTCATGGCCATCGCCACCGCCGCCAAGCAGATCATGCATGACGGCATGACCGTCGCGGTGGGCGCCGGCATGGAATCCATCAGCCTGGTACAGAACGAGCATCAGAATCGCTATCGCGCCCAGGATCCGAACCTGATCGCGCTGCACAAACACATCTACATGCCCATGCTGGAAACGGCTGAGGTCGTGGCCAAGCGCTACAAGATCAGTCGCGAGCGCCAGGATGAGTACGGCCTGCAATCGCAGCAGCGCACGGCGGCCGCGCAGCGCGCCGGCCTCTTCGCCGACGAGATCGTCCCGGTCACCGCCAATGTGCGGCTGGTGGACAAGGCGACCGGCAAGGAAGCCATCGACATCCGCACCCTCAGCAACGACGAGGGCAATCGGCCGGACACCACGGCAGCGGGACTGGCCTCCCTCAAGCCCGTGTTCGAGGGCGGCGTGATCACCGCCGGCAACTCCAGCCAGTTGTCCGATGGTTCCGCCGCCTGCGTGCTGATGGAGCGCAAGACCGCCGAACAGCGCGGGCTGCAACCGCTGGGCCTCTACCGCGGCATCGCGGTGGCCGGCTGCGAACCCGATGAAATGGGCATCGGCCCGGTGTTTGCGATCCCCAAACTGCTCAAGCAGCACGGCCTCAAGATCGACGATATCGGCGTGTGGGAGCTCAACGAAGCCTTTGCCGTGCAGGTGATCTACTGCCGCGACCAGCTGGGCATTCCCGATGAGCGCCTCAACATCAACGGCGGTGCCATTTCCATCGGCCACCCCTACGGCATGAGCGGTGCCCGCATGGTCGGCCACGCCCTGCGCGAGGGCAAACGCCGCGGCGAGAAATATGTCGTGATCACCATGTGTGTCGGTGGCGGCATGGGTGCGGCGGGGCTGTTCGAAGTGCTCTGATGGAAAGTGCTCTGACGGGATGTGCTGCTATCGCCCGGCAGACCGCCAGCGGCGGCGGTCGTTAAAGGGGGGCTTGGGCGCCCCCTTTTTTTATGCGATTTCAGCGCGCACTTGAACATGTCGGAGTAAGCACGAATTTGCTCCGTTGCCGCCCCGGGGCAACACGAATTCAAGATGGGCCTCTGCCGGTAATCGAACGCGACGGCACGAAAATCAGGCGCCAACACCGGAGTGTTCGCAGCAACGGCAATTTGCGCGAATAACAGAGCCGCGCGGCTTGCACCGCAGTCGCAATCCAGTTCGATAACGAGGCATGTCCTGGACGTTGGCGGATTGGCGAATTTCGTGAGAGCACGGATGCGGCAAGGCGCTGACGAAAAATGCTGAAGAATCACGATTTCCAAATTGCGCCAACTGGCCGATCCGCCAGGGCCACTCCCTGCCGCGAAAACCCGACCTCGGCGAGCCGGCAAGCCGACTCGCCGCCGTCCGTCCGCGCGTTCGTTTCTGTTACCTGTCGGTAACGCAATGTATTTACGAAAGATTTCTGGCGTGTATGTGACGATCGCTATGGCCGACCGAATTCCTCCGTGTTAGAGTCAACTAGATAACTTTTGGGGCGGCGCGGCTCAGCTGCTTTGCTGTCGCCACTCAACCGGATGAAGATCACGACTTGATCAGGATCACGATTCAATCGGGATCACGACTTGATCAAGATCACAACCAAATCAAGATCGCACGGGGGAAGCCTTGAAAACATTGCGCCAGCGAATTGCCGAATTTGTCATGCACAACGTATGGGTGTCGCTGCTCGTTCTGACGGCGGTGACTGCGGTGTTTGCCGTCGGCCTGCGTAACGTTGAACTGAAAACCATTTTTTCCGACCTCCTCCCCTCAAATCATCCCTTTGTCCAGACCTTCAAGGATCATCCGAATTTTGGTAATCCCTTGACCGTTACGATCATGGTGAAGCGCACTGACGGGCAGACGATCTACAACGCGGAGACGCTGCAAAAGATCTGGAACATGACCCGCAACATCGACCTGACCCCGGGGGTTGACCACGACCAGGTTCTGTCGATCACTACGGAAAAGGCCCGTTACGCGGAAGCCACGCCGTTTGGCATCGACAGCCAGCCGCTGATGGGGGATCACGCGCCCAGTACTCCCGAAGAGATCGAGGAATTTCGCGAGCGCGTCAAGAAGTCGCCCGCCAGCCAGAACTTTCTTATTTCTCCGGACGAAACCGCCACGCTGATCCAGGCCACCTTTATCGAGCGACTGCTCGATTACCGCACAGTGTTCGAGTTTGTGCAGAAAACCCTTGTCGAGGATGAGCGCGACGAAGCCCATGAGATCTACGCCGCGGGCCAGCCCATGCTCACCGGCTGGGTGTTTCGCTACCAGCATCAGATGTGGATGATTTTCGCCATCACCGGCGGTGCCATGCTGGTGTCCCTGGTGCTCTATATGCGCAACTGGGTCGGGGTGGTGGCGCCCCTCGTGGTCAGTGGGGTCTCGGCAATCTGGGGCTTCGGCTTTGTAGGCTGGATTCAGCATCCCGTCGAGCCCCTGATCATGGTGGTGCCCCTGTTGCTGGTCGCGCGATCCTTCAGTCACTGCGTGCAGACGACGGAGCGCTTTTACGAAATCTACCATCATGTGAAAGACAAAAAGAAGGCTGCGGAGATATCCCTCAGTGTCATGATGGTGCCCGGCACCCTCGGCATCGTCACCGACCTGCTCGGACTTTTCCTCATCGCGTTGGCGCCGATTCCGACCATGCAGCGGTTTGCGCTCTTTACCGGATTTTGGGCAACGACCCTTATTCCTTGCGCCGTGTTCCTGTCGCCGTTGCTGGTAACGATTTTGCCGGAGCCGAGAAACGTAAAAAAAATCATCGGGCTGGACGAAGGTGAAAGATTCAGTATTCACCGTGCCATCAAGCATGGGCTGCAACGGCTGGGGCGCATCACCTATGGTGCTCCCGCACGGGTGACCACGGTGGTGGTGGTGATCCTGCTCGGTTTCAGTGTCTATAAAATGACGCAGTTGAAGATCGGTAACCCGGTCGAGGGTAGCAACCTGTTGTGGGAGGATTCCCAGTACAACGTGGCCGTCAGCAAGATCAACAGCCATTTTCCCGGGCTGAACACACTGGAGGTCATTTTCGAGGTCAAACAACAGACGCAGCAGCGTTTGCTGAAGCAGGCCAATACGATTTTCACGATGGCGGCGCTGCAGCGAGCGATGGAGTTGTCGGACCCACCGCCCGAGGCCACGCTGTCGTTTGCGGACTATCTTCCCGAAGCCAACCGGCTGTTCAGCGGCGGTAATCCCAAGTGGGCACCCCTCGATCCGAGCGATACGGCCGTCGAGGCGGCCGCCAGCGCGGTGTTGTTCGGCAGTAGTCCCAAGGCGTTTGCCCATGTAACCGACTTTGTGCAGCAGAATGGCACGGTGTCGCTCTGGTACAAGGACAACAAGCAGGAGACGGTCGACATTGCCCTGGCGCAGGTTCGCAAGGCGGTAGATACCATCGGGCTGGATCACGAAACGTTCAGGGTCAGGTTAGCGTCGGGCACCATCGCGCTGCAGCAATCCATCAACGACACGGTCGACAAATATCAATACGCGATAATCGGTGCCCTGAATGTCCTGATTCTGATCGCCGCGGCCTTCGCCTATCGTTCCCTGGTCGCGGGGCTGATATTGCTGCTCCCGGTCAACATGTCCAACATTTTTCTGGCTGCGGTAATGCAGCAGCTCGGCATCGGGCTCGATGTGAATACGCTGCCGATCAGCGCCATCGGCATCGGAGTCGGTATCGATTACGGCATTTACCTGCTCAGTCGCATTTGCGAGGAATACCAGGGGCATCGGGATTACGGTACTGCGATCGTTGGCGCTCTGGCGACGACGGGAAGGGCAATATTTTTTACCGCGGTCATTGTCCTGATCGGCATTCTGCCCTGGTATTTTCTCTCCGACCTCAAGTTTCTGGCCGACATGGGGCTGCTGTTGGTTGTCGTGATGCTGATCAATATGGTGGTTTCGCTCGTGGTGCTGCCCCTGTTGGTATGGCTGATCAAGCCGAAGTTTCTTGGGTCCGAAATGCTGCTCGTCGGTGAGGGCGTGGATCTCAGTGCGTATCTCGCGAGCGACGAAGATCTCAAGTAGCAGCCGGGATAGCAATTTCCATAATAGCGATATGGTGAGAGGAATCGACCATGCACATCAAGAAGTACGATTTTGATTACAGCCGACGTTTTTTTCTGGAGAAGACGACGAAGGGGTTGATGGGGGCTGGGGTATTGACGTCGCTGTGGCCGCTGATTGGGAACACGGGGGAGATTG
>JBFXFL010000035.1:4715-30140 GCA_050179115.1 Porticoccaceae bacterium | reverse complement strand
ATGGAAGGGCCATCGCTCAACGGATAAAAGGTACTCCGGGGATAACAGGCTGATACCGCCCAAGAGTTCACATCGACGGCGGTGTTTGGCACCTCGATGTCGGCTCATCACATCCTGGGGCTGAAGCAGGTCCCAAGGGTATGGCTGTTCGCCATTTAAAGTGGTACGCGAGCTGGGTTTAGAACGTCGTGAGACAGTTTGGTCCCTATCTGCCGTGGGCGTTGGAAATTTGAGGAGAGCTGCTCCTAGTACGAGAGGACCGGAGTGGACGAACCTCTGGTGTTCGGGTTGTCACGCCAGTGGCATTGCCCGGTAGCTATGTTCGGACAGGATAACCGCTGAAAGCATCTAAGCGGGAAGCCCCCTCCAAGATGAGATTTCCCTGGACCCTTGAGGTTCCTGAAGGGCTGTCTTAGACCAAGACGTTGATAGGCCGGGTGTGTAAGCGTCGCGAGGCGTTGAGCTAACCGGTACTAATTGCCCGTGAGGCTTGACCATATAATAGAAACGATTGGGTACATAGCTGGACTTGTGCACATGAACCACCGTCTGTGGTGTATGACTTTCAACGATTCATTAAGCTTTAAGGGTAGTATCCGACGGTCGTCTTGTAGTAGATGGCCCCAGGTTGTTGCCTTGCCGGTTTGCCTGGCGATCTTAGAGACGTGGAACCACCTGATCCCATCTCGAACTCAGTAGTGAAATGCGTCATCGCCGATGGTAGTGTGGGGTCTCCCCATGTGAGAGTAGGTCATCGCCAGGCTTCAATTTTAGAAAGGGTCCCGACACATGTCGGGGCCCTTTTTTAATTTCCGCGGCCGACAAAGGCTGATCGATACCGTCGGTCGGCATCGGGCGAGAGTTCGAATGGACTTTGCATCCCGCCTCGCGTAACTGGACGCACCGCGCACGAGCGGTACGCGCTAGACTGTGATCGGTCGGCAGCCGGCCAGTGTTGGGCTATGAAAATCCCGCGTACCAGAGTCCTCTCGGCGGGCGATAAGTTTCCGGCATTCGCACTGCCACGGGATATTTGGGTGCTTGGTGTTGGCTCCCTATTCATGGATATGTCCTCTGAGCTGGTCCACGGTCTGTTGCCGCTCTTCATGGCATCTGGGCTCGGCGCGTCCATGGTTACCATTGGCCTTGTCGAGGGCGTCGCCGAAGCCACCGCCGCGGTCACCAAGGTGTTTTCGGGGTCGCTCAGCGACTGGCTCGGCAAACGCAAGCTCCTGATGGTGCTGGGGTATGGGCTTGCCGCCCTGACCAAGCCGGTATTTCCCCTCGCAGGTTCGGTGGCTTGGGTGCTCGGCGCCCGCTTTGTCGATCGTCTCGGCAAGGGCATTCGTGGCGCACCCCGCGACGCGCTGATCGCCGACATTGCTCCGCCGCCTTTGCGGGGCGCGGCCTACGGACTGCGGCAGGCGCTCGATTCGGTGGGCGCCTTCGCCGGGCCACTGCTCGCAGTCGCCGGCATGGCTTGGTTCGCCAATGATTTCCGCGCGGCAATGTGGCTGGCGGTACCACCTGCCTTCATCGCGGTGGCACTGCTGTTTCGCTATGTCCGCGAACCCGAAGCAAAAGAGCCGGGTGCCGCCGTGCAGGAGCCGCTCGCGTTGCGCGACGCATGGCGACTACCGCAGCGTTTCTGGCAGGTAGTGCTGTTGGGTGCGGTGTTCACTTTGGCGCGTTTCAGCGAGGCGTTTCTGGTGCTGCGCGCCCAGAGTGTCGGTTTTGAGTTGATGCTGATCCCTCTGGTCATGGTGGTCATGAACGTGTTTTACGCTCTATGCGCTTATCCGGCGGGGGCTGCGGCCGACCGCCATCGGCCCCGCACTCTGCTGTTGCTCGGGCTCATGGTTCTGATAGCGTCCGATCTGTTACTCGCGGTGGCTGCGGGGCCCGTACTGGTGTTGGTCGGCGCCGCGCTTTGGGGCATCCACATGGCACTTACTCAGGGTTTACTCGCCAAACTGATCGCCGATACAGCGCCTGTGCGCCTGCGCGGAACAGCCTTTGGTATTTTCAACCTGGTCAGCGGTGGCGCGCTGCTTGCCGCCAGCGCGATCGCCGGGGTGCTTTGGAGTGCCTTGGGCGCTCCGGCGACGTTTGTGGCAGGTGCCGCATTCGCCGGCATCGCGGCAGCGGGGTTGCTTGCATATAGGGCAGCGCCCTCCGGTGGCACAGACTCTGCGGCTTGAGCCGGTTACCGTGCGCCGGACTTGATCGCGGGATCTGTCCCGTCCGCGGGCGTCATTCCGTTGTTTTCAAGGGGGGTGGCTGCGGTAGCCGCTGCTGCAATATGGGCGTGGATAGCGTCGGCGATCAGCGGGTAACGGCGGTCAAAATGGTGATCACTGTGGCGCTCAAGGCGGGAGATGTTGCCTGCGCCTTTCTGCGCACAGGCTCTCGGCGGATTCGTTGGCGCCGCACCTCTTCGTGGCGGGATAGACTCCGCGGTCGGCGTATGGCGTGGCCGGGGGCACACATTGCGCTAGCGAGATGGCTGGCGAGGTGAGAGGGTGATGGCTGACACGGGATAATCGTCCGGCGGCGTGCAGGTCTGCTACCGGCGGTCATTGCAGCGACCAGGCGCAGCGCGGTGTTTTAGGCAGACGTGGGTCCGGTTTCCCCGGCGCGACGCCAATCATGGGGATAGCCGTACGTACCCAAAAATGCCGGCAAAAAAACGGCGGGGCAAGCCCCGCCGAACAGGTTGCAACACTGTCCCCGCTGGCAGCAAAGCTTCCAGCAGTCTTCGGAAGGAGCAATGCTGCTCCTTCATTCGGTGGTTGATCAGGCGGCCTGGTAACCCGGTGCTTCCCAGTCCCGGACGACGGGTACTACCTGCTCGGCAAACAACTTCATGCTCTTCTTGGCGTATTCGTAGGGCATGCCAGCGAAGCTGAAGCTGCAATTGATGTCCATGGCCCCGATGATGTTCTGGATGTGCTCGATCTTCTCCAGACACTGGGCGGGCGTGCCCCAGATCTGGAGATCGGCGAACTGGCGGCCCATGGCGGAATCCCCGGCGTTGCGCATCGCCTTGGCGGCCTCGTGATAGAAGTCGTAGGCACCCTTGCCCCGGTCGCCGAAATGCTCGCCCTTCATTTCGTAGTGGACCATGGCGGAGATCCAGTAGTCCGACATGTATTGGTAGGCCATGTCAGCGGCTTTTTTGGGGTCCTTGTCGCAGATCACGAACAGATTGGCGCTGGTCGGCGGCGGCGCCTTACCCCCCTGCTCCTTGCGGTAGAACTCGCGCCAGCGCTCGATTTCCTGAGCGCGTTTTTCCCAAGGTCCGATGGCGAACGTCATGATGGAACCGCCCAGTTTGGCCGCGTGAGGCGCGGTGTCCGGCGACATGGAGACGATGAAGGTGCGGTCGCGGAAGCTCTTGAAGGGCCGCGGGCGAATCTCGCGGCGCTCCTGCCGGAAGTATTTTCCGCTGCCTTCCATGAAC
Source organism: Porticoccaceae bacterium (assembly GCA_050179115.1). Classification (GTDB taxonomy): domain Bacteria; phylum Pseudomonadota; class Gammaproteobacteria; order Pseudomonadales; family Porticoccaceae; genus JAGPUQ01. Next base: position 26,677 of record JBFXFL010000035.1, on the reverse strand, counting down.
CCGGTTTCCAGCGCTTCCAGCACCATGGCCGCCATTTCGTTCATGCGGTCGCGAGATTCCGCCATGTCGATGCCGAAGCCGTCGTACTCGATCTTGGCAAGGCCCCGGCCCATGCCGAGCAGCACACGGCCCTTGGACATGTTGTCCAGCATGGCGATATCGGTTGCTACCCGGATGGGATCCTTGTGCCAGGGCAAAATGATCGCCGCCGTACCCAGCTTGATGGTCTTGGTCTGGCCCGCCACGAAGGCGAGGAATTCGGGGATGTTCGGACACAGGGTGTAGTCGGTGAAATGATGTTCCACCGCCCACACCGAGTCGAGCCCGAGCGGCTCCGACATCAGTGCGATGTCGAGCTCGTTCTGGTACATCTCGTAATCGCTCTGCGGCAGATTCGGGTGATTCTGAAACAGCATCAATTGACCGACTTTCATGGCGCTGACTCCTGCAAGCAATAAAGCTGTGATGGGATGTTGAATTAAAAAGTGTGTCAGGCAGATGGTAGTGGCGACCCTTGGCGGTACGCCACCGAAAAGCGCGGCCTGGATGATCTGGCGCAACTGGGACGATGCCGGGCGGGCAATTCGCAGAGAATAAAAAAGGCGGCCGCAGCCGCCTTCAGGTTTTTCGTGCTTGGGGGGGTTAGCCGACCTTGCGCTCTGCCCAGCCGTTTTTCAGTACCGGCAGCACTTTCTCGCCGAACAGCTGCATGCTCTTCTTGGCCTGGTCATAGGGCAGGCCGGAATAGCTGAAAGTGACGTTCACGTCGATGTCGCCGACCAGATCCTCGATCCCCTTGATCTGTTGCAGGATCTGATCCGGGGTGCCGTAGACTTGGCAGTTGGTGAACATCTTTCCCATACCCTCGTCGCCGATGTGGCGCATGGCTTCGGCGGACTTGGCGTAGTGGTCGTACTGACCACCACCCTTGCCGGCGAAGTGGTCGCCTTTCATTTCGTAGTGGGCAGTGGCGGTGTGCCAGTAGCCTGCCATGTATTTGTGAGCGGTGTCATGAGCGCGACTGGCATCGGTGTCGCAATAGGCGATCACGTTGGCGACCGACGGCGGTGCCTTGCGGTTCCAGTTCTGCTCGTACAGCTCACGCCAGGCATCGATATCGGGCTTGCGCTTTTCCCAGGGGCCGATGGCAAAGGTCATCAGGGCGCCGCCGAGCTTGGCTGCGTGGGGTACGGTGTCGGGCGACATCGACACCACATAGGTGCGGTCTTCGAAGCTGCGCAGCGGGCGCGGACGAATCTCCCGGCGCTCCTGTTTGAAGTATTTGCCGTTGCCTTCCATAAAGCCGGTGTTGAGACCCTGCAGAATCATCTCCGCCGCTTCGTTCATACGGCCACGGGATTCTTCCATGGGGATACCGAACCCGTCGTATTCGACCTGCGCGAGACCGCGGCCGAAGCCGGCCAGGGCGCGGCCCTGGGACAGGTTGTCGAGCAGCGCGAAATCGGTCGCCACGCGCATCGGATCCTTGTGCCAGGGCAGGATCACGGCGGCGGTGCCGAGTTTCAGCTTGGTGGTGCGGCCGGCCATGTAGGCCAGGAATTCGATGATGTTGGGGGACAGCAGATAATCGGTGAAGTGGTGTTCGGTGCACCAGATCGAGTCGAAGCCGAGGGCTTCGGTCATGTCGGCGACCGCCAGCTCATTGACATAGACTTCGGCGTCCGTCATCGGCAGCCAGGGGTGGTTCTGGAAAAACATCAGATTTCCGACTTGCATGCGTGGATCCTCGCGATTGCTATCGACGTAATTGAAGGTAAAAGTGGATGCAAAAAAAGCGCGGTAACGCCCGGTCCTGCCCGAAGCCGTTGGGCGGGATGGGTGAGGCGGGACTCGGGATTACCGCAAGATGGTCTGATTTGCGCGCGCGATGCTACGCACACCCAGCGCCAAAAGCAAATTGCGATCGGCGCGGGAGCGCTGCGCGGCCGCGCAAACGCCGACGGCGGGTCGGTCAGGACACCGGAAACACCGTCATTTGTTCGCCAGCTTGGCGGCGGTGCCGGCGCCCGGTGGCCCCAGATGCAGCACCTGTTGGCCGATCAACTTCAGCAGTGGCTCGCAGGCTTTGAAATCCGCCGCTTCGGCGCCGACCTGAAGTGTCAGGCTCGCTTCCTTGGCGTTCAGTACGCCCCCGGTCATGGGCGCGTCCAGCACACGCACACCCTTGTTTGCTGCGGCCGCGGCCACTTTGCCGATGGTGGCGGCCGAGCTGGTGGTGAGGTCGATATAAAAGGCGCCACGATCCATGCCGTTGAGCACGCCGTTGGCGCCCAGCATGACTTCCTCCACGTCCGCCGGCCCCGGCAGCGCGGTGAACACCACCTCGCAGCCCACGCCGAGCTTGGTCAGGTCGTCGCACCATTTGGCGCCCTGGAGTTCGAGATTGCTCTGGAGTTCGCGCGCGAGATCGTTGATGACCAGCTTGTGGCCCGCCTTGAGCAAATTCACGGCAATGGCGTTGCCCATGTTGCCGAGTCCGACAAATCCGATTTTCATGATCCACCCCTGTATTGTTGTTAGTGAAGGCTGAATTCAGTTAGCCCATTTTCTCACTACCTCGCAGGCTCCGGCTCCAGCGCGCCGGCTTGCGGCACAGGCTTGACTTCTACCAAGTGCGGGACCCAGTGCAGGCGGCTGCGCTTGTGGACGTCGATTGCCGGCGTGAAGGCGTCCGGATGATCCAGGCTGCCCAAGGTGATATCGATATGGTCCGGCTGATTTTCCACCACACAGGCGACCGGGGTGCCGCAGACTGCGCAGAAATAGCGGTCGCCGCGCGGGGACGATTTCAGATGTGTCGGCGTTCCCTGGGTGTAAGCAAAGTGGTTCCGCGGCACCACCAGCCAGGACACGAAAGGCGCGCCGCTGGTGCGCCGGCACATCGAGCAATGGCAGTTGGCGACCTGATCCACCTGGTCGATCCGGTAGCGCAGAGCGCCGCAAAAGCAGCCGCCGGTAACGGGCTCCGTGGCCATGTATGCTTTCTCCACCAGTGGCTTGCCCGCATCAGATCTTGGCGATGACCGCCTCGGCGAATTCGTTGAGTCCACGCCTGATCCCGTCGGCATCGAAGGCCGGCGGGTTGATCATCATCCGTTTGGTGCCGATCTCCTCGTACTGCCGGACCCGACCCGGGTCGGGCATGCCGGCCGCTACCGTGAGTTCGATCTCCGCCGGGTTGCGGCCGATCTTGGCGCACTCGTCACGCATGGCATCGAGCAGTGTCGGCAAGGTCTTGAGACTGCCGGACGCAGGATAAAAGCCGTCCCCCACCCGCGCCGCGCGCCGCGCCGCACCCTCGACATTGCCGCCGATCACGATGGGGACGCCCGGCTTCTGCACCGGCTTGGGATTGGAGTTGAGCGGACCCCAGTTGAAATAGGTGCCCTGGAAGGCCTCGGGTTCGCCCTTCCACAGTGACCGGATGGCACGGATCGCCTCCTCGGTGCGCGGTCCCCGCTCGGCGAAGGGAATGCCGACGGTTTCCATCTCCTCGCGCAGCCAGCCGATGCCCACGCCCATCATGGCGCGGCCGCGCGAGAGCACGTCGAGGCTGGCCCACTCCTTTGCCACATAGAGCGGGTTGCGCTGGGGCAGGATCATGATGCCGGTGGCGAGGCGCAGTTTCCTGGTCATTCCTGCCGCATAGGAGAGCGCGACGATGGGATCGGGAATCGGTGCCCGCTCGCCGCCGGGAAAGCCGCCGTCCTTGCTGTAGGGGTATTTGGTCTTGAAGCCAGCGGGCAGAACCACGTGCTCGACGGCCCAGATGGATTCGATGCCTACTTCGTCTGCCGTCCGCACCAGGACTTCGAACAGATCGGGGTTGGCGAGTGGACCGGCGGTGGCAAACGCGATGCCGAATTTCATGGGGCGACTCCTCTGGTCGGTTGTTATCGGGTTCAGGCGGAGCATAGCAGCGGCGGCTGGATTCACGCCATGGCGATCGACGCCGTCTCAACAGTACCGGTTTTGACATCGGTCGGCAGGGCCATACACTGTCACCGATCCAGCGCTTTGCGTCGAACCCCGATCCGGCCCGCCTTGCGCCGTTCCGATGCGGGCGTGTGACACCTTTGACAAGCCGACCTTGAATGTGGAGAAGCAGTATGACCGACCAACAACGCCTTGCCGACGCCGTCGCCATTGCCAACATTCCCACCCTGTTGATGGTGCTCGTGCAAATGACCGGCGACCGGCGCTGGCTGCACGATCCCTACCGGCCGCGACGCGCCAGCGGCGTCAGCGATAACGACAGCGGGGGTTTGGGTGTCGACATCCAGCAGGAGATTCGCGCCGCCGCGCTGGACGCCATCCTGGCATGGAAAGCCGGCAAGCCACTGGCCCTGCCGGAGCCGTCCAACGCCGAACTCGTGGAGATGCTGACCGTCGCCATGGGGGAAAAGGTGCCCAGCCAGTACGGCGAGATGACTGCCGCCCAGCTCGGTCAGGCAGCCATGCTGTGGGACCACAAGATCGACGTACCGCCGGGCTTCAAGGTGATCGTGATCGGCGCCGGCGCTTCCGGGCTGTGCGCCGCGGTCAACCTGAAAGCGGCTGGGGTGCCGTTTCAGGTGTTCGAGCGCCGCGAATCCGTGGGCGGCGTGTGGCAGGACAACCGTTACCCCGGCGCCGGCGTCGATACTCCGAACCACCTCTATTCGTTTTCCTTCGCGCCCTACGACTGGTCGCAGTACTTCGTGCTGCGCGACGAGCTACACGATTATTTCGAAGGCGTTGCCGACCAATTCGAGTTGCGCGAGCACATCAGCTTCAACACCGATGTCCTGTCCGCTGCCTACAACGCCGATCGCCAGCTCTGGGAACTGAAAGTCAGGAATCCCGATGGCTCGGTGTCGAATCACGCGGCGAATGTACTGATCAGCGCCGCGGGTATTTTCAACCCGCCGGCGTTTCCCGATATTCCTGGGCTCGACAGCTTCACCGGCGAAAAGTGGCATTCCGCGGAATGGCCGGCCGGCAAGAGCGTCGCCGGCAAGCGGGTGCTGATGATCGGCAACGGCGCGACCGCGATGCAGATCGGACCGGAAATCCAGAACCAGGTGGAATCGCTCACCATCTTCCAGCGCAGTCCACACTGGGCTTCACCGTTCGAACAGTTCCGCACCCCGGTGCCCGAGCCGATCCGGTTTCTCTTCAACGAGGTACCGCTGTATCGCAACTGGTATCGCATGCGACTCGGCTGGACCTACAACGACCGCGTGTACGATTCGTTGCACAAGGATCCCAACTGGGCGCATCCCGAGCGCTCGCTGAACGCCGTCAACGACGGCCACCGCGCCTATTTCACCGACTATATCAAGCGGGAACTCGGTGACCGCATCGACCTGCTTGACAAGGTATTGCCCACCTTCCCACCTTTCGGCAAACGCATGCTGATGGATAACGGCTGGTACCGCATGCTGCGCAATCCCAAGGTCGAGCTGGTGGATGCCGCCATCGATCACATCGAGGGCAACAAGCTCGTCACCAGGGATGGTGCGGCCCACGAAGGGGATGTGCTGCTGATCGCCACCGGCTTCAACGTGTTGCAGTTCCTTTCCACCTACGATCTCATCGGACGCTCCGGCAAGAATCTGCGCGAGGTCTGGGGCGATGAGGATGCCAGCGCCTACCTGGGCACGGTGATTCCCGACTTTCCCAATTTCTTCACCCTTTACGGCCCCAACCTGCAACCAGGACACGGTGGAAGTTTCATTTTCGTCGCCGAAATGCAGGTGCGTTACGCGATGCAGATGATCGACGTAATGGCTCGCAACGCCCTTGGCGCGATCGAGTGCCGTCCGGATGTTCATGACAGTTACATCGAAAAAGTCGATGCCATCCACGAAAACATGGTATGGACGCACCCGGGCATGACGACCTATTACCGCAATTCCAAGGGCCGGATCGTGGTCAACTCGCCCTACCGGAATGTGGACTTTTTCGAGATGACCAAGAAGGTGAACCTGGATGATTACGTCGCCGAGCCACGCAACGCCGCCAGCTGACATTCTGTCAGGAGCGACGCCCGGCAGCGCGAAGACCCGCAGCCCGGCTTCGCACCTTGTGCTGGCGTCGCTTCTTGTAGATGTTCAGCGCTGTTAACGGATCGCACCGCCGCGGATGATCGCAGGGTATTTGCAGTATGAAACCAGGGATCGCAAAAGCACCGGCGAAATTCGGCACCCTGCTGGGGGTTGCGCCCGGTGGTGTGCCGATCTATTCGTCGGACTACGATTCCGTCGACGAACGGGAATACCCCACGCGGCAGTCGTACCAAAGCCATGTCGACGGCGTCTTCATGGGCTACAAGTGGCAGTGTGTCGAATTCGCCCGGCGCTGGCTGTACCTCAACAAGGGTTATATTTTCGAAGACATCCCGATGGCGTACGACATCTTCAACCTGAGGTTCGTGCGCCGCGTTGCCGACAATGCCGCGTTGCCGCTGCACGCCTTCGGCAACGGCTCCAAGCGTCTTCCGGAACCGGGCTGCCTGCTGATCTGGAACGAAGGCGGCGAATTCGCGCGCACCGGTCATGTCGCCATCGTCACTGAAGTCGGCACGGATTTTATCCGGGTGGTGGAACAGAACGTCGATCACCAGGTGTGGGATGCGACCCAGGTCTGCTCGCGGGAAATCAAGGCGACGCTTACGCCCGATGGCGAGTACTGGATCCGCTGCAATTTTGCCGGCGCGGAGATTCTGGGCTGGGTCATCCAGACGGAAAATTCCGCCTTCTCTGAAGATCCGGCGGAGATTGAAGCGCGCTTGCTGAATCTGCAAGTCCGCGCGGCGGACGCAACCGCCGAGCCCGGCCATTCCTGGCTCAATATGGCCAACGAGGACGAAGCGGCTTATGTCCATATGATGGATGGCCATCGTTTGGCGCATGCCGAGGAAAACCGGTTCCGCTATTTCGCGTTGTCGCGCGCGGCGGAGCGGGAGTTGCGGCGGGCGACCAACGAGCTCCACGCCAAGTTCATGTATGCGACGGACCATGTCCTGAGCAGTGACGCGTTGCTCGCGAAATTCAATCTGCCGCCGGCGGTGTGGCCGAAAATTCGTAAATCCTGGAGTAACCGCCACAACGAGATGATTACCGGACGATTCGATTTCTCGGTCAGCGAACGCGGCATCAAGCTCTATGAATACAACGCCGACTCGGCGTCGTGCTACATGGAATGCGGCAAGGTGCAGGGCAAATGGGCGACCCATTTCGGCGTTCAGGAAGGCCATGATCCCGGCGCGAATTTGTTTGGCGCACTGATGCAGGCGTGGCAGAAAAGTGGCGTCAACGACGTGCTCCACATCATGCAGGACCGGGATCTTGAAGAAACCTACCACGCCCTGTTCATGAAATCGGCCATCGAAGCGGCCGGCATCAAATGCAAAATCATCAGCGGTATCGAGGGATTGTCCTGGCGCGACTGCGGCAGCATCGTCGATGCCGACGGCGTCCAGATCAAATGGGTCTGGAAGACCTGGGCCTGGGAAACGGCGCTCGACCAGATCCGGGCCGAGTGCGAAGCGGACGCGAGTGGGCTCAGCGACTACCGCTTCGACGTGGTACGCCAGGGCGCTCCACGCCTGGTGGATGTGCTGTTGCGCGACGATGTCATGGTATTTGAACCGCTGTGGACCCTGATTCCCAGCAACAAGGCAATCCTGGCCGTTCTTTGGTCGCTGTTTCCGGACTGTCCCTATCTGCTGGATTCCCAGCTCTCGCTGACGGGGGAACTCGGCGCGAAGGGTTATGTCGTCAAGCCCATAGCAGGCCGTTGCGGGAGCAACGTCAGCCTGGTGGACCGCGACAGTACCGTGCTCAACAAAACCGCCGGACGCTTCCAGCATCAGGATCAGCTGTTCCAGGAGCTCTGGCCGCTGCCCTCATTCGAAGATCAGTTCGTCCAGGTGTGTACGTTCACGGTGAGCGGCTGGCATGCCGGCACCTGTCTGCGCGCCGATCCGTCGCGCGTCATTACCAGCGACAGCGAAGTGCTGCCGTTGCGCGTGGTGGAAGACAGCGAGTTTTAATGCGTGCGCACAGCCTGCGTGCTCACAGGGTCTTCAGATACTCCAGCAACGCCGCCTTGTCGGCATCCGCAAGGCCAGTGCCAAAGTCGTGGCCCTGGTTGCCGTTGCCGCGCAGGCGGGTGTCGAACTCGGTGCCCGCCTGCTGTGCCGCTGCGCCCTGCACCACAAAGCCGATTTTGGTCTGGTCGTAGAGGTCATAACCGCGCCAGAAGCTTTGCGGGCGCTGCGCGGGCGGCGTGAGCAGATCGGCCAGGCTCGGCACCGAGCCGTTGTGCAGATAGGGCGCGCGCAGCCAGATGCCGTCCAGAAACTGCGCCACATAGCCGGTGAGCGGCGCTTCCACCAACCCTGGGCGTTCGATGCCCATTTTTTTGACGACCTGGTTGGCCTCGATGGCGGCTTGCTCGCCCCAGGTATCGATGCGGCCGCGGTCGGTGCCGATTTCGGGGAGCGGAATCACGGTGCCGGTGCGCGCGCTGGCGTGGCAGGCGGCGCAGTTGGCGTCGAACACGGGCTTGCCCTGAGCGGCCAGGGCCTTGTCGATGGGGAACGGATAGACCGGCGCCGGCAGGTTTTTCAGGTAGTCCACCAACCAGTCGATCTGGCTCAGGAAGGCGCGCTTGTCCCTGGGCTCCGCGCCCATCAGGCCGAGCGCCGAATCGATGATGACCGAGTAGGGATCGTGGGAGTCGCCGGCGAAGTTCATGCGCATGCCGTTCTCGGGTTGATATTTCTTCAGGTTCCACACCGGGGGCATGTCGGTGGGTCCGAAGCTGTCGTCCATCGGCCAGCGGATCATGAAGTACTTGGTGAGGTTCATGGCGTCGTCGCGGCCGCGTCCCCATTCCGGGAAGTCATGCCGGTACAGCCACTGGAACTGCCCTTCGCGGGCGACCAGCGTTTTCTTGGTGATGGGGATGATCAGGTAGCGGTAGGCGAGGCGATCGATCAGATCCAGGTCGGCGGACAGCTCGATTTCCGCCATCAGCGTATCGGCGTTGAAGCGCGGGTCCTTGGCGCAATCCACCAGGAAACGGAAGAACGCCTCCAGATCCAGTGTGTGATTGGGGCCCGCGACGACCAGCGTCGGGGTTTCGTCCGGCTGCGAGCGGTAGCTCGCCACGTGGCAGGCGGCACAGGTGTTGGCGACGCGGTCAAAGCCGATGCGGCGCTTGGAGAAACCCACCGGCAGTTCCTGGCCCTGCTCCCAGTTGACGCCGAAGGCGGCGTAGCCGATGCCGGGTTTGGGCAGCAGGTCGGGAAACACACGCGGCAGCACGTAGAAGATCCAGTACGGAATTCCGGAGTCGTTTTCCGCGCCGATGGAGCCGTATTTGAAACGGTCGGCCGGATTGTCGAACTGCGCCGCGCCGTAGTCGCGCAAAAAGCGGTTGTAGCCCACGACCGCGACCACGGCGCCCAGGATCAGTACCAGCGGAAACGCGATCTTCAGCCAGCGCGGCCAGCGGGATGGTTTGGTCATGGTCCGATCCTCAGAAGGTCTTCAGGTATTCCAGCAGCGCCCATTTGTCGCTGTCGGAAAGGCTGGTGCCGTAGGCCGCGCCCTCGTGACCCGCATTGCCGTTGCCGGGTCGAGAGGTGTCGAAAGCGAACAGGGTGTGGCCGTTTGCGGTCGGCTGGTCGGCGACAAAGCCCAGATGCCGGGGGTCGTAAAGATCGTTGCCGCGATAGAAGTGCGCCGGGCGCGCGGCCGCCGGTTGCAGCAAATCCCACAGCGTCGGCACCGAACCGTTGTGCAGGTACGGCGCCCGCAGCCAGATGCCATCCAGCGGCGCATTGGCGTAGCCGTAGGTTTTGCGAAAGTGCCGAAAGCGGCGTTCCGGATGCGCCGAATACAGCATGCCCTGGTTCTGCGCCAGTTGCAGGGTGTAGGAATCGAGCCGCCCGCGATCGGTGCCGATGGCTGCGAGGGGCGTGACCTTGCCGACGTACTCGCCGCTGAAGTGGTTGCCGCTCTGGCCGTGACAGGCGGCGCAGGTGGTGGCGTAAATGGCCTGGCCGCGCGCCGCCAGGGCCTTGTCGACGGGATAGTGATCGGCAAACGCGGGCGGCGTGGCGGTGGCGATCCAGGCCTCGATGCGCGCCATGGCAGCGTAGTCGATGATGCGGGGCAGGGCACCGGCGCCAAAGGCGGCCGACAGGTTGCGCTCCTCGACGCGGTCGTTGTTGCCGTCCCAGTGCAGCTGCATACCCTGCTTTTTGGCCTGATTCCAGATCGCCGGAAAGTCGGAAACACCCACTAGTTCTTCGGGCGGCAGCTGCTCGAAGGGCGCCATGAAGATTCCCTTCGCCGAGTTGAAGGTATCGACCCGGCCCGGTCCCCAGTCGTCCTGCATGTGAATGAAGCGCAGCCGCCCGAGCAGTCCGGCGACGCCGTCGCGCATCAGATGAATGCCCAGTGGATAGACCACCAGCTTGTCGAGCGGGCTGAGGCCGCCGGCTTTCTCGGCGATGCGCGGTACTACCTGTGACGGCGTGAAGCGGCGGTCGTTGACGCAGGCCTGCACGAATTTCTGAAAGCCCATCAGATCGAGCTGGTTGGCGGGCATGCCCGGTACCAGCATCGGCTCTGCCTCCGGGGATGTGCGCACGGTGGAGGTGTGGCACACGGCGCAGTTCAGGAACACGCGGTCGATGCCCATCTGGCGGCGTCTGGACATGCCCACCGGCAGATCGTGGCCTGGCTCGAAGGTGAACCCCAGCGATGCGTAACCCTTGCCCGGCAGCAGGTCCGGACAGACTTCCGGCAGCACGGCGAACAGCCAGTAGGGAAAGCCCAGGTTGCGCTCGCCACCCAGCGAGCCGTACTTGAAGTGCTCGACCGGGTCGGCGTAGGTCACCGGACGATCGGGCAGGAAGCGCAGTGCGGCATAAAGCGCTGCGATCCCTGCGAGGATCACTAGCGTGCCCAGGATCAGACGGCAGGCGGACCAGCGAACGAGACTCATGGCGTGTGCTCCGCACGGAGGGATGACGGCAGGCAGGGGCGCAGCTGTTCATAGGGTTGGCGCAGCAAGGCCTGCGGGTCGCGATCACCGAGGCGGGCCTGGGCGGCGGCTTTGAGTGCAGCGAACTCGGGCGATGCGACCCAGTGCCCGGGGTCGATGCCACGCCCGAGGAGCGCCGCGGCCGGCGGCATGGGCGGCCTGCTGCGCGCCGCTTCCGGCAGGTCCGCCTGACTCAGGCGCACGAAGATGCGCTCGGCGCACTGATCGAGCTGCTCGGCCACGGCGGCCGGGTTGCCGTGCAGGAAATTGGGCGGGTGCGGCAGCGTGGTGTCGTGGCAGGCAGCGCAGTTGGCCCGAAACGGTGTGGTCAGGGGGTCTTCCCCCCGCGCGGCGGTGGTGGGTTCCAGACGCGGCCTGGGCAAGTGCGTGTGTGCGGCCAGGCGCGGCTTTCCGATCTGGGCGAGCAATGCGTCCAGCAGATTCGGCCCGAACGGGCGCGCGGCGAAGGCGCCACGCGCCCGCAGCCGTTCGAGCGGCGTCGATAGCTCGGCACGCTCAAGTCTTTCGACGGCGGCCGGGTCGAGCATACCGGCCAGACCGACCACGAAGGCGGTCTTGTCCGGCGCCCGCCACAGCTCCAGCGGCGGACGCAGCAGCAGCGGATCGTTGGCCGGGTCGGTCAGCATGGCCAGCGGATCGCGGTTGGGCAGGTCCGGGTTGGGGATGGGCAGGCCGTCGGGCCACAGCGCGCGCCAGGTCTGGTCGAGCCGGGGCAGGGCCGTGGGCGCCGGCAGGCGCAGGCTGCGCGCGTAAGCGAGCGCTGTCGTGAAGGCCTCCTGCCGGCAGGTGTCGCCCTCGTCGCCCTCGCCGCAACCCTGCTGCCAGAGCAGCTGCCAGATTGCGAACTTGTTGGCCCGGTCGGTGGCGGCATCGATCAGATAGGCGATGTCGGTGCCGGTCACTTTGATGCCGTAAAAATCCCGGCCGGTTTCGCGCAAACGGGCGGCAATGGCCGGATTGGCGGGCGTCTCGTCCCACAGCGGGCGGGAAAAAATGGGTGCCGCGTTCTGGTGGCAGGCCAGGCACAGGTCGCGCCGCGCATGGAACACCTGCGGCGCCTTGCCGGGCGCGTAGTCGCGCACCACCTGAAACTCGAAGCGCGCGGCGGCATCGTTGTAGCTGATGACCTCGATCACTTCGCCTTGCTCGTGAAAGCCGAGGAACAGCCGATCCTTGAGCGGCGCGAAGCCCCGCCGGTTGGCGCCATCCGCGGCGGCGACCACGCGCGGAATGCGAAAGAAATCCGGCGCTCCGGCATCCCGCTGCAGCGAGCGGCCAAGTGGAATCAGGGTGATTTTGAGCGGCGGCAGGCCGCCCGGATCGGCGCGCATCTGGCGGTTGATGGTTTCCGCCAGACGGTTGAACGGGTAGGGCACAGGGCGGTCGCCGACCAGTTCATCGAACCGCGAATGTCCGACCGGAGGCAGGTCGTCGTCGGCCCGCGCGGGGGCGGTGAGGCCAAGCAACAGGGTACTCACCAGCGCGATCCAGGCTGCCTTCACGGCCCTACCGGGTCGCCGCCACCCGTGCCTGGGTGCCTTCCCAGCAATCGTTGGCGATCTTGCCGGCGATGAAATCGGCGCGTCCGGCCCTGTCCAGCTTTTTGTTGTAGAGCACGAAATTCAGGCCGAAGGCGTGGTCCATGTAGGCGCGCCCCAGGTACAGGCCGGGGCGCACCATGCGGATTTCGTCCCGCACGCGCAGGCCGCGCCGGCCGGCGAGAAAGTCCGGCCGCTCGCGATAGCCCGGCAGCTCGTCGGTGAAGGCATAGTCGATGATGATCGATTCGCGGCGCGAGTCGATCAGGCTCTGGCCGCAGTAGAGCTTGGCCGGAAACAGCAGCCAGGCGTCCTTGCCGTCGAGGTCGATCCTGGCGATGTCGCCGGGGCCGATGACCGGCCGCAGCACGGCCAGATCCTGGATGCGGTTGCGCAGCACTTTCTGGTCGCGGTAGAACACCTTGCCTTTCCACAGGGCCTCGCCCAGCGTTTCTAACGTCTTGCCCTTGTAGTTCACGGCCAGACCCTTGAAGCCGCCGACGATTTCGGCTGCCCGCAAACGACCCGAGCTGCCGCGTGGAAACACGACTTCGCCGTCGAAGGCGCCGTCCGGGATCGGCCCTGAGGCCAGGCGGGCATAGAGCTGGTCGAGCTGTTCCTGCTCCAGTCCGGCCAGATAGCGGGGCGTGATTTTGGCCAGTTCCGCAGCCGCGATGGGGTGCTCGTATTCCACCTGGGCCAGATCGGGCTTGCTGGCATAGCCCTCGCCGTAGGGCGCGTAGGCGATGTCGGGCTTTTTCGCGAACAGGTCGCCGACCCGGTCGCAGCCGGTCAACACCAGTACCAGCGCGGCGGCGAGCACTATGCAGGGAGTTTTCATGGCGTCGTCTCCTTACAGGGTCGCGAGGAACGCGATCAGGGCATTTTTGTCGGCCTCGGAAAGGTCCTCGCCGAAGCGGTGGCCGTCGTTTTCGATCTCGGCGCTGCACGACGAATAGACCTGCCACAGTGCCGGGGTACGGGCGCGGGCCTCCTTCACCACCTCCACCAGGCGATCGGGGTCCGCCACGATGGCCTTGCCGATGGTCTGCATCTCGGCCGCGAGTTGCTTGGCCTCATCGGCCGGCAGCAAACCCGCGAGCCGGGCTTCGAGCGCGTCCGGCTTCAGCCTGGCCTGGACCAGATCGACGATGAAATCCTTGTGGCGGAAGTTGCCGACGTTGCCCGCGGTGGCGCCGGCCGGCACCCGCACGGTGAAGCCGGCCAGGCGTTTTTCCTCAGTGCCGTCGAAGATGCGCGGGCCGATGTCGAGCACGATGTCCTGGTCGAGCTTGGTCGCCTTGGGAATGCGCTGGGCCGGGTTGAGCAGGTCGCGCATGGAAGCGACATAGAGCTTGAAGCGCCCGTCCACCGACGGGTCGTACGCCCAGCACGCGGGTTGCCGGTCCGCCGCCAGCGGCGGGTTGCCGGGCTGGCTGGTATCGACGTAGCTGGCGCGATACAGCTCGTAGGGATTGTTCTTGTCGCCGCCCCAGCCGCACAGTTCCGGACCCACCGCATTGTTGTGCAGGAAGGGCGCATGCGCCCACAGGTTCAGCAGCGAGATGTTGCGGTAATAGCCGCGCCCGCCGTCGTGGGGTTCGAGGATGCCGGCGACCGGCTTGCGGGCGTGATAGTCGGCGTTGGCGAACTGTTCCCAGACATGGCCCTTCATATGGTTGGAGTGCAGCGCGCGGCAGCGGTCGGTGCCGACCTCGGTGACGGGCGTCGGCACGTCGTTGCCGAGCCAGTCGGCGCGCAGGCCGGTCTTGGCGTCGATGGCGTGGAAGTCGACCGCCTCGAACGGCGCCTTGTTGCTGGAATGGCACTGCGCGCAGTTGGTGGCAAAAACCTGTTGGCCGCGCGCCACGGCTCCGGTGCCGAAGTTCTGCTCCAGCTCGTGCGTCAGGTCGTCGGGGGTGTACGGCGCGGCGCGCTCGTTGGCGCGTGCCTGATGAAGGTCCCGGGCCTGGCCCTCCGGCGCGGTCAGGAAGAAATCGAGCATGTTGGGCAGCCGGTCCTCGATGGCGCGGAAGTTCGGGCAGTCGCGCCGGCACTGGCCGATGTCGAACGGCGTCTGGCCGAAGTTGCGCCCGTTCGGGTCCATCTGGCGCAGGTCGGTGAGGTGGTTCAGCCAGCACTGCTCGGCGCAGGAGCCGATGTTGAAGTACACGCGCTGAATGGCGCCCAGCGCGCCGATCGAGTCGCTGCCGTCCTTCAGGATGTGATGGACGGTTTCGGTCGCGACGCCCTTGGCCCAGCACTTGCCCTGTTTGCCCGGTTCGCACCAGCAGGCGGATTCGCTGGCGCCGGCCGGGCATTCGCCCACCTTGCGCCAGCGGTTGACCGATTCGCCGGCAAAGGTCGGGCGCTGGGCGGTATTGATCAGGGCGTTGATGGTGCCGGCGTTGTTCACCTGGTCGTTGGGAATCGCCGAGGTGTCCGAGGTGCCGGGCCGCGCGTGGGCGAAGGTCTGCCACAGCAGGTCGTCGTGCGGCATGCCGGAAATCAGGATCTCCGAGATGCGGATGTACTGGTTGCCCACCAGGCCGGAGAGGTTTTCCCACTGCGGGTGCGCGGGGTCGGCCGGTGGCTTGGCGGGATCGAACGCGACGTGGCAGGACGCGCAGGCAGTGCCGATCAGAAACGGCGGCTCGACGGCGCCGTCGGCCAGCTTGCGCATGCGGTAGTCGGCGCGCTTGGGGTCGTCCGACAGGCGGCGGTTGTAGCCCTCCCAGGTGCCCAGGCTGCCGTTGAGTTTTTTCCAGGCCGCGGCATCGAAGCGCGGGTTGGGGAACTTGCGAAAACCGAGCGCGCCGGTAGAGGTGCCGAACGCCAGGTTGCAGCTGTCCTCGCGGCCGTTGCGGTGGCCTTCGGGGTCGGTGTCGACGGCACTCGCGTCCATGAAGTCACAGGCAGGGTCGCGGTAGCCCGGCTTGCCGACGAAGTTCAGCAACTGGTCGTCGCCCGGGCACCAGTCGAAGCCGTAGGTCTCCTCGTAACTTTGGACCGGGCAACCGGCCGAGCCGGGGGTGCAGCAGCCGGGGTCATTGATCAGCCCCCAGGTCTTGAAGCGGTCTTCGCGGCGGTCGCCGCGCAGCACGTCGTACCAGTCGATCAGCGCGGTGATGCGCTGCTGAAACGTGTAGGTATGAAAGCGTGCGTTGCCGGCGGTGGCCTTGAACCAGATTTCCCGCCCGGCGCGTGCCGAGGGCGACAGACCGGCCTCGACGGCGTGAAAGCCGGCGTCCGTGTAGGTGGGTGGCGTCAAATCCGGGGGCGGCGCGACCGGCGTGGCCTCTACCGCACCGGCGGCGTTGAACCCGGCCAGTGCGGCCAGCATCGCCATCCCGGCAAGACCCAGTCTGCTCCATGTTTTCATGATGTCCTCCGCGTGTGGGAGCGGCCGCTCGCGGCCCGATTGTGAAATCATTCAAGCCGGCGCCCCTTCCTGTCGCTCCCGCAACACCGCGCACAGCCAGGTCAGTATCGAACCGGTCTGGTCATCGCCCGCCTGTTGTCGCCTTTGCGACGCGGTCTCAAGGGCTCCGCCGAACACCGCCAGGCCTATGTAGTGGCCGAGCTTGCGGTAACTTTCGAACTGCGATTCGTCGAACCACTGATCGGTGGTCGATTGGTGAGGAAAGCCGGGATGCGTGAGTTTGTAATTGAGCAGGTCGGCGGGTTCGCCGCCCACCAGGCGTGGCTTGATGTAGAGCAGATCGGCCGTGGGCGCGTCGGGATAACGGATATGGCCAACCGCCACATAGCCGTTGCGCAAATCCTCGCCGCGGATGTCGATGACGACGCCGAAATCCGCGTAGCACTTGCGGATGGCGTTGCCGAGGTCGTCGAATTGGCCGGCGCCGTCCTGCCCCGCATCGATCGCGACGATACAGGCGCAGCGCCGTCGCACCAGTTCGTAGACGCCGAGATTTTCAAAATGGCCGCCGTCGGACAGGTAAACGAACGGCGAGGTGTGGTCGGTCTGGCCGAACAGCTCCCTGAGCAGATAGCCGCCGCCGAAACGCGGGTCGTGGCGGTTCCACACCCGCGCAGCGGCGGGATTGGGGCTCCAGTGGCCGAGGCGGACGTTGAATACCGTCATCAGGAAGGTCAGCGCCGGCGAGCTGTGATAGCCCATGTTGGGGGAGGCAGCGGCGCCTGAAATGGCCATTGCCGTGCCCAGCCACACGCCGCCCATGTAGTGCGCGGTGGGCCGGTAGTGATCGACCCCCGCGCCCGGTTCGTCCGGCAGCGTGAAGCTGTATCCGGAGGTCAGCGGTGTGAAGGCAAAGGCCGCTGCCCGCCGTTCCTGCCAGGCGAGCTGCTGGCCGGCGACCAGATTCATGGCAGTGTTGTGGATGGGGTAGGGGCGCTGGCAGCGGCCCGGTTCCGCGGCAGTCGTGCTCAGCGCAGTCAGTTCGAGGTCGTCGGCGGGATCGAATCCGGTGAACGGGTGAGGCGCGCGCTCCGGGCCCCGTGAGGCGCCCAGATAGCAGCGCGTCAACCGCTGGCGATAAAAGTAGTAGATCGAGAACAGGTTGACATCGAGGCGCCGCGCCAGCACGACGGTACCGGCGACGCACACCGCGAACAACAGGCTTGTCCAGCGGATGTCGATGTGTTTGAAATTCGGGGCCTCGCCCAACAGTACCTGCAGAAAATGCGTTTGCGTGCCGAGTTCCGACTGCGTGCAGGCAGGGCACAGCGCAGCCAGCGTCAGCAGTTGGTGCAAGCCCAGCGACAGCAGTCCCAGCAGGCCCAGGATGAACACATGGGGCATGAGTTGCGCGACGCGGTCGCGCCAGGTCGTTTGATTGTCGCCCGCGGTCCTGACGTCCCGTCCCAGCACCACGCCCGCGAGCGTCGACAGCGCCCAGGTGATGCCGCCTGCGGCGATGAAGGCGTCGTGGGCCCAACGAAAAAACGCCGGCGCCACGAAAACGATGCTGAACAGGGTCGCCCAGGTTACCGCGAACAGCAGCAGCCAACCGCCCAGCCGCGACCACCATTCCCGCGAGTCGTGAGAGAAATGGCGACCCATCAGGCCGATGTGGCCCACCACCACGAGCGAATAGGTGTTCAACACCAGGGCGGTGCCCAGCGCCGACACCGGCCAGGAACCCCGGTAGCTGCGGTCGAAGTGACTAACGCCGCGAATGTACTGCATGAATTCTGCTGTTCCCGCCAGCAGCAGGCCGCCGAGGGCGCCGGCAAGCGCCGTGTAGAGCCCGATCAGCAACACGGGGCGAGCACACACGGGGGCCGGCGCCTTGTCGCCGCGGCTGAGCAGGCAGCTGCCCAGCCAGCCGAGCAGCCAGGGCAGGCCGTAGATGAGCGTGCCGCCGGCCACCCAGGCGCCGAGCGGAACCTCCGTGATGCGGGCCGACCCGGCATAGAGGCCATAGGCGATGAACCAGGCCGACACCACCACCGGCAGCACCACCAGGGCCAGCACGCCGGCCTGGCGCGCGTAGAACGGCCTTGTCCGGTGGGTGGCACCGCTGATGTTGAGTCCGATGAACACTATGCCCAGGGCGAGCGCGGCGACTCCGCCGCCGAACAGCGGCGTCAGGTCGGCGTGCACTCCCTTCCAGTCGGCCAGCCAGCGGATACCCCACATCAGCAGTCGCGGCAACAACAACAGGGCGCTCAGCGCCAGCAGCAGCAGGCTCAGGTTCAGGTACAGGTTGCGCAGATAGGTGGCCACCGCGGCGAGCGTATCGGCGGACAAAAAACTTGGGCGTGGGGTGAGGTAATTACTGTAGCTGCGCAGAAACCGTATGGCCGGGTTTTCCGTGCCGCCGGTGCGCAATTTCTCCTCGGCGTCCTCGATGCGCCCGGCGCACTCGCGATGGATCAAGGCCGACAGCCAGCCGCCCGTATAACCGCCGCCGGACACGCAGGAAAGGTAGTCGAATTGCCGCAGTAACCTGAGCTCGGCCAGCGCCTGAAGGATGCCGAGATTGAAGGTCGCGCTGCGGATGCCGCCGCCGGAGAACGCCAGTCCGGTCAGCAGACGTTCGGGGCCGTTGGACTGGCCATCGGGTTCGCGGATGGCCGCGCGCTCGCGCGCGAGAACCTTGTCCCAGTCGAGGGGGCTGTTCAGTTCAATACGATCGCGTTCCGGTCCATCTTTTTTGCGATGCGGCACGCTTGACCTCCCTGTGCCACACCCTGAGGTGCGGTGGCAATCTGTGCGGTACCTGTTTTTAACGATAGAGCAAATCTCCGGGTCGCGCAAAGACCGCCAGAGGCTTGCGTCAAGTGCGCGGCGATAACCGGGTCACGTATCTGCCGGGCGGGGCCGCAATGACTTGCAGGTTGATTTGGTGCACTGACCCGGGACTTGACCGCAAGGCGGAAGCATCGAGGCCGGTGACGATGATGTCACGGCGGTTGAGGCGTCGTGGATTCCGACTCCCGGTTGTCGCCCAGCGATGAGCCTGGCTGCGGTTGTGTCCCCAGGCCCATGGCCGGCCGTCGTGGCAGTAACCTCCGTCGGACGGGTGGATCGGGAGCGCGCCGAGCGCGCAGTGAAAATTCCGGGCGGTTCCCGTATCGGGACCCACCGTTCCCGGACACTCTGGCCGGCGCTCGTTTTGCGGTCATTACTCCCGGTGTCCGGGCTTGCGCCGGACACCTTGCAGGTTCTGGCCGGGTTCCCAGGGCTGTCCCAAACGCTGTTCCATGTAGTCTCGGATCAACCGCCGTACCACCTGCGAAGGGGTCTGGTCCTCCTGCGCGCACAGGTGCTCGAACACTGCCTTCTTGTCGGGATCGATCAATACCGTCAGGCGCGCGGTGCGGGATTCAGTTGCCATGTCGTGATAATCCGATGCACATCATACGTGCAGCAAATGATAACATGGCCGCCGTGATGCCTACTCTGGGCGATGGCTGACGCGGGCGACATTTGGAGTGATGTGTTCTGGCTGGGCATGGGTCGGGGTACAGGCGGCGCCGCTGGCGTGGCTGCTGCTCGGCCTGCTCGGCCTGCTGCGGGTGCACAGCCTGCGTTTCGTGGCCTATGGACTGTTTCCGGCCGGCGCCCTGGTTGGCGTGATGCTGGCGGTGTGCGCCTGGCAGGCGCTCGGCGCGGGTAGCTGCGCCACGGTGCTGCCGCTCGGCCTGCCCGACCTGCCCATGCACCTGCGGCTGGATGCGCTGTCGGCGTTCTTTCTGCTGCTGCTGGGCGGCGTGGCGGCGGCGGTGTCGATCTTCTCCGCCGGTTACTTTCGCACCGGCGAGGGCACCGCGCCGGGCCTGCTGGCGCTGCAATACCACCTGTTTCTGGCGGCCATGGCCTGGGTGCTGCTGGCCGACGATGCCTATGCGTTCATGGTCGCCTGGGAAGTGATGGCGCTGGCGTCGTTTTTCCTGGTCACGTCCCAACACCGGGTGCCGGAAGTGCGCCGCGCCGGATTCCTGTATCTGCTGATCGCCCATCTGGGGGCGATCGGCCTGCTGCTGTGTTTCGGCGTCATGCAGGGCGGCAGCTGGCAGTTCACCTTCGACGCCATGCGCGCGGCGCACCTCTCACCCGGCTGGGCGAGTGTCGCCTTCGGCCTGGCGCTGTTCGGTTTCGGTGCCAAGGCGGGCCTGGTGCCGCTGCACGCCTGGCTGCCCGAAGCCCATCCGGCGGCGCCCTCGCCGGTGTCGGCGCTGATGAGTGGCGTGATGCTCAAGACGGCGGTCTATGGCCTGCTGCGGGTGGGTTTCGACCTGCTCGGCACGCCCCAGTGGGGCTGGGGAGCGACCCTGCTGGCGGTCGGCCTTTTCAGCGCGCTGTTCGGGGTGATGTTCGCCGCGGTGCAGACCGACATGAAGCGCCTGCTGGCCTACTCGTCGATCGAAAACATCGGCGTGATCTTCGCCGGCATCGGTCTGGCCATGCTGTTTCAGGGCACTGGGCTGCGCCTGTTCGCCGCGCTGGCGCTGGCGGCGGCGCTGTTTCACTGCCTCAATCACGCGCTGTTCAAGTCGCTGCTGTTCCTGGCCACCGGCTCGGTGCTGCACGCCACCCGGCAGCGCAGTCTCGGCAAGCTCGGCGGGCTGATCCGGCGCATGCCCTGGGTGGCCTGGACCACGCTGGTGGCGTCGCTCGCCATCGCCGGGCTGCCGCCGCTGAACGGCTTCGTGTCCGAGTGGCTGCTGTTGCAGGCGTTTTTGGTGTCGCCGCAGTTGCCGCTGCCGTTCGTCAACATGCTGGTGCCGGTCGGTGCGGCGCTGCTGGTGCTCGCCTCGGCGCTGGCCGGCTATGTGATGGTGAAGTTCTACGGAGTGATTTTTCTGGGCCGCATGCGCGAGCCGCAGCTCGAACAGGCCCAGGACGCCGGACGCTTCGAGCGCACCGCCCTGGTTGCGCTGGCGCTCGCCTGTGTCGGCCTGGGGTTGCTGCCGGGTGTGCTGCTGGCGCGCCTCGATGCCACGGTCAGCCTGCTGGTCGGGCCGACCACCACGGCCTGGGGCGAGCTCGGCTGGTTGCGCGCGGGCGGCGTCAGCCACGCCAGTTTCAGCCCGCTGCTGTTCGCGGTGGGTATCGCGGCGGTGATGCTGGGCAGCTTTCTGGCTATCCGGCGCGTCTATCACGGCCGGGTGGCGCGCGGCCCGGCCTGGGACTGCGGCTATCCCTGGCAGGACGCCCGCATGCAGGACACCGCCGAGGGTTTCGGGCAGCCGATCCGCCAGCTGTTCGAGCCGTTCTTTCGCATGCAGCGGCATTTGCCATCACCCTTCGATGACGCACCGCGCTACCAGGTGACGGTGGAAGATCGCTTCTGGTACCTGCTCTACCAGCCGGTGGTGCGCTGGGTGGAGGCCGCCGCGCGGGTGATTGGCCGGCTCCAGCAGGGGCGCATCGCGATCTACCTGCTGTATGGCTTCGCCACCCTGGTGGCGCTGCTGGTGGTGGTCCTGTGACGCTCTCGGCACTGCTGACCCAAGCCGCCGCCATCGCCGTCGCCGGGGCGCTGGCGCCGCTGCTGGTGGGCTGGGTCAACCAGTGCCGGGCCTGGCTGCAGAACCGCAGCGCCCCGCCGCTGCTGCTGCCCTATCACATGCTGCGCAAGCTGCTGCACAAGGATGCGGTGCTGGCGGAGGCGGCCTCGCCGCTGTTTCGCGCCGTGCCCTATGTGGTGTTCGGTTGCATGCTGGTGGCCGCCGCCATCATCCCGTCGCTGAGCACGGATCTACCGGCCGGCCGCGCCGCCGATGCCATAGCGCTGGTCGGCCTGTTCGCCACCGCGCGCATGTTCATCGCGCTGGGTGCCATGGATATCGGCACCGCCTTTGGCTCGCTTGGCGCCAGGCGGGAGATGCTGATCGGCTTTC
>JBFXFL010000035.1:0-4615 GCA_050179115.1 Porticoccaceae bacterium | reverse complement strand
GCCGCCGATGCCATAGCGCTGGTCGGCCTGTTCGCCACCGCGCGCATGTTCATCGCGCTGGGTGCCATGGATATCGGCACCGCCTTTGGCTCGCTTGGCGCCAGGCGGGAGATGCTGATCGGCTTTCTGGCCGAGCCCGCGCTGCTGATGGTGCTGTTCAATGTTGCGCTGATCGGCGGCAGCACGGCGGTGCCGGCACTCGCCGACCGGTTGCTCGGACAGGGTTTCGCCGTCAGTCCCGGTCTGGCGTTCGCGGCGCTCGCCTTTGTCATGGTGCTGCTGGCGGAAAACGCGCGCCTGCCCATCGACAACCCGGCCACGCACCTCGAACTGACCATGATCCACGAGGCTATGGTGCTGGAATATTCGGCCCGGCACCTGGCACTGATCGAATGGGCCTCGGCGCTCAAGCTGTTCAATTACGCCTGTCTGGGCTTCGCCTTTTTCGTGCCGGCGGGCCTGGTCGGGCGGGACGCGGGTGCGCTGGACCTGCTGCTGGCGGCGGTCGCGCTGATGGCCAAACTGGCATTGGCCGGCGCGGCGCTGGCACTGTTCGAGACCCTGAGCGCCAAGCTGCGGGTGTTCCGGGCGCCCGAATTCCTGGCCATGGCCTTCATGCTGGCGGTGCTGGGCCTGCTGACGCAGTTGCTGTTCTCCGGAGGCGTGGCGTGAACGACGTGCCGCTGGCCATGCAGCTGGTCGAACTGCTCGCCTCGCTGCTGCTGCTGCTGTCGTTCGCGATGCTGGCGCAGCGGCGCATCGCCTCGCTGGTCAACCTGTTCGCCCTGCAGGGAGCGGTGCTCGCCGCCTCGACGGTGGCGGTGGCCGCCAGTGCCGGCCTGCATCATCTGTACTACTCGGCCGCCCTCACGCTGGGACTCAAGGTGTTGCTGCTGCCCTACTTCCTGCGCCGCCTGATCGTGCGGCTTGGCCTGCAATGGGACACCGAGACGCTGGTGGCCATCCCGCTGCAGATGCTGGCCGGTCTGGGGCTGGTGATCTTTGCCTTTGGTCTCGCCCAGCCGATCTCCCAGTTCGGCCACCAGATCACCCGGGAGACCCTCGGCATCGCCATCGCCATGGTACTGCTGTCGCTGTTGATGATGATCGGCCGGCGCAAGGCGGTGTCCCAGGTGGTGGGCTTTCTGGCGCTCGAAAACGGCATGGTGTTCGCCGCCACTACCGCCACGCAGGGCATGCCGATGGTGGTCGAGTTCGGCATAGCGCTGGATGTGCTGGTCGGGGCGGTGATCCTGGGCGTGTTCTTTTTTCAGATTCGCGAGCAGTTCGACAGCCTGGAACTGTGCCATCTCGAGACCCTGAAGGAGGATTGAAGCGGTGACGGGGTGGTCATGGAGTTGATCGCGCTGCTCGGCCTGCCGCTGCTGGGCGGGGCGGCGCTGGCGGTGTGGGGCGCGAGTGCCCGCGCCGCGGAGCTGAACGCCCTGTTCAGTCTTGTCACCTTCCTGGCCGGTTGCGCCCTGACGGCGCGGGTGATCCTGGGCGGGCCGCTGGTGATCGGCAACGAACAGTTTTTCATAGATGCCTTCAATGTCTTTCTGGTCGCCCTGACCAGTCTGGTCGGCTTCACCACGGCGCTGTTCTCGCGCCCCTACATGCGCATCGAGACCGACCGGGGCCACCTTACGCCCGGCCGCCTGCGGCTCTACCACAGCATGTATCAGCTGTTCATGTTCACCATGCTGCTGGCGCTGACCACCAACAATATGGGCATCCTGTGGGTGGCGCTGGAGGCGGCGACGCTGACCACGGTGCTGCTGGTGTCGCTGTACCGTACCGCCGCCTCGCTGGAGGCGGCCTGGAAGTATTTCATCCTGTGCGGCGTTGGCATTGCCCAGGCACTGTTCGGCACCATCCTGCTTTACTTCGCCGCCGAGCGCCTGCTGGGGGCCAGTGGCGGCGCGCTGCTGTGGACTCATCTGGACGCCGTCAAGGGCCAGCTCGAACCCACGGTGCTGTCAATCGCGTTCGTGTTTCTGCTGGTCGGCTACGGCACCAAGGTGGGTCTGGTGCCGCTGCACAACTGGTTGCCGGACGCCCACGCCGAAGGCCCGACGCCGGTGTCCGCGGTGCTGTCCGGCCTGCTGCTCAATGTCGCCCTGTACGCGGTGGTGCGCTGCAAGATCCTGGTGGCGGGCGCGTTGCACAGTGATCTGCCGGGACGCATGCTGATGGGCTTCGGCCTGCTGTCGGTGCTGGTGGCGGCGTTTTTCCTGTGGCGCCAGCGCGACGTGAAGCGGCTGTTCGCCTACTCGTCGATCGAGCACATGGGCATCATCACCTTTGCCTTCGGCATGGGCGGCCCGGTGGCCAATTTCGCGGCGCTGCTGCACATGACCGTGCATTCGCTGACCAAGAGCGCCATTTTCTTTGCCGTCGGCCACGCCACCCAGCTCGCCGGCACGCAGCAGATGCAGGACATCCGCGGCCTGCTGCTGCGCTCGCCCACCATCGGCTGGGGCCTGATGGTCGGCACGCTGGCGATCCTGGGCATGCCGCCGTTCGGCGTGTTCGCCAGCGAGTTCCTGATCCTGACCACCGCCATGCGCGAGCAGCCCTGGGCGACGCCGATCCTGCTGCTGGCGCTCGGCGTCGCCTTCGGCGCCATCTTCCGGCGCGTGCAACCCATGGTGTTCGGCGAGCCCCACTCGCTGCCGCTGCCGCACTCGCCGGCGCTGCTGCCGGTGTTCGCGCACCTGCTGCTGGTGCTGCTGCTGGGGCTCTACATTCCGGGCCAGCTTGCCGACTGGTTCCGCCTCGCCGCGCGGCTGATCGGGTGAGCGCCATGGACCTGGAACTGGCACCGGTACCGGGTTTCACGGCGGCACGACGCCAGCGGCTCAGTGCCGATGCCTGGCTCGACCAGATTGCCCAGGCACGCGCCGCCGGGGCGCGCCTGGGCGCCCTGTGGGCAAGCGACGCGCGCGCCACCGAGGGCGCGTACCGCGTCTGCGTGGTATTGCAGCAAGGCCGCGCGCTGGACTGGCTGGAACTGGCGCTGCCGGCCGAGGGCGAACTCGACTACCCCGACCTCAGCGGGCTGTTCCCCGCCGCCGGGCGGATGCAGCGCGCCGCCTACGACCTGCTCGGCGTGCGCGCAACGGCCGCCGATCAGCGGCCCTGGCTGCGCCACGCCTGGCCCGAAGGGCTGTTCCCGCTGCGCGCCGCCGCCCCTGAAGCTACCGCCGACAAGGTCGGCGAGGTGCCCTCCGGCCCCTATCCCTTTGTTGCCGTCGCGGGCGACGGCGTGCACGAGATTCCGGTCGGCCCGGTGCACGCCGGCATCATCGAGCCCGGCCACTTTCGCTTCTCGGTGGTCGGCGAGAAGGTGCTGCGGCTCGAAGCCCGCTTGGGCTATGTCCACAAGGGCATCGAAAAGCGCTTCGCGAGCTTGACGGCGGTCGAGGGCCAGCGGCTGGCGGCGCGCGTCAGCGGCGACAGCGCGGTCGGTTTCTCCTGGGCCTACTGCATGGCGCTCGAAGCGCTGTGTGGCGTGGAGCCGCCGCCGCGGGCGCTTTGTCTGCGCGCCCTGGCGCTGGAGCGCGAGCGGCTCGCCAACCACCTGGGCGATCTGGGTGCGCTGGGCAACGATGCCGGCTTCGCCTTCGGCCTCAGCCAGTTCGGTCACCTGAAGGAGTGCCTGCTGCGCACCAATGCCGACATCTACGGCTGCCGCTACCCGATGGACGAAGTGGTGCCGGGCGGCGTCGCGCACGACCTGCCGCCCGCGGTGGTCGCACGGGTGCTCGTGGACCTCGACGCGCTGACAGCGCAGCTCGCGCAACTCGAGGCCATCTACACCGACCACCCGGGTTTGCAGGATCGCTTTGTCGGCGCCGGTCACGTGAGTCCGGAGCTGGCGGCGCGGCTGGGTCTTATCGGGCTTGCCGGCCGCGCCAGTGGGCAGGCGTTCGATCTGCGCTGCGACTGCCCGGCGCCGCCCTACGACCGGCTCGAGGTGCGCAAAATCACGCGCGATGAGGGCGACGTGGCGGCGCGGGTCGCGGTGCGCTTCGAGGAGGCGCGGGTGGCGATCGCGCTGTGCCGGCAGCTCCTGCGCGAGCTGGCGGCCGGCGACATCCGCGTCGCGCTGCCGGCGCCGCGCACCGACTGCGCTGGACTCGGCCTGGTCGAGGGCTGGCGGGGTCCGCTGCTGGTCGCGCTCGAAGTCGGCGGCGATGGCCGCATCGCTCGCTGTCGCCCGCAGGATCCGTCGTGGCACAACTGGCCGGTGCTCGAACACGCCATCATCGACAATATCGTGCCGGACTTTCCGCTGATCAATAAATCGTTCAACCTCGCCTACAGCGGTCACGACCTGTGAACATCGGGGAACTGCGATGCTGAAAACCCTGCGCGTCATCGCCCGCAGCGGCCTGCGCACGGAACCGCTGCCGAGCGCCGATGCCGCGCGCCTGCCCGAACAGCGCCTGCACGCCGACCTGCGCAAATTGCTCGGCCGCGCGCTGTGCATCCGCCAGGTGGACGCCGGCTCCTGCAACGGCTGCGAACTGGAGATCCACGCCCTCGGCAACGCCTACTACAACCTCGAGGGCGCGGGCATCCACTTCGTCGCCAGTCCGCGCCACGCCGA
>JBFXFL010000034.1:12130-32630 GCA_050179115.1 Porticoccaceae bacterium | reverse complement strand
CCGACAGATTCTTCCCGGCAGTTTCGAATATTCTCTTTCCTACCTGATTGACACCGAGCTCGACCTGAGCGCCTTCGAACAGCACTACAACAACGACGAACACGGCCGTCCGGCCTACGATCCGAGACTGCTGCTGAAAATTGTCATCCTAGCCTACTCGAAGGGCATCACCAACAGCCGGCAAATCGACAAACTGCGGCAAGTCTCCCGCAAAATAAAGCATTTCCTGAGGGGCAAAAGGGCAAAAGGGCAAAAGGGGTCGTAGCCATTTAAATTTCAGCCGCCGCATTGCGCGCTCGGCCGACCACACTTTCGCTCCCTCATCCGCCTGCTGAGCGCCGTTTCATGCGCTTCACGAAAGCCATCGTTACCGAGCGGAAAGTTATAGGCCAAGCATCCGCGGATGTCATGGAGCTGCGCTTCCGGTAACTGGTGTTTGAGCAGTTCCCGGTAGGCATACTGGCGCGCAGGCGGGTCGCGATCAAGTTCCAGCAGAATTCCGTCCTGTGTGTGATCTGCCGCAATTCAGGGCGCCAACTGGCGAATTGCCGCCCGCGCGCCGGCAAGCCCGTGGCCGCCATCAACCTCGGTTCCACCCGTGCCGATGCCGAGGTCACGCTCAAGCTGGAGCGCCCCTGCGGCAAAGCCCTCGTGGGACTTGTCCAGCGGCCGATGATTTAGACCCGACCACGGTCGGCGTGCCCGACGCGACGAAACACCCACTATCGTCGAACAATTCGGCCAGCCACCTGGCAATGCCCGCCGCCGCGATCAAGCAGGGGAAACCCGGCGCGAAATCGACTGCGAAGGCACCTCGGCGGTGTTGTCAGGCATCCGGAACACCGAGCGTGCGAGCGCGCTGGTCAGCGCGGGCGAAACGATGCCCGGTCAGGAATCAGGATCGGGCTGAAGGGCAATTGGCGCCTCCGGAGAGTGCCAATCTTCGGAGTCGCAAGCCTGGGCGTCGCGCGGCACTTTCCTTGTTTACACCGTCACCGGCTCGATGCTGGCAAGCTCCGCAGGATTGCCGAGCGCTGTCCGCAGAGCCTGGGCTCGCCGAACACCGGCCTCGCCGAGACTCGCCCGATGTTTCAAGCGCACTTGAGAAGGAACATGCATCGAGCGAAACCGCGCCGGACGCTTTGACGGCTACTGCCGAGACCGCTTCGGTGGCGACCCTGCCTGCACGCTGGCGAGGACACTCGCGGGGACGGTAGAGACCCGGTGTCTCTGATTGAAAACACCAAAAATATAGAAATAACAAACACTTGTAGTCGCATGCCCGGTTACATGTCGCAATTTGGCGACAAAACTCACCGCCGATGTCGGCCTTTTTCCTTGCGGCCTCGATCATCTGTTACCAAACAGCAACACTTTGCGGGTTTGGTTTAGAAGATGAAATTATTAAACAAATTTTTCCTTTTTATTTTCATATAGTTAATTCTTATTCAGGGCGGCAAACCCATTGCTGGCACACATGTTGCGAATTGACATCTGCAGACGCTGCCAGCGGGCCCTTCAGGGTCCGGCGTCTAACCAGTCCCGACTTGAGTCGCCGGACTACCGGCCAAGGGGCACCGCGAGAGCTCGTGACAAACGACGCACCCTCGTCTCAACTGTGAAGGAGAGTAACCATGCTATTGAACAAGAGATCATTCAGCAGGAAAACACATCCATTGATCGTGGGTTCGACCGCGCTGGCACTGATTCTCGGCAGTGGTCTGACTCGCGCCACTGACCTTGCGGCGGATGTCGACGTATCCGCCGGCGCAGATGCGGCGGTCGGCGTCGATGCAGTTTCCGGAATCGACGCCGGAATCGATGCCACCTCCGGAATCGATGCCACCTCCGGAGTCGATGCCGCCGCCGGGGTCGATGCCGGCGTTGATGCTGCCGCAGGAGCTGACGCCGCCGCCGGGGTCGACGCCGGCGTTGATGCTGCCGCAGGAGCGGACGCCACTACCGGAATCGACGTCGCCGCGGGCGCAGACGCCAGCGTGGGTGTTGAAGGCGTTGGCGATGCCGCCGCCGAGACCGACGCCGCTGCTGGCGCAACGCTGGACGGCGTGGATGCCACTGCCGACGCGGCCGCATCTTCCGGCGCTTCGGCCGACTTCGAAGGTGGTCTGGTCGGTGCCGAAAGCAGCGCTACTGCCGAATCATCTGTCCTCGAAAGCGGGGTTCAGGCGTCGGCGACCTCGAGTTCCAGCGCAAGCGCAATGGGCTCGGCCGATGGCGCTATCAGCGCCGAGAGCAGTTCATCGGCCACTGCGGGAGTGACCCTGGGCGACACCACGTCTACAGGGGAAGCCTCCGCAAGTGCTGACGCCTCGTCTTCCTTGGATGATGGCGCCGTCAGCGTCGAAAGTGGGGCCGCTGCAAACGCAGAGGCATCGCTGGACGACGCCACGGGCATCAGTGGCGCCTCGGCCTCGGCCGAAGCAGACGCATCCGCTTCTGTCGACGTCGACGAGGGTACGGCCAGTGCCGAAAGCGGCGCTTCCGCCGACGCCAGCGTGACCCTGGATGACGCGGCAGGTACCAGCGAAGCTTCGGCCTCCGCCGAAGCAGACGCATCCGCTTCTGTCGGCGAGGGTACGGCCAGTGTCGAAAGCGGCGCTTCCGCCGACGCCAGCGTGACCCTGGATGACGCGGCAGGTACCAACGAAGCTTCGGCCTCCGCCGATGCGGATGTATCAGCCTCTATGGAGGACGGGACCACCGCCGACGTGCAGAGTGGCGCATCCGCCGACGTTGAAGTTTCCGCATCCGAGCCGGATGCCGGGCTTGGCGGTAGCGAAGACAGCGGTGACGTCGATGGCACGGCAGACTCGGCAGAACTCGCCAACGGATCTGAAGGCGCCGCCGGATCGACCGAAGGAGAGGCCGACGCAACCATCGGCACCTCGGAATCCGAAGCTCCTGTAACCGAGACCGAAGTCGGAGCGACGGCTAACGCCAGCGCACAAGGTTTCAGCGATGACGGCGGTTCCGTTTCCGCCAGCGTCACCAGCCAGGCTTCGGCCAGCCTCTCCACGGACGCCGACGGCGTCGTTCAGGGCACCTCGGCTAGCGATGCCAGCGCCAACCTGGAGGCAGGTTCCGGAACCGTCTCGACTTCCACCACGGCCACGGGGACAGCCGGCGCTGAAAGCCAAGGTGTGGAGGCGCAGGTCGAGGCCACTACCCAGAGTGAGGCCAGCGCCGAACTCGAGGCTACCGGCACCGCGAACGCCACTTCGCAGGCTGGTGCCAGCACCTCGGCCGCGGCCAACGAGCAGGGTGGTCTGGCGCTCGCCCAGTCGCTGGGCGCAGCCCAGGCCAGCACCGCAACTGAAGCCGGCGTCACTCAGGCTGTCACCGCTGCAGCATCTGCTGCCGCAGCCGCTTTTGCGGTCGCCGCCGATGGTTCGGTGAGTGCAGCGGTAGCCACTTCCGTGGAAGCCGCCGCCGACGCCGCCGGGATGGCTACCGAGCAGGCCTCGCAAGTCGTTGAAGCCAGCTCCCTGGCCGAAGCCGAAGCTCTCGTAGGCCAGGCCAACGAGGCTGCGGTCAGTGCCAGAGCGGCTGCCACCGCTGCCGCGGAAGCGGCCGCAATCGACGGCAGTCCGGAGTCCCAGGTGGCCGCCGGGGTAGCCGCTGAAGCCGCGAGCCAGGCACAGGCGGTGAGTGAAACTGCCGCCAGCTACGTTGAGGCCCGTTCGCATTCTTGGGCGAAAACCATCGACACCCCGCACATGACGAAGACCATGGCGCACAGCCTCGGCATCGCCAACGCGCGCGGTGACGGGCACGCGGTGGGCCACAGCCTGTCCCAGGCCAAGGCCATCCACACGCCCGGCAACACCTCGGTCAGCACCATGACTCAATCGATGGCCAAGGCGACAGGTAACGCCGAAGCCGAAGCCGAAGCCGAAGCCAACGCAACGGCCGAGTTCGATACGACCGAAACAGACCCCACCATGGATACCGGTGATGACGCGAACCCGCAGGCTCAGGTTCAGGCAGAAGCCGAATCTGGCGCCTGGGCGAGCATCGATCACGAATCCGATGAAGAGGCCTCGGAAGCCGTGCAGTGAATGCGTCGCGCAAGGAGCACCCGTAGAACCGGAGAGCCGGGCGAGCGCAGCGGACGCGCTCGCCCAGCCCTCTTTGTCATACCCGGATCTGCAGCGCTGTTGTCATCGGAAGCACTGACAGCGCGTCATTACTCTGGAGAGAAACGCCATGATCACTCGTATTCTCATCGCTCTGCTGACCATGCTGTCCTTCACCCTGTGGTTATTGTGGGCTCCTGCACGAGCGGTTCAATCCCCGGAGGCTGGAGTGATTACCGCGACTGAGGATCCCAACACCAGCCGGATGGAAAGCCGCACCGCGGCCAAGGCCTCGGCCTCGGCTTCCGCGAGGGCGAGCGCGTCGAGCAAATCCGGAAAGCGCGGTGACGGTAACTGCCAGGCCAGCGCATCCTCTCGCGCCGAAGCGAAATCCGGAAATCAGCGCGATGTCCAGGAGGACGAAGACCATGCCGAGGAATCGGGCAGCGGCTGCCGCGCCGATGCGGCTGCGCGGGCCCGAGCCCACAGCGATGACCGCGGTCAGGACTGATCGGAGCCGCCCAATACGATAGGCGGAAACCTTAACGAGCAGTGCCAGAAGGAGACCAACGGATGGAAAAGGTAACGACCATCTTTCAACGGGCCGCGTGGCTCATCTGCGTCCTCGCAATCTTGCTTGCCGGCTGTTCCGGCTTCGATGGCGTCCCCCGCAAGGCGGGACTTTATGCCGTCGAGGATGAGGTGTCGACGCGGCTCGATGGCGATTCCAAGTGGGAGCGCGAGACCTGGGATCAACGATCCAATTTTTCTCCCGGAGTTTCGTTCCTGATTCGCGACAGGAAGCTTGCCACCGCCACCGGCAGCCCGGAACCGTTGATCCAACTCCACAAGGTCGGCTGGGTCCGGAGCGAGATCACCCCGGCGGGAGAAATCCAACCGAGTGCCGGTAGTCAGTGGGCCAACGCCCGGATCGAGGCGCTCAGGGTCCCGGTGCGGTTATCCCGGCACGAAGACCATGAAGACGTTGTCCGGGTTACGCCCCTGGGCGCGCTGGCGCCCGGGCTCTACACACTGAGCGCGCTGCCGCCTGCCGGTATCCAGGCACGCTTCGGAGTGCAGTGGCCCGCGGTCGATCAACGGGCATACGCCGCGGCCCACTGCGTCGACCGTTATCCGGAGCGCCCGGAAAGGTATCGAACCTGTGCAGAGCAGGACCTGGAGATCGCCAGCCGGCAGCTCAAGGTTCACCTGGTCAAGCCGGAGACGCACAACCTCCCCGGACAGCCCCGCCAGCTGGTCGTCAAGGGCGTGGCGATCAATACCTCGGATCACAGTTCCCGGGTTCCCCCACTCGAGGCACGACTGGTAAATCGCGAGGGTATCGTCATCAAACGCTGGGAGTTCCTCGCCGACAGCAGCTTGCTGGCGCCGGGTGCTTCGGTGCCTTTCGAAACCCGGCTGACAAATCCCCCGGCGGGCGCCAGCGACGTACAGGTGACCTTTGGATCTTTCCAACCCTCGCTCGGGCAAGCGACCGGGCACGCCCGATAACACCCGTCAATCACAGAGGAGTCAAAACCCATGAAAACAAATATTCTCCATCGCGCCGCCACCTTGAGTGCGATCGCAATTGCCACAGGTGCGGCCACGCCCGCGGCCTTGGGATCCGCATGGACCCAACCGGACGGCGGTCTGTCGATACTCTTGCCAACCTCCTACACCTATGCCGACGAGTCTTTCGACAGCAGCGGTGATCGCGTGGACCGGGCGGACGAGTTCACCATGGTGGAATTCAGCCCGCTCATCGAATACGGTGTTACCGACAGTTTCACCCTGGGGATGCAGCCAAAGTACCGCACGGTCTGGATCGAGACCGCCGAGGGCACGACGGACAGCAACTCGGGGCTTGCGGAGTCGGACTTCTTCGCCCGCCAGCGACTCTGGGGCCGGAACGAGGCTTCCCTGGCCCTGCAGGTCGGCGCCAAGGTCCCCATCAGCCCGGATGAGGATGCCACGGTCGCCCTGGGTCGGGATCAGTATGACGGGGATATCGCACTCGCTTATGGCAATCGCCACACCCTGGGCAGCGGCCGTATCTTCTACAGCGGCGAGGTAGGCTACACCAAACGCTGGGAGGTGCCCGCCGACGAAGCCTTTTTCAATGCCTTCATCGGCTGGACGCCGGGTGATTCTTCGTGGTCGTTCATCCTGCGCTCCGCCAATACTGTCAGCGTGGGCAACGACGACGAGAACAATGATGAAGAGGTACTGACCACCTTTCCGGATTACAACCGCCATGCCGCGCAGTTGATGACCAGCTACCGGTTCAGCAACTCGATGTCCCTGGTCGGCGGAGTTTCCACCACCTACGCCGGAGAAAACGTGGGGATCGGGCATACAGGTTTCGTGGCCCTGTCGGTCCCCTACACCTTCTGATCGTCCCGGATGCGATGCGCTGGCCCGGCCACGCCGGGTCAGCGCTCGGTGATGATCATCCGTCCTCCGCGCTCCGGTAGCGGAATTCACTGGGGTTGATCGCATGGCGCTTGACCAGTTTGTGGAGATCCGACCGGTTGCGATCGGCCAGCTCCGCCGCCTGTGTCATGTTGCCCTTGGTCACGGCCAGCAACTGCGCCAGGTACTGTCGCTCAAACTCCCGGCGGGCATCGCTGAAGGAACGGATCCTGGGCGCGGTATCCAGGGGCAGTGCCTGCTGCACCAGGGCTTCCGGAATCACCGGCCCGCGACTCAAGGCAAACAGTCGCTCCATGACATTCTGCAACTGGCGAATATTTCCCGGCCACCCATAGCACAGCAGCAACTCGAGCGCCTGGGGGGACAGGACTTTCTCCTGCTTGTTTCTCCGCTGCGCCATCTCCCGCAAAAAATGCTGCGCCAGGATGGCAATGTCCTCGGGCCGTTCTCGAAGCGGCGGGATATGTAGACTGACGACATTCAACCGGTAATAGAGATCCTCGCGAAAACGGCCCTCGCCGATCGCCCTTTCCAGATCGACATGGGTCGACGAAATCACCCGGATATCGATGTCGATCAGCTCGTGTGCGCCCAGAGGCCGTATTTTGCCCTCTTGCAGCACACGCAATAACTTTGCCTGCAGCAGTAGGGGCATGTCCCCGATTTCGTCGAGCAATACGGTGCCGTGATCGGCGGAAACGAACAGCCCCTGCCGATCCCGGCTGGCACCGGTAAAAGCCCCTTTGGCATGCCCGAACAACTCGGATTCGAGCAATTCGTTGGGTATCGCGCTGCAATTGATGGCGACGAAAGGCGCTTCGGTGCGGGAACTGTGAGCGTGAACAAACTCGGCAAGCAATTCCTTGCCTGTGCCGCTTTCACCAGTGATCAAAATATTGGCATTGCTTTCGGCATACAGACGCGCTTGCTCCAACAACTCGAACATCCGGGCGCACCGGGTCACCAGGCGCCCCTCATCCGCGGGGTCCCGGTTTTCCCCGCCGGCCTGAAGGGCAATGGCCCTTTTCAGCACGGATTGCAGTTCGCCGGGATCGACGGGTTTGGTAAGAAACGAAAATACCCCTTTCACGGTGGCATCCACGGCTTCGCGAATGGTGCCGTGCGCGGTGATCATGATCACCGGAATGCTCGGCCACCGCTCACGCACTTTCTCGAAAAGCTCGAGACCATCCATGGGCCGCATGCGCAAGTCACTGACCAGCGCCTGAATCGTGTTCTTCTCCAGCAGCCGAAGCGCTTCGTCCCCTGACGCGGCGCACAGGGTGGCATAGCCAAATGACTCCAGTCGAATCTCCAGCAACTGGAGCAGTCCGGGGTCATCGTCCACGAGCAGTATGGTCGGCTGGTTCATCGCCCCCCTCCATTTTGGTGAATGTCATCGATATCGGTCTCGATATCCCGAATGCCGTTGATCGTTCTTTCGAGCTCCGCCTTGAGCTGTTCGTTGCGGGTCTCCAGGATGCGCGAGCTTCGGTCCAGTGCGGCAATCAGAGCGATCAGTTGGCGCCACTCCTCTGCCGGTACCTCGGTGCTGGCGACAGCACTCAAAGCCTCGCGCAACAGGCCGGGAGTCAATTCGGGCTGACAACTGGCCAGAGCCAGCTTTTGCAAGTCATCACTCAATGTGCGTTCTCGCTGAACTTGCTCGAGGCGCTGCAAGCTTGCTTTCCGTTCCTCTGTCGAGAGCTGACACACCGCATACCGCTCCCGTAGCCACTGGTCAACGGCGGATTCCGTAGCTCGGGCGCAGGCTTCATCTGCGATCATCGATGGCGGTACAACTTCATCGGAAATCTGCTGAACAGGGGTGCCCGATTGGCACCCCTGAACGAAAACACCGAGGCAGGACAGAACAACCAGAGCAGGACGCATAGTATTTTTCCTTACCTCAAGATCGGGAAATGGAGGACGAATTCCGCGCCGTTCCCGGGGGTGGATCGGGTGTCTATCCGGCCATGGAGCAGATGCACGCACTCGAGGACTATCGACAGTCCCATGCCGGTCTGGGCGCCGCGCTCCCGAGAATCATTGGCGCCAGAGAAAAATGGCGTATAGATATGCGCCATCTCGTCCGGGGCTATCCCGGGCCCGTTATCGGCGACAGTCAGTCGCCATTCGTGCTCCCCCAGCTCCCAATGAATGACGATATCGCCCCCGTTGGGAATGAACTGAAAGGCATTGCTCGCCAGGTTTCGGAGAATCATCTCGAGCAATCTCGGATCCGAACGCACCACCCGCGACGGCCCGGAAATGTCCCAGCGCGGCTTCTTGTTCGGCTTCGAGGCCTCCAGACGCGCCCGGGTCGCCTCGCACAGTGCCTGGATATCCACCTCCTCCAACTGGGTCAGGATTCCATAGGATACGGCGTTGTAATTCAGCAGCTGCTCGATCAGGTGTTCCAGATTCCTCGCATTGGTACGCAACACGGTCAGGATCGATCGCTGCCGGGAAGTCAAGGGTCCGGGGACCTCCTCGTCCAGCAGGCTGCCGGCTTCGATGATCGCGGCGATGGGTGTTTTCAGTTCGTGGGTCACGTGCTGAATGAATGCCATGGTCTGGCGCTCGCTGCTGATGATCTGCCTGCGCATCCATTCGAGATTGCGGCCCAAGGCAGCCAAGTCCTTCGGACCTTCAATCTCGATCGGCATCTCCCAATCCTGCTCGGCAAGCCGCTGGATCGCCTGACTCAAGCGCCACAGGGGGCGCGACACCATGTAGTTGCCGATGATCATCAGCCCCAGGGTGCCCGGCAAGACCAGCGCAGTGAGCACGGTTAGCTGGCGGACGATCCGGTTGAAAGCCTGCTCGCCTTCGATCAGCGCGCGGCGCCGATAGGCCTCGACCTGCTTGGCGATACCTTCTCCCAGCGACACCAACAACTGTAGCGAGACGGACAAACTCTGGTTGGAGCCCCCCGCCTCGAAGAGCGCGCGCTCGATCTCCGCGGCGGTGCCCAGCAGCGCCTCCAGGGTGACCTGGCTTTCTCGGTCGTCGAGCATCGGTCGCAGCGAATCGACGCTGGCCGCCATGGCGTCGGCTTTCTGTCGATAGAGATCGAGAAAGCTGGGCTCCTGCAGCAACGCATATTGCCGCGACAGTCGCACCATTTCCTTGATGTGCTCGGCGATCGTGCCGCCCTCTGCACCCACCCGATCGACACGCTCGAGCAGCGCGCGCTGGCTACTGTTCTGCTGTTGCAGGGACAGCCCCGCATAGCTCACCGCTAGCAACAGCGGAAGCACCGACAGGATGGTGGCTGCCACCCATTGCTGCAACAACGAAAAGCGGCCAATGAGCGCCTTGGCGCGCCTTTGGCCGCTACCGCGGGGAATGTCCGTCACAGTAACGTTGCCTAAATGAAACAACGCAACTATATGACATCAAAAATTAAACATCCAGATTTCGGGAATTATTGCCAAATGGCAACACTCGTTTTTCGAGCGTATGAGATCCCGGCAATGCACACCTCGGCGGGCTGCGGAAGCGCGTGTCCTGGCGAGCTCCAGTGGTGAGCGCGCACCGGGAGAGCGTCACCGATCTGCGTGCCGACGGCGATGGGCTGGACAACTTCACTGTGCAAGGGGTACGAGCCTGCCCTTGCGGAGGGCGTGATCAAAAATCGGCCGCACTCGTTGCAGCACGCGCATGTCAGGCAGTGGCAAGCCTGGCGCGACCTCGGGGCCGCAATAACCAGCGCGCGAGCGCCGGCAAAATCAGAGTGGCTCCCAGCATGTTGGTCACGAACAGAAAGGTCAGCAGTATCCCCATATCGGCCTGGAATTTCAGAGAAGCGAAAATCCAGGTACACACTCCCACGCCAAGCGTGATGCCGATGAAAATCACCGCCTTGCCGGTAAGTCTCATGGCCTTGTAGAACGCCTCGTTCAGCGAATCGCCAGCATGCACGAATCCGCGCATCGCCGCGTAGATGTAAATGGCGTAATCCACGCCAACACCAACTCCCAAGGCCATCATGGGAAGGGTGTTCACCTTCAGGCCAATCCCCAGGATTGCCATCATGGCATTCCCCAGCAGGGAGACCACGGCCAATGGAATGACGATGCACAGAGTGCCGGCTACGGATCGAAACGCGAGTAGCGACAGGACGATCGTCACTCCGTATACCCAAGCCATCATTGGCCGTTCTGCCGCCGCGACGGTCTGGTTGGTGGCAGCGATGATGCCGACATTTCCGGTAGCGAGGCGAATATGGAATTTTTCCTTGGGAAGCGTGGACTTGAATGCTGTGATCCCGTTGATGATGGCATCTATTGTCTCGGCCTTGTGATCAGTCGTAAAAATATTTACCGGCATCGCGTCGCAGGATGCGTTCATGTAGTCGTCGCCGCCGCCGCGCTCCAGATCATGGAGCGCTGACGCCATATTGTTCGGATCCCGGGAAACATCAAACCATCGAGGGCTGCCTTCATTGTTGGCCGCAATAATCAATTTCATCGCGCGGGCAAGGGAGTCGACCGAATGTACTCCGGGAAGGTTCTGCAAATACCACGCAAATCGATCCATTTCCTTCATTACATCGTAATCGACACATGCATTTGGTTGTGCTTCGACAATTACCGACAACTTGTCAACGCCGATGGAAAAATTCTCGGCGATAACATGGCTATCTATGTTGTAACGAGCATCCTCACGCAATTCAGGAATGCCCGCATGAAGGTCCCCGATCTTCATTTCCCTTCCCTTGTAAACGCCCAGCAGGGTGATTATCACTACCAGGGCCAGTATGACCAGGGATGGCCCGGTCTCGGTAGCGCGTGCCATGAATCGCCATAGCGGATCTCGCCGGGCTTCCGCCAGCCGATGCCGCTCGCGGTAGCGGCCGAGATTGTCGATCTTTACGTAAGAAAGCAGCACGGGCAGCAGGATCATTTTGGTCAGCAGCATGATCGCCATGCCCACACTTGCGGTAATGGCGGTCTCCCGGACTATTTGAATATCGATCAGCAGGATGGTGGCAAAGCTTACTGAGGTAGTGATCACAGCCAGTGCGCCGGGTATCAATAGCCGGCGAAAGGTGCGTTGGGCCGCTTCAAGGCTATCGACGCCGAGGGAGGACTCGGAGACCGGCACCACCGGCTGACCGTTGGCGTCGGTATCGTCCCCGTACATCACCTCGCCCATCCAACCGCTTACCATTTGCACGCCATGACTGACCCCGATAGCAAAGACCAGGAATGGAACCAGAATCGACATCGGATCCAGGCCATAGCCGAGCATATCGAGAGAGCCCAAAAGCCCGATGACTGCGACCAGTGCCACCAGAGGCGGAAGCAGGGACAAAATCACGGATCGGGTATAGAGCCAGAGAAGTACACCGGTTATTGCCAAGGTAATACCGAAAAATGCCACTACATCACCGGCGCCATCGGCGATATCGCCAGTGGATTTCGCAAACCCGATTATGCGAACGTCGATGTTGTCACTTTCAAAGCGGCTGCGAATTTGTTTTTCAAGGTCATCAGAGACCTTTCCATAATCCAGAGGCGTTCGGGTGGTAGGGTCGCGCTCGATCAATTCGGCCCTGATCAAGGCCCCGGAAAAATCATTGGCTACCAGATCGCCGATACGCCCGGATTTGATGATGTTGTTTCGAACGATCGGCATCCATTCTTCAGTGGGCTGAAACTCAGCGGGAATGACGTTGCCGCCGGAGAATCCATCTTCAATTACCTCGATGTAAATTACATTTGGAGTAAAAATCGATGTAACCGTTGATCGAGCTACCCCAGGCAGAAAAAATATCTCGTCGGTTGCCGATTGCATTACTCGGAAAAATTCTGGATTGAAAATGGTCCCTTGTTTTTGCATCAAGGCTACGATTATCTGATTTCCGGATCCAAAATCATCCTGGTACTTTTCCAGTGTCTTGATATAGTCGTGTTTGAAAGGCATTAGCTTTTCAAACCCGGATTCCATTCGCAGCTTTAAAGCATTGATACCCATGAAAATGGTAAATGCAAAAAAGAAAAACAGAATGAGCGGTCGGTACGAAAATATCAGCTTTACGACGCGATTCATGACAGATTCTCTGGGAGCCATAGATATGCTTTTCCGGCGCTAATGTTTTGTGTTCAGTGCCAGAACCGGGCCTGCCAACCCACTGTGTACCTGGGTTTTGTCACCGTGCCGATAACGGCACGCTGTCTCGCCGGACATCGGCCGGAAGCCCTGTCCGGCTTCCAGTGATGGATGGCCTTCAGTTCTTCGCGGCCTCCCGGATCGCCCGGAGCAGTGCTTTCCGTCAGTGCCGCGTCGTCGCAGGGGAAGATGCGACGATTGCGGGCGTACTTGCGCGTCACCCTGTTCGGCGACTTGATCGCGGATAAATATATGGAGAGCTAGTTGAAGTTGCTCTTCCGGTGGCGAACAGGGTGCGCAATCTGTTCGAAAATGAACGGCTGGTCAGGTTCGATCGTTCATTTCACAGCATGCCGTCGAGGAGTTCGGATCCATTGGGTTCAACGAGTTCCCTGTGCCCGTATGGAGCCAGGCGAGAAATAGGAGTCGTCCGCTCTCCAGCTCATATCCGGGCCGGGATCCTCGTTATCAAGACCCATGAACATCATCCTGCCGGATTGAAGATCGTATGAGTCCAAAAGCGTGTAGAACATGGTTTGGGCGTCATAAAGGTTCACGATATGCAATTCAATGGGACGCCACAGCTGACCGCGGCGGTCATAGTTGTCCGCGAGTAAAACCCACCAACTGTCCTCGTCCAGAAACAACTCCCGGTAACCATATATATGGCTCGTGCCTTCTCGCAACGTACCGGTAAGCTTCCATACCCGATGCAGTTCGTACCGTGGGAGGTCCTGGTTGAGTCGTCCATCCTTGGTAATTATGTCGGAGACCTTTATATCCCCACTGTGCAGTCGGTATGAATTGTAGGGAACATACTTTTCATGCAGGCCCTCCAGTTTCCATTCAAACCGGTCATTCGGGCCGTTATAGCCATATCCGGAATCCACGGTCATCAGGCCACTGCTGCCTGGAAATGGATACGCATAGTTTATTTGCGGCGCGCGCTTCACTCGCCGCTGTCCCGGGTTGTATTGCCAGGCCTGGCGAAGATTTCTGGTATAGGTGATTGGGTCATGAGCAAGCAGTACCTGTCCTGCCTGCTTGACTGGAGCGGTGATGGTTTGAAAATACCCGTACCCCGTTCCGGGCGCGCTGGGATCGAAAGTTTCAATGGTGTTTCCGGCCTCACCGTATAACCAATGTATCTGTACCGATAATTTATTTACCTCATACCCACCGTTTACGGTAGTGGCGGCTGTGTTGTCCCAAAAATTGATCCATGACGGCAACGGCCTGGTTAACGCGTTGACTATGGCTTCATTTCCATTTTTGGGTATGGGAAAGGGCCAGGAGATAACTGCATTTTTAAAACCGATTTGATTGCCGGCAATTACCACTTCCGCTGTCTTGGCATTCTCTAATGCTGCCTTGTAAAACCGCTCTGCATATACCGCGCTTCTGCGCGTCGGATAAATATCCATTTTGTACCCGGGAATCACTTCAAATAATTTTATCTGCCCCGGAGTCAGCTTGTCGGCGTACTGCTGATAATTTGCAGTGGTTATGGTGAAAAGAACTTTATCGCCCGGGAATGGATCGGGGTGGTGATCGCCTGGTGTAAATCCCTGAGGAATTGGAAGGAGCTCATTTTTCCACTCGGGAATGGTTCCTGCGGCGTTCCCGGCCCGAATCGCACCGACCGGAGTCAGCTCGGTGCCGGACAGGCCGAGCTTCGCGATTTCGGCACTGGACAGCGGTGCGGCCGCCGCCTCAGTGGCAAAGCCAAGCAGTAGCATCCTGCCCACCGCCAGAACGCTGCGTGCTTGGCGATGTTTCTTCTTGTTGTCATGCTGCGAATTGAACATTGAGACGATCCTCAGAAACGGTATTTGAATGCCAATGACAGGTTGTCCCGGTCGAAATAGGCGCCGGCGGCGTTGTCACCCAGCCATTGTGAGTAGGCCAACTCCAAAGAAGTGCTGGACAAATAACTAAACTCGAGGCTTGCGCGGGCAATCTGTTGGCCCTTTTGCAGGGCTCCGCCGATACCCGCAGCCTGTGGTTGATAGCCGTCTACGCCATGGATCCAGACCAGCGTGGGTCGCATGTCAAGGTTCGCAAAGATGTCGTTGTATTCGAGTTGGCCGACCAATGCATATCCCCAGGAGAACGGGGAAACGGGCTGATCAAGGCCGTCAGTTCCTTTGAAGTGTCCCTGGAACGCGGGTCCGGAGCCGTTGTGCACGAAATCCGTAGGATCGCCGCCGTCGAGACCGTCTATCCATTGCGCATTGACGTTCAATATGACGCTGAGGGTGTTGGCGCCCAGCAGTGTGGTCGCATCGGAATAGGTCAATGCTCCGAGATAAGTCCACAGATCGTTGGTTTCGGTGCCGCAACCGATTATGTTGCCGTCCGGTCCGGCCAATCCCGGGGGAAGCAGGCCAAGCGCCGTCTGGATGCCGCCCAGTCCAAACAGGTTTCCGCATTGTCTGATGTCGTGAAAATCCGGTCGGTAGTTCATTTCGGTCTGAAATGCGAGTCCCAGACTTCCCGGTAACACGCCATTCAGCGACACGGCAAAGGTGTCGAGGTCTTGCGCGAATTTCCAGCGGTACCCGCCGAGTGTTACGGGCAGCAAGGAAAACGGATCTGGAACATTATGGCTTTCGTCCACGGTCGGTGCCGGCATGAACGCATGGGACCGAACCCAGTAAAAACCCAGGTCTGCGTTGTCCAATCCGCTGAGGATGGTGTGAACAGCCATACCCCACTGGCCGCCCTTGTCGGGCCGGTCGGTACCGGTATAGGGAATGCCCGGAATCAACAGATCTGGCTTGTAGCCCTTGCCGTAGAGATCAAGAGGGCTGAAGAACGTACCGGTACTGAAAAATTCTGACCTGCGCCAGTTCCAGACATAATAGGCTTCTACCGTCACATCGTCCGTGACACCAAACTGCGCGTAGATCATCTCCTGGGGCATCAGGGTTTCCTTGATCTCCGTCCCCGGGGTTGTGGTCTTGCCGAAATCGACCGGGTTTTGCATCTGGCTTATGCCGCCGCCCAGGATGTCGCTTTCGCCCCAGTTGACGACCTGCTTGCCGATCCGGATGTTCAACAGGTGACCCCCGGGGTTCCAGCTGCTGTAACCGAATAAATCGAGTACCCGGAATTTATTGCCCGCGGCGTTTTGTCCCGCATTGGAAATGCCGTCGAGTTCACCAACCGGTGTCGGGCGGAAACAGTTGTCACAGTCCTTGTGCATTATGGTGTAGTCGTAGGTATAGGACATGCGCGAAAAAAGACCGTAGTTGTCTTTCTTTACGCCCATGTCCGCCAACAACGACAGCGGTGAGCTGTAGATATCGCCGCCATCAGGAAAAACCTGGGTATTTCCGGAATAGGGTGCCGAAACTCCAGGAATGAACGAGCGTTCATCCGCACCTTGCGTGCGCATCGCCACGCTGGCGGTAACCGTGGTATCTATAAAGGCTTCGATCTCTCCAGATTTGAAGGTGAGCGCAACAGCCGGCCCGGTGACCAGGCAGGCGACACACGCCATGGCCTTGATAAAGACTCTTTCATGCGCCGAATTAGCTGGAGACCGGACCCGGGAAATGGGAGGTCGGCAAGGTGATTCGGCTGATGAGGGTATCGATTGATACAAGGCACACCTCCTTTTTGTACTGGTTGTTATAGTTTTACGCCGACCGTCAGGCCCCGCTCGCCATTGGGACGTTCGGCCTCCCCGCTCGCGCCACAAGGGATAAAGGCGCGGGAGTGGAATCGCGTGTCTGTGTACCGCGTGTCTGTGTCCCGATTGTGGCGAAATCGATTATTGGTGGAGAAATGTTTCGCGCACCGTGTGACGCTAACACCTATAACCAGATAATTGCAACAGGGTTTGTTTCCGCGTTTGAGATTGGGGAAGGTGGCATCAGGGTAACCCCCGGGAAGATTTTGTGCGGCAAGACCATGGCGGCCAAAGGCAAGATTCAAACCACAATCGGTAAAATCCAGAACGGATATCTCAAGGAACATTTCAAGAACGAAAGTCGTTCCTTCCCGGTGCATGGTTCCCGGGCCTTGGCGCGGTCCCACGCGACGCCGGCACCATAACGGAAGGTTCAATCAGTGGGGTAGCTGCCGAAATCGGAGGCGAACGCCGATCCTGCCCCGCCGAACTCCGTAGTCTCGACAGACCGCTTTCGCTGTGGCAGTCCTGTTTCGCGTGGCGAGGCGCTGGCTGTCAACCGCGGGATGATCCCTCACTCCGCGGCAGCCCGAACCGGGTGCGCCACCGTATCCGTGTCGAGCTTTGCAGTAGGTGCCCCCGGGCTCACTGAGCATTGAGCCCGGCGCTTCATTCTGTGATGCGTGTGACCCGCCGCAGCTCAGGGCGCCAACTGGCGAATTGCCGCGCGCGTCGCGCCGAGCCGGTCGGAATCGTTGACCGGGCTCACTGCCAGCAGCGGCAGTCGCGCCCCTGCTGCGCGAAACATGGCGAGTTGCGAGCGGCACATCTGCGGCGAGCCGTAGATGCAGATCTGGTTCACCATGTCGTCGCTGATACAGGCCGCGGCGGCGCGGCGGTCACCGGTCTTCCAGGCTGCGGCGACCGCATCCATTTCGGCGTTGAAACCGCAGCGCCGCCATTGCAGTCGGTAGTTGGGCAGCCGCGCAAAAAACGCCAGGTTGTGTTTTGCCGCCGAGATCGCGGCGCCGAGATTGTTCGACATGAAGGTCGGGATGCTGAGGATGCAGTCCAGTTGCGTCGGATCGCGGCCGACCGCGGAAGCGCTTTCGCGTGTCGCCTTCAGCAGTTGCTTGAGGTAATCCAGCGACGGCAAAAATGGCATCAGGCCATCGGCCACTTCGCCCGCCACCCGTGCGCTTTCCACGGTGAGTCCGGCCACGAGCACCGGCACCGGCCAAGGGCAGGGACGGGAGGCGAACAGCGGATTGCGATCCTCGCCCGCCAGGATCTGTTTCACTTTTTGGGTGTAGTCGCGCAGGTAGTCCCGGGGATTGTTCATCTCGATGCCCTGGGCTTTCAGCAGTTGGCGGTGGCTCATGCCCAATCCCAGCACCAGTCTGCCCGCGGACAGCTCGGCAATGGTGGCCGCAGTCATCGCCGCGAGGAAAGGATGGCGGTAATAGATATTGGCGATGTTGGTGCCTACCTGGATGCGTTGCGTGGCCGCCGCGATACCCTGGGCGCAGGCCAGCGCATCG
Source organism: Porticoccaceae bacterium (assembly GCA_050179115.1). Lineage (GTDB taxonomy): Bacteria > Pseudomonadota > Gammaproteobacteria > Pseudomonadales > Porticoccaceae > JAGPUQ01. The sequence goes on along the minus strand of JBFXFL010000034.1, from coordinate 14,799 downwards.
CCGCGCCCTTCGTTGACCAGTACGGCAGCGAAGCCGTGCTCTTCGGCGAGCTGGCCGATGGCGGCCAGCTCCCGTGGCGGCGCCTCGGTGGCGGTGGAAAGAACCAGGCCGAGTGTGGTGGTACTCATAAGGGACCCCTCTGTGGTTTGTTATGGAGTTTGTTATGGAGTTTGCAGTCGGGTTCGTTATCTGGTTTGTCAGCGGATTCGATGCCGGTTCCGGCCATGGTCCGTCGGCCGCACCCTGCCGTCAAACCTCCCCGTAGCGGGTTGCGTGGCCGAGCCAGCGCTGAATCAGCGGAGCAATCGCTTCCGGGTGCTCGGCCATCAGGGTCGCCGCGCTACGCTGCACGCTGCCGAGCAGATCGGCGTCACGCTGCAAGTCGGCGATGCGCAGATTGATATCGCCGGTCTGACGGGTGCCCAGCACTTCCCCGGGGCCGCGCAGTTGCAGATCGCGTTCGGCGATCACGAAGCCGTCGTTGGTCTGGCGCAGGATGCGCAGGCGCTCGCGGGCGTACTGCGACAACGGCGTGCCGTACAGCAGGACGCAGTGGCTCTCGGTCTCGCCGCGACCGACGCGGCCGCGCAACTGGTGGAGTTGCGCGAGACCCAGGCGCTCGGGATTCTCGATCACCATCAGGGTCGCGTTGGGCACATCGACGCCCACCTCGATCACCGTCGTCGCGACCAGCAGATCGATTTCCCCGGCCTTGAAAGCCGTCATCGCGGCGGCCTTGTCGCCCGATTTCATGCGACCGTGGACCAGGCCGATCCGCAAGTCCGGCAGCGCCAGCGCGAGTTCGGCAGCGGCGGTTTCGGCGGCCTGGGCCTGGAGCACCTCGGAATCCTCGATCAGGGTGCACACCCAGTAGGCCTGCCGCCCCGCGCGGCAGGCACCGTGAATGCGCGCGATGACCTCGGCGCGGCGGCTGTTGGCGATGGCGACGGTGTTGACGGGTTGCCGGCCCGGCGGCAGCTCGTCGATGGCGGAATAGTCCAGATCGGCGTAGCCGATCATGGCGAGGGTGCGGGGGATGGGCGTCGCGGTCATGATCAGCTGGTGGGGCACGGTTCCGGCGCAGCCTTTTTCGCGCAGGGAGAGGCGCTGATGGACGCCGAAGCGGTGCTGTTCGTCGATGATGGTGAGGCCGAGGCGGGCAAAGGTCACCTCGTCCTGGAACAGCGCATGCGTGCCGACGGCGAGCTGGGCGCTGCCGTCGGCGATGGCGGCCAGTTGCGCGGCGCGCGCGCGGCCCTTGAGCTTGCCGGTGAGCCAGGCGCTGTGGATGCCCAGCGGGCGCAGCCAGTGGTCGAGGGTATCGCGGTGCTGCTCGGCGAGGATCTCGGTGGGCGCCATCAAGGCTGCCTGAAAGCCGGCGCCCACCGCCTGCATCACCGCATGGGCGGCAACCGCGGTCTTGCCGGAGCCGACATCGCCCTGGAGCAGGCGCAACATGGGCACGGGCGCGGCGAGGTCGGCGGCGATCTCGCGGCACACGCGCTGCTGCGCGCCGGTCAGCGTGAACGGCAGGCTGTCGAGAAAGCGCCGCTCCAGCTCGGCGGGTGCCTTCAGTATCGGCGCGCGCTGGCTGCGCACCCGCGCGCGCAATTGCTGCAAGCTCAGGTGATGGGCGAGCAGCTCCTCGAATGCGAGCCGTCGCTGCGCTGGATGTTCGCCGCGCAGCAGCAGATCGAGGGGCGCGTCCGGAGGCGGCGCGTGCAGGTAGCGCACGGCGTCGGCGAGCGGCGGCAGATCCGGGCGCACGGACGCCGGCAGCCAGTCGCGAAGCAGCGCGCGGTGCGGACCGTCGTTCCCGCCGGCCAGGGCGAGCGCCTGGGTCATGAGTTGGCGCAACCGCGCCTGGGTGACGCCTTCGCCGGCCGGATAGACCGGGGTCAGCGATTGTTCCAGCGGCGCGGGCGCTGCGGTATCGAGCACATGGTATTCGGGGTGGTACAGCTCCAGGCCCGCCGGGCCGAGTCGTACCTCGCCGTAGCAGCGCAGGCGAGTGCCGCGGGTCAGCGCATTGCGCTGACCCGCCGAGAAATGAAAAAAACGCAGCGTGACGACGCCGGAGCGGTCTCCGAGCTTGCAGATCAGGCTGCGCCGCCGACCCTGGACGACATCGGCGCCCAGCACCTCGCCCTCGATCACCACTTCGGCCAGTTGCCGCAACGCGGCAATGGGGGTGATGCGGGTGCGGTCGAGGTAACGGGTTGGCAGGTGGAACAGCAGATCCTGAACGCCGTGGATGCCGATCCGCGCCAGCCGGTCGCGCAGGTGCGCGCCCACGCCGCGCAGGCCTGTGATGGGCAGTTCATTGGCGGGCCGGGTGGAGTCAGCAATCATCCGGTGACTTTAGCAGCCCGGCACGGCGATGGATTGCAAAACTCCGCCGGGGGGTCGCTTGCGTCCCTGTCGCGGGGTTTGGAAAAACGTCGCGGGGGCAGCGGAAAGTCCCGTGCTACCCGTCCTGATCGCAATGAAACTTATGCAGCATGCGGTGAATTACCGGCGTGAAGATCACGCCCGCGCCGATCAGGAATATCAGTCCCGCGTAGAGTGCGTAAAGGCCGGCAAACAGCTTGCCGTTTTCCGTTTTCGGAACATCGACGGGTCCCATGCCGCCCATCAGCATCGCGGAATTCAGAAATGCGTCCGGCCAG
>JBFXFL010000034.1:0-12030 GCA_050179115.1 Porticoccaceae bacterium | reverse complement strand
CAGGAATATCAGTCCCGCGTAGAGTGCGTAAAGGCCGGCAAACAGCTTGCCGTTTTCCGTTTTCGGAACATCGACGGGTCCCATGCCGCCCATCAGCATCGCGGAATTCAGAAATGCGTCCGGCCAGCTGGGGTGCTCGAAGTGCGCGTAGCCCGCCATGCCGGCGAGGAGAGACAACACGAGCAGGGCGAGCGCAGCGGCGGAGTGCAGCAGGACGCGCTGGATGAAGCGAATGCGGGTGATTCTGCCAGGGACGGTGGTGTTTGAATTTCGCGCCTGTGCCTACCGGAGTGGCTCGGCAATGGCGCCGTGCATGGCGGCGAGCCACAAAATCGAGTCATACCCTGAATCGCGATCGTCGCGACGTCGCTGGTTGCCTCGGGTGGCACTGGTCATGAACAGCTTTCACCCGCAAGCCTGGTGTCCAGCTGGACGCCTATGTTCGCGACCTGCACAGATTCCCTTGGTTACCCCGAAACCTTTGCAGGGGGTGTGCGCGCAGTGATTATTTGTTGTCGCCCTTTGCCGCGTCCTGAATGTTTTCGCCGGCATTTTCGATCTTTTCTCCGACCTTCTCAGTGGCCTGATCGACGCTCTTGCCGGCTTGCTCCACGGGGCCTTCCTTTTTTTGGCATCCGGATAGAGTTGCCAGCAGTATGCTCATAACCAAAGCTGTGCTTAGCGTCCCGACTAGTTTCATGATCCGTATCTCCTGGTGAATTTTTGTTACCAAAAAACGAGCGAAATCGCGGCTGCTCCTGATGGCCGATCAACGTGATCATCGACCGTCATTCCCAACCCTCCGGGGAGGTGCATCGCACGCGGGACAGCATCCGGTTGCGTCGACTGCATAACGAATGCCCCCCGCAAGTAGCAGCGCCGACGGGTTCGCTCACATCGGCTCCAGAAAGAATAGCGCGTCCGGCTCACCCAATGCCAGTTTTATTGCGTTGCCCAAAAAACGAGCGGCGCTACTACCCAGGCCGCGGAAGCATGCAGCGGCAACCATGCTGAGCGCGAATTGGGTATCGCTCTCGCGGGATTGCCGCGTTTTCAAACATCGGGGCGCGGCAGTCCGCGCCCCGTCGAGCGCGGACTACTCGGCGCCGAAACTTGCCTTAGCCTGGTTGAGGCAGTTCGTCTTGGCATCGCCCGCAAACGCTTCGCACTTTTCCTTAGCTACTTCGTACTTGGCGTCGAGCTTCTCGGTCGCGGCACCCTCCTGGGCTTTGGCAGATTTTTGGTCGGCCTTGGTCTGTGCTTCGGCAGAGACCTCGGTGGCCTTGGCCTGCGCAGTTGAGGTTTTCAGCCACGACTCGGCATCGGCTTTGGCGGTGGTCTCCACTTCCTTCGCCTGCTTCACGCAAACATCCTTCGTGTTGCCGGCCAGATCGTCGCATCGCTCCTTCGCAACTCCGTAGTCGGCGTCCGCTTTGGCCACGCGCACCTGATAAAGATTGTTCGCGCTAGGATCATAGTGAGCATTGAGTTCGGCGATAGCGACTTTATCATCGCCTTCCGCGCTAACCATGCAGATATCCTTGGCATTGGCGGACAACGAGCCACAATGCGTCTTGGCCGACGTGTACTTGGCCGCGATACTGTCTTTGCTCACTTTGTACTCGTCCTTTGAAACACCTTCCGCCATTGCCCCGGCGCTGACTGCAAGGCCAATCGCAAGTGCGATTGCATTTATATTGAATGATTTCATTGTCGTTCCTTCATGGGTAAGGCTTGAGGTTATGCTCCGGCAATCAATGCCGATAGGCCGTCCTCATTGCCAAGAGTGTGGAGCTTGAGGTATTCACGGAGCCATTACAGCGTGGACACTGCATCGCTACTTGCGCCGAGAGCCACAGACTATGCTGAGCAATTTTCTTCGTCTGTCTGGTAGCGCACATCACCTGTTCATGATGATCTGATCATGATGATCTGAATGGATTTTCAGGCATGTTGTTCAGGAGATACTCCGAGCAACGCCATGTTTTTCTGGCTGTAGAGCCTGAATTTCAACAGAGTCCAGTTTCATTTGGCGGATACTGTCAGGGTATCGGAAACGGCGGTTGCCGTTGCGGGTTCAAGATCCGGATGCTCCGCCAACAGCTTCTCGATCCGGTCCATGAGCGCGTTGCAGCGCCGGATCACCGCGCGGTAGACCTTCGGTTGCGCCATGTCGATGCCCGCCCGCATCAATAGCGGGTAGGGATGCTCGGAGCCGCCGGCCTTCAGGATTGCCAGATACGCCTCCCGCTCGGCCGCGCCCCCGTTCTGCACCTTTTCCATCAGATCGTAGGCGGCGGCGAGCGAGGTTGCGTACTGATAGACGTAGAACTCGGTATAGAAGTGGGGCACATAGGCCCACTCGACCGCATAGGCGTCGTCGATGGTCATCACGCCCTGCGCGTGGCCCAGATAGCGTTTGAGAATATCGCCGTAGCTGCGACTCAATTTTTCGCCCGATAGCGCGCCGCCCTGTTCGATTTCGCGATGGGTGGCGAATTCGAATTCGGCAAACTGCGCCTGACGAAAAAACGTGCCACGCAGGCCCTGGAGTTCCTGGAACAGATAAAACAATTCCTCGCGTGGGGTTTTCGCCGTCGCGCGCAAATGGTTGTAGAGCAGCACCTCGTTGGCGATGGAGGCGATCTCGGCGATGAAGGTGGGGTATTCGGCTTTCGCAAAAGGTTGCGTGGTATTTGCCAGCAGGGAATGCATGGCGTGGCCCCACTCGTGGGCAAAGGTGGTGAGGGATTCGAAATCGTCGTTGTGGTTGAGCAGCAGATAGGGGTGGACGTCGTAGGCGGAACCCATCATGTAGGCGCCGCTGCGCTTGCCTTCCGCCGGGCGGACGTGCATCCAGTTGTGATTCAGGGCCTCGGTGAGGCGTCGCTCATACTCCGGGCCCAGGGGCGTCACGGCGGCGCGCACTAGTTCGCGGGCGTCGGCAATCGGGTAAGTGCGCTGCTGGGGAACCGGGCTCGGATAGAGGTCGTAATAATGCGGGTCCGCGATGCCCAGCACCCGGGCGTGGAGGCGCAGATAGCGGTGCAGGGTACCCAGGTTGGCGTTCACCTCGCGCACCAGGGTTTCGTACACCGCGGGCGGGATGGCATCGACGTCGAGCGCCTGGGCGAGGCTGGAATCAAAGCCGCGCATGCGGGCGGTAAAGGCGCTGGCCTTGATCTGCCCGGACAGCGTATTCGCCAGGGTTTCGCTGAATTGGCCGTAGGCGCCGAAAAAGGCGTCGAACACCGCCTTGCGATCGGCGCGGTTGGGGTCCGTGCGGTACTGGGTGTACTCGCTGGCGCGCAGGGTTAGGGATCTCCCGTTCGACAGGACGATGGTGGGCCAGGTGATTTCGGCGTTGGTGAGCACGGTGTACGTGTTGGCAACCGCGCTCAGGGGATCGGCCGCCGCCGCCAGGATCTGCTCCTCGCGCGGCGACAGGATGTGGGCGCCTTTGCGCAGAGTGTTGCGGATCAGGAAATCGTAGTCCGCGAGCGCGGGCGTGGTGGCGAGCCAGGCTTCCAGGGTATCGGCACCGATGCCGATCAATTCCGGATCCAGGAAGCTCAGCGCCTCGCCGTACTGGCTGTAGAGGGTCTGGGCGCGGGAGAAGCGCTCGTTGGCCGCCGCGTTGCGCAGGTCGGTGTCGCGGTCCAGATAGGCGTAGCTGAACAACCGCATCAGCTCGCGATAGGTGGAATGAATGCGGTTCAGGCAGTCGGCGAGCACGGCGGCGCCTTCGGCCAGGTGGCCGCGGCAGGCGGCGATGGTGGCGAGCTGCGACTGGATGGTGCGAAAGGCGGTTTCCCAGGCGCTCAGGTCGGGGTACAGATCGCCCAGATTCCAGGTTTCGGCATTCGCAGGGCGTTCCGGGGTTGCGTTGCTGGCCTCAGCGCCGGCTGAGGTTGCGTTGAGGGCGGTGGCAAAGGCCATTGCGATCAGGGTCGCGGTAACTACTGGGCGCGCATGCATGGGTTGGTCCTGTAGGGGTTGGTCCTGTAGGGGTTAGTCCGGTGACGATCGATCGCGGTTGGGGAAATCCCGTGTGGTGGATAGATGGTCCTCGGCGTCGATGCCGGTAACCGTGCAATCGAGGCGGCCGTCGCGGAGGCGCACGCCGATCTCGGCACCGACGTGGGTGGCGGTTACCTGGCCGATGCTGCGGCCGCTGCGGTCGAGGACGATGGCGTACCCGCGCTCCAGGGTGCTCAGCGGGCTGACGGCGTGCAGCACGGCGGCGCGCGTTTCCAGATGCTCGCGGATCTGGGCGAGCCGCTGGCGCATGTGCTGAAGCAGGCTCGCGTCCAGTTGTTCAACGCGCATGCGAGCCTGCGCCAGCCGCTGGCGCGGATCGTGGCGCTCCCGCCGCACATCCAGGTGGTGCAGTCGCGCGGCCTCTGTCGCGAGGCGTGCGCGCATCGCGCTGACGAGACGGATTTCCAGATGATCCAGATGCTGGGCCTGACGTTCGAGGCGCTCGCGAGGATGGCGCAGGCGGCGGCGCAGCGCTTCCAGGTGCGTGCCCAAGCGTTGCAATTGCGTCCCGAGGCTGCGCTCCAGCCGGCGCTGATAGCCGGCCAGTGCCACCAGCAGTTCGTTCTGATCGGGGCTGGCCAGCTCGGCCGCCGCGGACGGCGTCGGGGCGCGGAGATCGGCGGCGAAATCGGCGATGGTCACATCGGTTTCGTGCCCCACGCCGCAGATGACGGGAATGGCGCTCGCCGCCACGGCCCGCGCCACGGCCGCTTCGTTGAAGGGCCACAGATCCTCCAGCGAGCCGCCGCCGCGGGTGAGGATCAACAGGTCGCAGGCGCCGTGGCGGTTGGCGAAGTCGAGTGCGGCGACGATACCGGCCGCGGCGTCGCTGCCCTGCACGGGCGTCGGGTAGATGAGTACCGGCAGCGCCGGAAAGCGCCGCCGCAGTACGCGCAGGACATCCTGGATGGCCGCGCCGGTCGGCGATGTGACCACCCCCAGACAGCGCGGCAGCGCCGGCAGGGCGCGCTTGCGCGCGGCGTCGAACAATCCCTCCGCGGCCAGGAGGGCCTTGAGTTCGTCGAAGCGGCGTTGCAGCAGACCCTGGCCCGCCGGCTCCATGTGATCGACGATCAGTTGATAGTCGCCCCGTGGCTCGTACAGGCCGATGCGTCCACGCACCAGAACTTGCTGACCGGATGCGGGGCGCAGGTTGAGCAGCCGGTTGCGGGTGCGAAACATGGCTGCCCGTACCTGGGCGTGCTCATCCTTGAGGGTGAAATACCAGTGTCCGGATGCCGGGCAGGAAAAATTGGTGAGTTCGCCTTCTACCCAGAGCAGCGGCAGATGGGTTTCGAGCAACTGGCGCGCACGGCAGTTGAGCGCCGAGACGCTGAGTACCTGGCGAGCGGTAGCGATGACTTCGATGGGGTCCGGGAGCTCGGCCATGGCGGCATTGTAACCTTCGTGTTCGCGGCATCGTCCCCGCGGTTTCGGTTTACCGGCTGCCGGGGCACCGATATAATCGGGCGCCTTCCGGGACCGGCCCGCCGGCACAGGCCATGCTCAGAATCGATCAGGAAGCCCTTACCTTCGACGATGTCCTGCTGCTGCCGGGTTATTCCGATGTAATGCCGCGCGACGTCAGTCTGCATACCCGCCTCACCCGCTCCATCAAGCTCAATATCCCGCTGATATCCGCCGCCATGGACACCGTCACCGAGGCGCGCCTGGCGATTGCCCTGGCCCAGGAAGGCGGCATGGGGATCATCCACAAGAGCATGAGCATCGAGCAGCAGGCCGCGGAAGTGCGTGCCGTGAAGAAGTTCGAGAGCGGGGTCGTCAAGGATCCGATCACCATCGAAGCCGATACGCCGATTCGCGATCTGCTCGCGCTCACCCGGGAGCACAACATCTCCGGCGTGCCCGTATTGCGCGGCGGTGATCTGGTGGGAATCGTTACCCGGCGCGACGTGCGCTTTGAAACCAACCCCGACGCGCCGGTTTCCGCCGTGATGACGCCGCGCGAGCGTCTGGTGACGGTGCGCGAGGGCGCGAGCCCCGAGGAAGTCAAACGTCTGCTGCACACCCATCGCATCGAGAAGGTGCTGGTGGTGAACGAGCGCTTCGATCTGCGCGGTCTGGTAACCGTCAAGGACATCGACAAGGCCGAGCGCTATCCGGATTCCTGCAAGGATGAGTTCGGCCGTCTGCGCGTGGGCGCTTCGGTCGGCACCGGTCCCGAGACCGACGCGCGTGTCGAGGCGCTGGTGGCGGCGGGGGCCGACGTGCTGGTGGTGGATACCGCGCACGGCCATTCCAGTGGCGTGCTGGCCCGTGTCGACTGGATCAAGCGCCGGTTTCCGGCGGTTCAGGTGATCGGCGGCAATATCGCGACCGGTGAAGCGGCCCTGGCCCTGGTCGAAGCGGGCGCCGATGCCGTCAAGGTGGGAATCGGACCCGGCTCGATCTGTACCACCCGGGTTGTCACCGGCGTTGGCGTGCCCCAGATCAGCGCCATCGCCAATGTGGTGAAGGCGCTGGAGCACCTCGAAATCCCGGTCATCGCCGACGGCGGGGTACGCTTTTCCGGCGACATCGCCAAGGCCATTGCCGCCGGCGCCGACGTGGTCATGGTGGGCTCACTGCTCGCCGGTACCGAGGAAGCGCCCGGCGAGATCGAGCTCTATCAGGGCCGCACCTACAAGGCCTATCGCGGCATGGGATCCATCGGCGCCATGGCGCAGACCCAGGGTTCCAGCGATCGCTATTTTCAGGATGTCCGCGTCGGCGCCGACAAGCTGGTGCCGGAGGGCATCGAGGGCCGGGTTCCCTACAAGGGACCGGTATCCACCATCATTCATCAACTGATGGGCGGTCTGCGCTCGGCCATGGGTTACACCGGCTGTCGCGACATCGAGCTGTTGCGCAACAAACCGCGGTTTGTGCGCATCACCGGCGCCGGCATGCAGGAGAGCCACGTCCACGACGTCGGCATCACCAAGGAAACCCCCAATTATCCGGTCGGTGGCCGCTGACCCAGGGCGCCTGCCGCCGCCATTGCGCCGGCTGCGCCGGTGAGAGAATCGTGATGACCACCGACCTTCATGCCGCCCGTATCCTGATTCTGGATTTTGGGTCCCAGTACACCCAGTTGATCGCGCGCCGGGTGCGCGAGATCGGCGTCTATTCCGAAATCCGTCCCTGCGATCTGCCGGCTGCCGAACTGCGCGCGTTGCGGCCCCGGGGTGTGATCCTGTCCGGCGGGCCGGAGTCGGTCACCGCCGCGCAGGCGCCGCGCGTGCCGGCCGCGGTGTTCGAGCTGGGTGTGCCGGTGCTCGGCATCTGCTACGGCATGCAGGGCATGGCCGCGCATTTCGGCGGGCGCGTGGAGAGTTCCGAGCAGCGCGAGTTCGGCTACGCCCAGGTCGCCGTGCGCAATGCCGATCCCCTGTTGCACGACATCAAGGATCATGTGGACCCGGTGACCGGGGATGCCCTCCTGGACGTCTGGATGAGTCACGGCGATCAGGTCGTGGCACTCCCCGAGGGCTTCGAGGTGATGGCGTCCACGCCGTCCTGTCGGATCGCCGGCATGTACCACAATGACCGGCCTTTTTTCGGCCTTCAGTTCCACCCGGAAGTGACTCACACGACGCAGGGCGGACGCATCTTCGAACACTTCGTGCGTTCGATCTGCGGTTGCGAAGCGCTCTGGACCCCGGCCAATATCGCCGACGATGCCGTGGCCCGGGCGCACGCGCTGGTGGGTGAAGACGAGGTGCTGCTCGGTCTCTCCGGCGGTGTGGATTCCTCAGTGGTGGCGGCCCTGCTGCACCGCGCCATCGGCGCCCGGCTCACCTGCGTGTTTGTCGACAACGGGCTGCTGCGCAAGGGCGAGGGCGATCAGGTCATGGATACCTTCGCCCGCAACATGGGCGTGAAAGTGATCCGCGCCGATGCGGAAGATCTGTTCCTGGAACGCCTGCGCGGCGTCGTCGATCCCGAGGCCAAGCGCAAGCTCATCGGCGCGGCCTTCATCGATGTGTTCGAGCGCGAAGCCGCGCGTCTGCCCCAGGTCAAATGGCTGGCCCAAGGCACGATTTATCCGGACGTCATCGAATCCGCCGCAGCCGGCGCCGGCAAGGCCCATGTGATCAAGTCCCACCACAATGTCGGCGGTCTTCCGGACACCATGAAATTGCAGCTCATCGAGCCGCTGCGGGAACTGTTCAAGGACGAGGTCCGGCGCGTCGGACTGGAACTCGGCCTGCCTCGCGACATGGTCTACCGGCACCCCTTCCCCGGTCCGGGTCTCGGGGTGCGGATTTTGGGCGAAGTGAAACACGACCATGCCGTGGTGCTGCGCGAAGCCGATGGGATCTTTATCGAGGAACTGCGCGCGGCGGGTCTGTACGAAAAAGTCAGCCAGGCCTTTGCCGTCTTTCTGCCGGTGAAATCCGTCGGTGTGGTAGGCGATGCGCGCCGCTATGAACCCGTGATTGCCCTGCGCGCCGTGGAGACCATCGACTTCATGACCGCGCGCTGGGCGCATCTCCCCTACGAATTCCTGGAGCGGGTATCCAACCGCATCATCAACGAAATCGCCGGTATATCGCGGGTGGTTTACGACATTTCCGGCAAGCCGCCGGCGACGATCGAGTGGGAGTGATTGGCACTGACAGGCAATGACTGACACCGGCTGGCATCACAGCCGAGGTTTCAAGATTGCGCAGTTGAACCATAGCCCTTCCAGAAACACAGCATCGCAAGGATGCGGATCATGGCCTACGCGGCGGCCAGGACGGCCACCCGGGAGAGGGATCCTGGTCGTTACCAGCGCCATCGACCCGAGCAAACCCTTGACGTGGGCGCAACGCTTAAAGCGCGCATTCAATATCGACATTGAAGTCAGGATCGTCGCCTGTATCGAGGATCCGGTGGTAACCCAGAAGATCCTCGACCACCTTGAAAAGGAAAGCCAAACCCCACGAGAACTCCGCGTTACCCGAGAGCCGGGCGCCACCGGGCAGTGAACAAGCGGCATTGTTCAACGGACGTCAAAAACCAACGGAAGCGGACGGGACAGCGCAGCGCCTGCGCGCCCGACGCCGCGAGCTGAAAACGTCATGGATGCGGTTTTTCGGCGTTGCCGGAAAGAAACAGCGAGCTGCGCGCGCCCTCGGTGACCACCCGGACCGCCGGGTGGCGCAGCCGCCGCTCGGTCGAGATGGCGTAGAAGCGCTCGCGTACTTCGTCCGTGGCGCCGATCAGGACCACGCCGTACTGGCGCACGATGTCGTCCGCCACCGCGCTCGGACCGGTGAACACGCCCACGCCGGCCTGGCCGAAGGACTTCATCAGGCTGGCATCGTCGAACTCGCCGGCGATCAGCGGACGGATGTCATGGCGGTCCAGCCAGTGGTCGATGGCGCCGCGCAGCGCCCCACGGGGTGCCGGCAGCAGCAGCGGCGCTTCGCGCAGCAGGTCCGGAAACCGCCCCGGATGGCGCTCGCGCAGGCCCGGCGTGGCGAAGAAGCTGATCCCGCACTCCCCCAGCAGGTGGCTGAAGGCGCGCAGCTCGAGATTGGCCGCCAGTGCCGTGTCCGCCAGCACCAGGTCGAGCCTGTGCAGCGCCAGTTCCGCCACCAGATCCTCGAGCGGGCCTTCCCGGCAGGCGAGCTGCACCGGGCGGTCCAGGGCGAGCGCCGGCGCCAGCAGGCGCTGCACGATGACCTTCGACAGCACATCCACGACGCCCACGCGAAACGGCAACGGCCGGTCGATGCTGCGTCCGGCGACGGCGGCCTGCATTTCCGAGCCCAGCCGGAAGATCTCCTGCGCGTAGCCGAACGCCAGGTGCCCGAGCTCGGTGAGCGCAATGCCCCGCCCGGCCGGGGCGAACAGCCGTCCGCCCAGCGTGCGTTCCAGCGCGCGCAACTGGCCGGTGATGGTCTGCGGCGTCAGGAACAGCACCTTGGCCGCGCCGATGACGCTGCCCTCGCGCGCCACGGTCCAGAAGTAGTACAGGTGGTTGTAGTTGAGGCCGCGCATCCATTTACTCGGAATTACATTAGGTATGGACCATTAAAAAATCGATTTTTGTTGTTATCAAGCTTGTCGTAGGCTGCCGCGGCGTCGTTATCTGAAATCCGAGGCTCGCCATGAAACGTGTCGGTTTGTTCCTGCTTACCAACCTCGCCGTGCTGGCGGTGCTGGCGGTGACCAGCCGCCTGCTCGGAGTGGATCGGTTCCTCACCCAGAACGGCCTCGACCTGCCGGCGCTGTTCGGATTCGCCGCCGTGTTCGGCATGGGCGGAGCCCTGATTTCCCTTGCCATGTCGCGCTGGATGGCGGTGCGCAGCACCGGCGCGCGGGTGATCGGCCAGCCGGCCGACGCTACCGAGCGCTGGCTGCTCGATACCGTGGCGCGGCAGGCGCAGATGGCCGGTCTGCCGATGCCGCAGGTGGCGATCTTCGACTCGCCGCAGCCGAACGCCTTCGCCACCGGCCCCAGCCGCGCGCGCTCGCTGGTGGCGGTGTCCAGCGGCCTGCTCGAGCAGATGGACCGGCGCCAGGTCGAGGCGGTGCTGGCGCACGAGATCAGCCATATCGCCAATGGCGACATGGTGACCCTGACGCTGATCCAGGGCGTGGTCAACACCTTCGTGATCGCGCTGGCGCGCATCGTCGGCTACGCCGTCGACCGTGCGCTGGCCGGCGGGCAGGAGCGCGCGGCGCCCGGCCCCGGCTTCTGGATCACCAGTCTGGTGTGCGAGCTGCTGCTGGGCATCCTGGCCACGATGGTGGTGATGGCCTTCAGCCGCCGGCGCGAATTTCGCGCCGATGCCGGCGGCGCGCGGCTGACCGGGCGTGGCGCCATGATCGCGGCGCTGGAGCGCCTGCGCGCCGTGCACGAGCCGCAGGCATTGCCGGCTTCGCTGAACGCCTTCGGCATCCTGGGCGGCAAGGCCCTGGCGCGATTGTTCATGTCCCACCCGCCGCTCGATGAGCGCATCGCTGCGCTGCGCGCCGCCCTCTGAGCCACCCCTTTTCCGATTACCCGGAGGATATCGCCATGCAGTGCCCAAACTGCCAGATCGACCTGCAGATGACCGAGCGCCACGGCATCGAGATCGACTACTGCCCGCGCTGCCGCGGCGTGTGGCTGGACCGCGGCGAACTGGACAAGATCATCGAATGCGCCGGCGCCAATGAGGGCCGTCCGCGGGCGGCGCCCCGGCAGGCGCCGCCTGAGCACGATCTTCGTCCCGGTGATGACGACTATCGCGGTCGCGATCATCGCCATCCGAAATCGCGCAAGCGCAGCCTGCTCGGCGAGCTGTTCGACTTCGACTGAACCCGGCGCGCCCGCGCGGCCGGCTCGGCCGGCGTCACCGCAGGCGGGCGGCGCGTGGCCGGCCGCTGGATTTCTGCCTCCCTGAGCACGCAACACCATGATCGAGACGATCGGCAACGGCTGGATGTGGACAGGCTTCGTCGCCTTCATAGGCGTGATGGTGGCCATCGACATGCTGCTGCTCGGCAGGCAGGGGGCCCACCGCGTCAGCGCGCGCGAGGCAGGCGTCTGGTCGCTGGTGTGGGTGGCGCTGGCGCTGGCCTTCAACGCCGCGCTGTGGTGGTGGCTGGACGGGCAGCTGGGGCGGGAGATCGCCAACCAGCGGGCGCTCGAATTCCTGACCGGTTATCTGGTCGAGAAGGCGCTGGCGGTCGACAACATCTTCGTGTTCGTGTTGATCTTCGGCTACTTCGCCGTGCCGGCCGAGTACCAGCGGCGGGTGCTGCTGTACGGTGTGCTGGGTGCGATCGTGATGCGCGCGGTGATGATCCTGGCCGGCGCGCTGCTGATCGCGCGCTTTCACTGGGTGCTGTACCTGTTCGGCGCGTTGCTGGTGGCCACCGGCGTCAAGATGCTGCTGTTCGCCGACCACGCGCCGGATCTGGCGAAAAACCCGGTGCTGCGCTGGCTGCGCGGGCATTTGCGGGTGACCGACGACTACCACGGCGACCGCTTCACCGTGCGCCGGG
>JBFXFL010000033.1:0-35585 GCA_050179115.1 Porticoccaceae bacterium | reverse complement strand
GGCAATATAGCACACCGACCCGCTGCCTCCGGGCGCTCGGGCGCTACCAGCTCCAGCAGTACGGCGGTCGCGAACGCGCCCCGCTCCAGCTCGAAACCGAGGACGAGATCCGCATCATCCCAGCGCCAACTGAAGGCGCGCGGCCGTAACACCAAAGGGCGCCGCTCCTGGGTCAGGCCAACATGCTCCAGCGGGTGCTGCCAGTGCTGCCACGCGCCGAGGACTTCCTGTTCGAGCGCCGCCACAGCGGCAACTGCCGCCGGGCGGCCGCGCCCCCAGAGTGGCCCTTCGGGAATGGACTCGCCGGCGAGCGGTCGCTGCCAGCAACCCGTGCGCACGCGCTCCGCCAGCACCAGATTGAACAGCCAGGAGCGCGCCGCCGACAGATACAGGCCGTTGCGGGGGTCGTCGCCGATACGCACACTGCTTTTGCGACCTTTGGCTTTGCGGCCGCCGTGCCGCGGGCCGTTTTGGCGTGAATCGCGCTCGCTGCCGAGTTGTTGCAGAAGTCGGTCCGCAGCGGCGAGGTTGCCGCCATCGATACCAAAGCGCTGCGCCCCGAAATAGTTGGGCACGCCCCGGGCGATCAACGCCAGCCGCTGTTCGATGGCGGCAGGCTCGCCCTGCACGTCGCGCAGCCGGATCAGGAAGCGGTTGCCGGCGTGCTCGCCCCGGCGCAGCTTGGTCTGATGGCGGCGCAGTTCCAGCACCTCGGCATCGAGCGCGCCCAGAGCGGGCGCGGCGGTGGCCGCCGTGGGCACGCTGAACCACTGGGTCGTCAGCGCACGGCGATCCTTGAGGCCGCAGTAACCGATGTCCAGCTCGGCGACCTCCGCGCTGGCGGCAAGCTGACGCGCCACCCAGCGGGTATTCTCGCCGCGCTTGCGGATCAGCAGACACAGATGTTCGCCGGTGCCGGTGAAGGCAAAATCGTCCGGTAACAGCTCCTCGACCTGGAAATCCTCGGGCTGTGCGCGCACCTGTGCCCGGCACACCGCAACGCCATGGGCCTGGGGAAAGTCGAGATCGAACATGCGCTCCGGTGCGTTCATCACCGCACGCTGCCCGGATGGCGGCCCAGCAACACCACGGCATGGCAGGCGATGCCTTCGCCACGACCCTCGAATCCCAGACCTTCGGTGGTGGTCGCCTTGACGTTGATCTGATCCGGCGCGGCGCGCAGATCTTCGCAGAGCGCCGCGAGCATGGCGCGCAGATGCGGCGCGATGCGCGGCGCCTGAGCGACCAGGGTAATGTCGGCGTTCACCAGTTCCCAGCCCTGCGCCATCACCTGCGCCATGGTGCGACGCAGAAACATGCGGCTGTCCGCGTTGCGGTATTCGGGATTGTTGTCGGGGAAATGCCGGCCGATGTCGCCCAGCGCCGCCGCGCCGAACAGGGCATCGCAGAGCGCATGGATCACCACATCGCCGTCCGAATGGGCGACGACTCCCTGGGGAAACGGAATCCGCACGCCGCCCAGCATCAGGTGGTCGCCCGGCCCGAAACGATGCACGTCGTAACCATTGCCAATCCGGAAACTCATTCGACCTCCTGCGATGCCAGCACCGCGGCGGCGAGCGCCAGATCTTCGGGCCGGGTGATCTTCAGATTGTCGCGCCGCCCCGGCACCACGCGGGGAGCATGCCCCGCGGCTTCGAGCGCCGCCGCCTCGTCGGTGAATTCGCGCCCGGATTGCCGCGCCTGCGCCAACGCCGCGACCAGCATAGCGTAGCGGCAGAGTTGCGGCGTCAGGGCCGCCCAGAGTCCCGCGCGCGGCTCGGTCCCGACCACGATGCCGTTGTCATCCACGCGCTTGAGGGTATCACTGACGGGCGCCGCCAGCAGCGCGCCGCCGGGATGGTCGGCGGCCGCCAGCAAGGCGCGGATGTCCGCCGCTGTCACGCAGGGACGCACCACATCGTGCACCAGCACCAGATCCGTCGCCGCCGCGCGACCGGCGAGCGCCGCCAGCCCCGCCCGCACCGAGTCCACGCGCTCCACGCCGCCCCGGGCGACCAGAATGCGGGGATCGGAGGCACAGGCGAGACGCTGCCAATGCGCATCGTCAGCCGCGATGACGACTACCAGAGCCGCGGGCTCGATCGCCAGCAAACGCTCCAGAGTGTGCTGAATTACCGGCTTGCCGGCCAGTTCGAGATACTGTTTCGGGATGGGTCCGCCGAAGCGCCGACCACCGCCGGCGGCGGGAACGATGACCCAGGTTTTCACGGCGGATCGGCCTGTTTTTCGAGGAGCATGTAAAAAGTTTCGCCCTCGCCGACCATGCCCAGATCGTGGCGCGCGCGCTCTTCCACACCGATGTCGGCCTTGAGCAGTTCGACTTCCTCGGCCAGTTTGCGGTTGCGTTCCTCCAGCTCCCGGTTGCGCTGCTCCTGAGCCACCACTTTTTGCTCCAGACGTATCCGTTCGCGAATGCCGCCCTCGCCGAGCCAGAGCCGATATTGCAGCCCCAGCAGCAGCAGTACCAACACGCCGATCAGCTTGCGCATGGCGGCATTCCAGCGCGCTCGAGCGCGGCGCGGGTCAAGGGCTAGGTGGCAGGAGTCATCAGTTCGCCGCGTCCCCGGTAGGGTGCGGTGCCGTCGAGCTCGGCCTCGATGCGCAGCAGACGGTTGTACTTGGCAACCCGGTCGGAGCGGCACAGCGACCCGGTCTTGATCTGGCCCGCGCCGGTGGCGACCGCGAGGTCGGCAATGGTGGTGTCCTCGGTCTCGCCGGAGCGGTGCGAGATCACCGAGCGATAACCTGCCGCGCGCGCCATGGCGATGGCGTCCAGCGTCTCCGACAGAGTGCCGATCTGATTGGGCTTGATGAGAATGGCGTTGGCGACGCCGCGCTCGATACCCTGGCGCAGGATCGCGGTGTTGGTGACGAACAGATCGTCGCCCACCAACTGGATGCGCTTGCCCAGTTTGGCGGTGAGCAGTTGCCAGCCGTCCCAGTCGGATTCGTCGAGCCCGTCTTCAATGGAGGCGATGGGATAGCGGTCGCAGAGATCGGCCAGATACTCGACGAAACCGGCGGAACTGTAAGTGCGCCCCTCGCCTTTGAGGTGATATTGACCATCGCGATAAAACTCCGACGCCGCGCAATCGAGCGCCAGCCTGATGTCGTCCCCGAGCCGGTAGCCCGCGGCGGCGACCGCTTCGCCGATCACCGCGAGGGCTTCGGCATTGGAGCCCAGATTGGGCGCAAAGCCGCCCTCGTCGCCCACCGAGGTCGCGAGTCCGCGACCGTGCAGCACTTTTTTCAGGGCGTGGAAGATCTCGGCACCGGCGCGCAGCGCCTCGGCAAAGGTGGGTGCGCCCACCGGCTGGATCATGAATTCCTGGATATCGACGTTGTTATCCGCGTGCTCGCCGCCGTTGATGATGTTCATCATGGGCAGCGGCATCCGGTAGCGGGGCACGCCGCCCACGGTTTCCGCGATGTGCTGGTACAGGGGTACACCGCGACCCAGCGCTGCCGCCCGGGCCGCCGCGAGCGACACCCCGAGGATGGCGTTGGCGCCCAGCGCGCCTTTGTTCTCGGTGCCATCGGCTTCGATCATGCGGCGGTCGAGTTCGCGCTGATCCGCCGCATCGGCGCCGAGCAGCAGATCGCGCAGTGCGCCGTTGACGTTGGCGACGGCATTCAGCACACCCTTGCCCAGGTAGCGTCTGGGATCGCCGTCGCGCAGCTCCAGTGCCTCGCGCGAGCCGGTCGATGCCCCGGACGGCGCGCAGGCACTGCCCAAGGCACCACCCACGAGCGTTACATCCACATTCACCGTGGGATTGCCGCGGGAGTCGAGTATCTCGTAGGCGCGAATGTCCGCAATCTTGGTCATGTTCGTTCCTGTCGGTCGGTCGTGAAATTTCAACGAATGGCGAGCGGGGGCAGTGCCTTGACCAGGTCGTCCACCGCTTTTATCTGCGTCAGAAACGGCTCCAGCACATCCAGCGGCAGCGCGCTCGGGCCATCGCAGAGAGCGCGATCCGGATCGGGATGGGCTTCCAGGAAGAGTCCCGCAATCCCCACGGCGACCCCGGCGCGGGCCAGTTCCGCGACCTGGGCGCGGCGCCCGCTGGATGCGGCGCCGCCCGGGTCCCGCCGTTGCAGGGCATGGGTGACATCGAAAATCATGGGCGCGCCGCCGGTGGCGTCCTTGGCCACCTGAAAGCCCAGCATGTCCACCACCAGATTGTCGTAACCGAAACAGGTGCCGCGCTCGCACAGCAACAGCCGGTCGTTGCCGCACTCGCGAAACTTGCTCACCAGATGAGCGGTTTGTTCGGGACTCATGAACTGGGGCTTCTTGATGTTGATGATGGCGCCCGTGGCCGCGAGCGCCGCCACCAGATCGGTCTGGCGCGCGAGAAACGCCGGCAACTGCAACACATCGCAGACTTCTGCGACTGGCGCGGCCTGGGCTGCCTCATGGACATCCGTCAGCACCGGCACGCCGAAGGTGCGCTTTACGTCTTCGAGCATGCGCAGCCCCGCGTCCAGCCCCGGCCCGCGGAAGGAGTGAATCGAGGTGCGATTGGCCTTGTCGAAGGACGCCTTGAACACATAGGGCATCCCTAGACGCCGCGTCACGGCGACGAAATGTTCGGCGGCGCGCAGCGCCAGCTCGCGGGATTCCAGCACATTGATGCCGCCGAACAGCACCAGGGGCCGGTCATTGGCGATGGCGATCTCGCCCAGAGCCACCGTTCGGTTCATCGATCAGGTTCCGGTAGCGGCAGGCACAACGCCGGCGGCCTTCAGGCACGCCTGAATGAAACCCGAGAACAGCGGGTGGCCGGTGCGCGGCGTCGAGGTGAATTCGGGGTGGAACTGGCAGGCAAAAAACCAGGGATGATCGGGCAGCTCGATGGTCTCCACCAGGGATTCGTCGGTGGACCAGCCGCCCACCTTCATGCCGGCCGCCTGGATCACGCCGATGTACTTGTTGTTCACCTCGTAGCGGTGGCGATGGCGCTCGACGATCACGTCCTTGCCGTAGGCCGCGCGCGCGCGCGATCCCGCCACCAGCCGCGCCTCCTGCGCGCCCAGGCGCATGGTGCCGCCGTAGTCGAAGGCTTCGGAGCGGGTCTCGACATGCCCCTCGCGGTCGGTCCATTCGGTGATCAGGCCGATCACCGGATGCGGCGTATTGCGGTCGAACTCGGTGCTGTTCGCGCCGACCAGGCCGACCACATTGCGCGCGAATTCGATCACCGCCACCTGCATGCCCAGACAGATGCCGAGATACGGAATACGCCGCTCGCGCGCATGGCGCACCGCGCGAATCTTGCCCTCGACGCCGCGTTCGCCGAACCCGCCCGGGACCAGAATGCCGTGGCAGCCGGCGAGCTGGCTCAGGTCGTCGTCGAGCAGTTCCGAGTCGATGTGATGAATCACCACCCGCGCCTTGTTGTGGATGCCGGCGTGCTCCAGCGCCTCATTGAGCGACTTGTACGCATCCAGCAGATCCATGTATTTGCCGACCATGGCAATCACCACTTCGTGTTCCGGATGGCGCTGGTTTTCCACCACCAGATCCCATTGCGACAGATCGGCGGGATGGTCCGGAAGCCGGAATTTTTCCACCACGAAGCCGTCAAGGCCCCACTCATGCAGATGACGGGGGATGGAATAGATGCTCTCGGCATCCATGAGCGGCACCACGGCGCGCTCCTCGACGCTGGTGAAGAGCGCGATCTTGCGCCGCGACGCGTCGTCGATCGCCACCTCGGAGCGGCACACCAGCACATCCGGCTGCAGGCCGATGGAGCGCAGCTCCTTCACCGAATGCTGGGTGGGCTTGGTCTTGGTCTCGCCGGCGGTGGCGATATAGGGCACCAACGTGAGATGAATCAGCAGTGAACGCTGCGAGCCCAGCTCCACCTTGAGCTGGCGAATCGCTTCCAGGAAAGGCTGCGACTCGATATCGCCCACGGTGCCGCCGATCTCCACCAGGGTGATATCGGCGCCCTCTCCACCTTCCAGGATGCGGCGCTTGATCTCGTCGGTGACATGGGGGATCACCTGCACGGTGCCGCCGAGATAATCGCCGCGGCGCTCGCGGCGCAGGATGGTTTCGTAGATCTGCCCCGCGGTGAAGTTGTTCTTGCTGGACATGCGGGCGTTGAGGAAACGTTCGTAATGGCCCAGGTCCAGATCGGTCTCGGCGCCATCCTCGGTGACGAACACCTCGCCGTGCTGGAACGGGCTCATGGTGCCCGGGTCGACATTCAGGTAGGGATCGAGCTTCAGCACCGTGATCTTGAAGCCCCTCGCTTCCAGCAAGGCGCCCAGGGAGGCCGCCGCGATGCCCTTGCCAAGGGATGACACCACCCCGCCGGTTACGAAAATGAATCGCGTCATCGCAGATCTTTCTCATCAGGCAGAGGGGCAGGGAAAAACAGGTGCCGGAGGTGCGTGAAGCGGAGTCGAGAAGCCCGTTGCACCCATCGGTGGACGGGCGAAAAGCGTAGCAGAAAGGCGGGTGGCACTCAATGCGAACCCGGGTGCGCAGACCGGTGTGGCACCTGTTCTGGCCGCCTCCGCGATACCGAAAACGGCACGGTCTCGGGTTGGCGGTCCTCCGCGGAACTTTCCGCCCGCGGCCCGGTCTCCCCGCCTGTGCCGTGCACACGGCATCGCTTCACCTGAGGGAGCCAGGCCTGACCACCATGCCGATATTCATGACGCCCATAGCAACAAGAACGCGTTTCCACCATCTCCCGCTGACTCCCATTCCACCGCCCCGGCGCGGATAGCTGATGCCGGCGCATGGCCGGCGCTGATTGCAACCGCTTTCCAGAATGGAGCACACAGAATGATCGAGGTGAACAACCTGACGCGCCGCTATGGCGATCTGACGGCCGTGGATGACGTGAGTTTCCGCATCGGCCGCGGCGAGGTGGTGGGCCTGCTCGGCCACAACGGTGCCGGCAAGACCACCATCATGAAGATGATGACGGGCTTTCTCGAACCTACCGCGGGGACCATCCGCGTCGACGCGCTGACGGTCGGCCCCGATACGCGCGCGATTCAGGCGCGCATCGGCTATCTGCCGGAGAACTGCCCGCTGTGGCCCGAGATGACGGTCATCGATTACCTGTTCTACCAGGCCGCCCTGCACCGGGTGCCGGACGCGCAGCAGCGCGCGGCGGTCGCCGCCGCGATCCGCCGCACGGCGCTCAGGGAAAAGGCCACGGCGCTGATCCAGACCCTGTCGCGCGGCTACCGCCAGCGGGTGGGCGTGGCGCAGACGCTGCTGCACGACCCGGACATCATCATCCTCGACGAACCCACCAACGGTCTCGACCCGACCCAGATCCTGCACATGCGCGAGCTGATCGGCGAAATGGCCCAGCACGCCACCGTGATCGTCTCCACCCACATCCTGTCGGAAGTGCAGGCGGTGTGCGAACGGGTACTGATCCTGCGCGCCGGCCGGCTCGCCCTGGATACCCGCCTGGACGCGCTGCAACAGACCGGGGGCCTGCTGGTGAGCGTGGGCGGCGATGCCCGCGCGACCCTGACCCAGGTTCCCGGCGTGAAATCCGTGGCGGAAACCAGCGCCACCGGTGGCCAGCTCCACTATCGCCTCGATGCGCCGCTGGATGCCGCCCCCGACGTGGCCGCGGCGCTCGCCAGTGCGGATATCAAGCTCTACGCCCTGCAACCCCAGCGGCGGGATCTGGAAACCCTGTTTGCCGAAGTGAACGCGGAGGTGGCCCATGGCTGAGATTCTGCGCATCGCCCGCAAGGAGTTCCGCGGCTTCTTCGCCACGCCCGCCGCCTACCTGTTTCTCGGCGCCTTTCTCGCCGCAGCCCTGTTCGTGTTTTTCTGGGTGGAGACTTTCTTTGCCCGCAACATCGCCGATGTGCGCCCGCTGTTCGAGTGGCTGCCGCTGCTGCTGATCTTCCTGGTGGCGGCGCTGACCATGCGATCCTGGTCCGAGGAGCGCCGCGCGGGCACGCTGGAAAGTCTGCTCACGGCGCCGGTGCAGCCCCTGCAACTGGTGCTCGGCAAGTTCGCCGCAACGCTCGGGCTGGTGACGCTGGCCCTGGCGCTCACCCTGCCGCTGCCGGTTACGGTGGCGCTGCTGGGGCCGCTCGACTGGGGTCCGGTGCTCGGCGGCTATCTCGCCACCCTGTTCCTGGCCGCGGCCTATGTCGCCATCGGTCTCTACATGAGCGGTCGCACCGACAACCCCATCGTGGCGCTGATCCTGACCGCGCTGGTGTGCGGGCTCTTCTACCTGGTGGGATCGAGCACCCTGACCAATCTGTTCGGCCACCGCATCGGCGGCGTGCTGGCCCTGCTCGGCACCGGCACCCGCTTCGAATCCATCACCCGCGGCGTGCTGGATTTGCGCGATCTCTATTACTACGTCGCCATCGTCGGCGTATTCCTGACCCTGAACCTGTTCGGCCTCGAACGCCTGCGCTGGGCCGGCAATCCGCGCAGCGCCCGCCACCGCCTCTGGGGCCTTGCCGCGGGACTCGCGGTGGCCAACTTCGTGGCGGCCAACCTGTGGCTGGCGCCCATCGGCTGGGCGCGCGCCGACATCACCCACGGCAAGCTCTATTCGCTGTCCGAGGCGACCCGCGCGCAGCTCGCCCAGGTGCGGGAACCACTGCTGATCCGCGGCTACTTTTCCGCCAAGACCCATCCCCTGCTCGCGCCCCTGGTGCCGCAGATCAAGAATCTGCTGGAAGAATACGCAGTGGCCGGCGGCAGCCGCGTGCGGGTGGAATTCATCGACCCTCACACCGATCGCGCGCTGGAGGATGAAGCCGCCGCCCGCTACGGCGTCAAGCCGGTGCCGTTCCAGACCGCGAGCCGCTACCAGGCCGCGGTGGTGAACTCCTATTTCAATGTGGTGGTGAGTTACGGTGACGAATACCAGGCCCTGGGCTATCAGGATCTGATCGAAGTGAAGGCCCAGGGCGGCGACCGGGGCCTCGACGTATTGCTGAAAAACCCCGAGTACGCCGTCACCCGCGCCATTCACAAGGCGGTGACCGCCTATCGCTCGGGCGGCAACCCCTTCGATGCCCTGACGCGGCCGGTGACGTTCCGGAGTTATATCTCGCCGGACGCCAAACTGCCGGAGGCGCTTGCGACGCTGCGCAAGGATCTCGATGCCTTGCTGGAGGACTACCGGAAACAGGCCGGCGACAAGCTCGTCGTCGCCGCTGCCGATCCGGATGCCGACGGCGGCAAGCTGGCGAAGGAACTCCGGGAGCGCTACGGCCTGGGACCCCAGATCGCCAGCCTGGTGGACCCCACGCCGTTCTGGTTCTCGATGGTGATCGAAGGCGCGGGCGATCCGGTGCTGGTGCCGCTGCCCGAAACCCTCGACAAGGATGCCCTGAAACGCTCCCTAGACGCTGCCTTCAAACGGCTGGCGCCCGGCTTCCTCAAGACCATCGCCCTGGTCAAGCCCGCCACCTCGGCCTATGGCGACAGCGACGGCGCGCAGTACAACATCTTGACCAGAACACTGGAAGAAAGCGCCCGGATCCAGGTCACCGGACTGGAGGACGGCCGTGTGCCCGAGGAAACCGATCTGCTGCTGGTGCTCTCGCCCGAGGAGCTGAACGACAAGCAGGTCTTCGCCATCGACCAGTTCCTGATGCGCGGCGGCAGCGTGGTGCTCGCCACGTCGCCCTTCGAGATCCAGCTCGCGCAGACCCTGAATGCCAGCCAGCAGCAGTCGGGACTGGCGGACTGGCTCGCCCATCAGGGCATCAGCATCGCCGACACCCTGGTGCTGGACCCCCAGAGTGCTTCGCTTCCGGTGCCCGTGGAGCGCTATATCGGCGGTATCCCCGTGCAGGAAATCCACATGGTGCCCTATCCCCATTTCCCGGACATCCGGGGTGCGGGCATCAATGGCGACAGTCCCATCACCGCCGGACTCGACCAGTTGACCCTGAACTGGGCCTCGCCAATCACCGTCGATGCGGCCAAAAACCAGGGTCGCACGGTGACGGAACTGCTCAAGAGCTCCCCCGAGAGCTGGGCCTCACCCGACCGGAACCTGATTCCGGATTACAGCGCCTTCCCGGCGACCGGCTTCGAACCGCAAGGCAAACGCGCGGCGGCACTGCTGGCAGTGGCGCTCGAAGGCCGCTTCGATTCGTTCTATCAGGGCAAGCAGTCCCCGCTCGCCCAGGGCGCGGAAACCGAAGACGGGCAGGGCGGGAAACAAGACGACGCCGCAGCCGCCGACGCTGCCAACAAGAGTTCCGTCACGAGCGTGATCGACCGCTCACCGGAATCGGCGCGTCTGGTGCTGGTGGCCAGCAACAGTTTCGCCACCGACACCGCGATCGACCTCGCTTCCCAGGGACTCGGCACCCTTTACCTACGCCCGGTGGAATTTCTCCAGAACGCCATCGACTGGTCGCTGGAGGACCGCAGCCTGCTCGCCTTGCGCGGGCGCAGCCAACTGGCGCGCACCCTGGCGCCGCTCGCGGAAGGCGAGCAGCGCCGCTGGGAATACCTCAATTACGGCCTGGTCCTGTTGGGCCTCGGCGCCGTCTGGGGCTGGCGCCGCCGGGTCGCCGCCGCCGACCGCCGCCGTTATCAGAACCTGCTTGCGGAGATTTGACGCATGGAAAAGACCATTCGACTGCTGGCAGCAGTGCTGGGCGTCCAGCTGCTGCTCGCCGTGGGGCTCAGCTTCACCGGGCCCCAGCTGTCCACCCCCGCCGCGGAAACCCCGCTGCTCGGTTTCGATGCGGAAAAAGTTGACCGCCTCGTGATCGAGGGGCCGGAGGCCGCCAAAGTGGCGTTGACCAAAACGGACGGCAACTGGCACCTGCCGGATGCGGCTGACTTCCCCGCTGACCGCGACAAGATCGAACAACTGCTGAAGCGGCTCAGGGAACTGCGCGGGGGCACGCCCGTGGCCACTACCCCGGGCGCACAGCAGCGCTTTCGGGTGAGCGACGCCGACTTCGAACGCCGCATCACCCTGAGCGCGGGCGACCAGACGCTCGGCACCCTCTATCTGGGCACAGCACCCAGCCTGCGCCAGATCAACGCGCGCGCCGCCAACAGCGAGGCCATCTTCGCCGTCGAGCTGGGGGCCCACGAATTCCCGGTCAAGACCGACGCCTGGATCGACCAAGCCGTGCTGCGAGTGCCCCGCGACGAGATCGTTGCCATCGATGTGGCAGGTCTGCATCTGGAGCGCGTGCCCGACCCGGCGCCCACGGCGGATGCCAACGCCACAGCCGTCGCGGAAAACCAGACCGCCGGCGCCACAACTGACACCAAGGCCGCTACGATCGAGGGCGCGGCGCCGCGGACCCACTGGCAGGCCACCGGACTGGCCGCCGGCGAAAGCCTCAACTCCGCCGCCGCCGCCGACACCCTCGCAGAAAAACTCGCGGATATCAGTATCAGCGCGCTGCTGGGCACCGAGGAAAAAAGCGAATACGGCCTGAACAACCCGGTTCTGAGCCTTCAGGTCACCCGCAAGGGCGGCGCGCCGGTCGAATACCGGCTGGGCAAGGCCCCGCAAGGGGATGAGTACACTTTGAAAGTGTCCAACCGTACCCAGTACTTCCGCCTGCCGGCCTACAGCACCGAGCAGTTGCTGAAAGCGAGCACGCGCCAGGCGCTCGTCTCCGGGGCCACGCAAGACAACACCCCCGAACTATCGAAACAAGCAGCGGCCAAGAAGTGAGCTACCGACCGCGAAAAAACCCGGCGGATGACGCCTCCGCCGGGGCTCTCGCCGCCGAACGGCAAACTTCACCAGTTGCGGATCGCACGGCGATATGTCGAGGTTACGCCGCGAATGTACACTTAACAGGTTGCTGAAAAACTGCTGCGGCAGCCATCTGCTTCGTTGCGTGATAATCGCTTCCCAGCCTATCCGCCGGATATGTCTCGGTCGCTGCGCGCCGTGCGCCTCACGCCGTTTTTCGAGCCTGTTAACGCATTAACAACAAACTGGACAGCGGCAGCGAGACGATGCGCGGATCATCGCTGCCCGGCTCGTCCGCCAGCGTCACCAGAACACCAAAAGAGGCGTTGTACACCGATTTCTCGATAAACGCGCGCAAACCGCGCGTGTCCGCGTGATCGATGCGCCGACGGTATTTGATCTCCACCGGAATCCGCTGGTCGCCGACGGTGAGCACGAAATCCACCTCCGGCTCACTACCGCGTTCGGGGAAATGATGCACGCCCAAGTTGATGATGGATTTGAACAACTGCCCCGCGGTACTTTCCGCGATGCGTCCGGCCAGGTCGCTCAAGTGCGGTACCGCAAGTAGCGCAGACGGACTCAGCGGTACCTGCTCCTGCAACCAGGCGGCGCGTAGCGCGTGATCGGAAAGGATCAGCTTCGCGGCGCCCTTGCGCCGCTTCAAGCGCAACTCAAGCGGCTCGATCAGGCGCACCAGCAAAGTCGCGTCCAGGAAGCGCAGATAGGTCAGGATGCGCTGCCAACCGATATTGGCGTTCAGGCTGCGGCGCACCTCGTCGAGGTAGATTGCCTGATTCGGCGATTGCCCGACATACCGGCAGGCCAGACGAAATACTTCCTCCAGCAACGGCTCGTCACGGCGGCGACCGCGTTCGCCCACCCGCAGGTCGTGCTGGATAGCGCGCCGCACCACTGTTTCCACCAACTGCGCCGCAACCTCGCTCCAGGTTGCATCCGCGCGCGCATGGGCCAGCGGATAAGCGCCGAATTCGGAAAATACTTCGAAACTCTGGTCGCGTAACCGTCGATGCGTTTCACCGAACGCGCGCAGCCCCTGCCAGAACGTCTTGTCTTTCAACGGCGCCAGGCCGTTGAAAGACAGGTACGCTTCGAGCTCTCCGATGCCGCGCAATTGCGCAATTTCGCGCAGCAGCAGCGGCCCCATTTCGATGGTGGACAGGCGGCCGGCCAGACTGTCGCGCCCGGCCTCGATACGCAACGCGGAGCTGCCGGTGACGATGGCGCGCACCGGCTGCAAGTCCACCAAGTGCTTTACCTGCGTGGCCCAGTCCGGCAGGTTTTGCACCTCGTCCAGCAACAGATACACCGGACCGCCCTGCGAATGCGCGTAGGCGTTGATGGATTGCTCGAGTACCCGATCGGCGTACCAAGCGGCAAGATCGAGGATCGGTGTTTTCAGCCGCTGCAACTGCGGAATGTCGTCGAACTGGACCCGGAAGATGCGTTGCGGCGCGATGCCCTCGTCAAGCAGCGTGTCGACAATCTGATTGAGCAATGTGGTCTTGCCCACCTGGCGCGGCCCGCGTAACACGGTTACCGGCGCCAGACCGCTCCGAAGTCCTTTCAACGTAGGTGCGAAAGCCCAACGCCGCACCGGCGGCACGCCAAACAGCCGCTCGCCACGCCACCAGGGGTTGCTGTCGCGCAACACCCGCTCAGCGCCGGTTGCGACGAGCACACCGGGCAGGGTCAGTTGTCTGGAACCTTCACTCACACGCGCACCTCGGATATCGAGCGCAACTCAGCGTCGCGCTGATCGATCAACCTCTTCCGCCACGGGTCGTTACAGAGGTTTGCCGCCATCCGGCCGATGGCTGTATTTCTGCATGCACAGGGTAGCAGTCGCACGAGTCGAGAGCAGGCTTTCCAGATGCGGGAGAATCCGGGGGCTCGCTGTGGAGTGCCTGCTCATCTCGTCGTTGTGTTCAGCCCGCTTTCAGCCCCCGAAAACAATCGCGAACTTCTTTGATAAAAACATCCGGCCGCTCGAACGCCGCAAAGTGCCCGCCGCGGTCGAGTTCGTTCCAGTGGATCACCTTCCCGAAACGGCGCTCGGCCCAGCGCCGCGAGCTGCGAAAAATTTCCTTGGGGTAAATACTGCACCCCGTGGCGAGCTCGACCGGATCGCGCGACAGGCTGTTGAAGCTCTCCCAATACAGCCGCGCCGATGACGCGGCGCTCGCGGTGCACCAGTAAAACATGATGTTGTCGAGGAGCTCGTCGCGGGTCAGCACATTCTCGGGATGGCCGTCGCAGTCGGTCCAGGCCCAGTATTTTTCGAGAATCCAGGCCGCCTGCCCCACCGGGGAATCCACCAGCCCGTAACCCACCGTCTGCGGGCGGGTACTCTGCTCTTTCGAATAGCCGGAATCCCAGTCCTTGTAGTGCTGCATGCCGGCGAGCGCACTTTGTTCCAGAGGCGTGAGGCTGTCGAAAGTAGCCGGATCGGGCTCGACGATCACCATGTTGAGGTGAATCGCCTGGCAGTTGCCCAGGTTCTGCATTCCGATCGCGGTGGTCACCGCCGCACCCCAGTCGCCGCCCTGGGCCAGGTAGCGGTCATAACCCAACCGCAGCATCAGACGGTTCCACTCGCGGGCGATTTTCTCGATATTCCAGCCGGTGGTGGTCGGCTTGCCGGAAAACCCGTAGCCCGGCAGCGCGGGGCACACCACGTGGAAGGCATCGGCCGCATCGCCACCGTGGGCGACCGGGTCCACCAGGGGTTCGATCACCTTGTGGAATTCGACGATGGAACCCGGCCAGCCGTGGGTGATGAGCAGCGGCCGCGCATTGGGGTGGGGCGAGCGCTGGTGGATGAAATGAATATCGACGCCGTCGAGTTCAGTGATGAAATGATCGAAGCGGTTGAGGCGCGCCTCGCGCGCGCGCCAGTCGTAACTCGTCCGCCAGTAATCGCAAACCTCCCGCACATAAGCGAGCGGAATCCCCTGGGACCAGTCGTCGACGACTTCCTTTTCAGGCCAGCGGGCGCGGGCGAGACGCTCGTTGAGATCGGTGAGGACGGCGTCGGGAACCGCAATGCGGAAGGGTCGGATGGCGTCGTTCACGGGGCACCTCGAGGTGGTCAGCGTTATTGTCAGAAGACCTGATGCTATACGCCGGCAACCCATACAGCAACGCGGAGACAGTCCATCCCCAATACGCCCGGGCATGGCGGGCAGGTTGCAATCCCCTCTCCCGCCACTAGAATGCCTGCTCCCCGGCCCAATGAGCCTGCGATGAGCATCCGCAATCTGCTCGACCGGCGCCTTCGCGATGCCGCGACTTCCTGCGGCATCGCCGTGTCCCCCACCGACCATCTGGCGGCGCCCAGTACACGCCCCGAGTTCGGCGATTTTCAGGCGAATCTCGCGCTCGGCGCCGCGCGGGTAATGAAAGCCAAACCTCGTGATCTCGCCGAACGCATCGTCGCCCAGGCGCAGCTCGCCGACATCGCGAGCCGGGTCGAGATCGCGGGTCCCGGCTTCATCAACATTCACCTCGCGGACGATTTCCTGGCCCGGCTCCTCGACGACCTGCACGGCGCGCACCGTCTCTGCCCCTTGGTCGCGCATCCCGTGCGCACCGTGGTGGATTACTCCTCGCCCAATCTGGCCAAGGAGATGCACGTCGGCCATCTGCGCAGCACCATCATCGGTGATGCCGTGGTGCGGGTGCTGGAATACCTGGGCCACGAGGTCATCCGCCACAATCACATGGGCGACTGGGGCACCCAGTTCGGCATGCTGATCGCGGAGCTGGAAGATCATCTGGGCACCGGCGCGGCGCCGGATCTGGCGCTCGCCGATCTCGAACAGTTCTACCAGAACGCCAAGGCACACTTCGATCTCGACGCCGAATTCGCCACCCGGGCGCGGCACTACGTGGTGCGGCTGCAAGCGGGCGATGCGTATTGCCACACGCTCTGGCAGCGCTTCATCGCCATTTCCATTGCCCACAGCGAAGCGATCTACCGCCAGCTCAACGTTACGCTGCGCCACGCCGATATCCGCCCCGAGAGCGCCTACAACGACGATCTGGCGGAGATCGCCGCGCTGCTGACCGAAAAGGGTCTGGCGGTGGAAGATGAGGGCGCGCTGGTGGCTTTTCTGCCCGAGCTGGCCGACAAGCAGGGCCGGCCGAGCCCGGTGATCGTGCGCAAATCGGACGGCGGCTATCTGTACGCCACCACCGATCTCGCCGCGCTGCGCTACCGCTGCCAGACGCTCGGCGCGCAGCGGATTCTCTACTTCATCGACGCGCGCCAGTCGCTGCACATGAAACAGGTGTTCACCCTGGCGCGGAAGGCCGGCCTGGTCGGCGCCGAGGTCGCGCTCGAACACCATCCCTTCGGCACCATGCTGGGTCCGGATGGCACCCCGTTCAAAACCCGCTCCGGCGGTACCGTCAAGCTCGCGGAGCTGTTGGAAGAGGCGGTGGCGCGCGCCGCGCACCTGGTCGCGGCCAAGAACCCTGCGCTGACCGAAACGACCCATGCCGAGATTGCCCACAAGGTGGGTATTGGCGCCGTGAAGTACGCCGATCTGGCCAAGACCCGCACCCATGACTATGTGTTCGACTGGGACGCCATGCTGAGCTTCGACGGCAACACCGCGCCCTATCTGCAATACGCCTACACGCGCATCCAGAGCATTTTCCGGCGCGCGGCAGACATCGCCCCCGACGCGATTCCCGGCGCCATAACGATCACCACGGCAGCGGAGCGCCGCCTAGCCCTCGCCCTGCTGGGATTCGGCGAAGTCCTGCACCAGGTGGCGGCCGAGGCCTACCCTCATGTGCTGTGCAACTACCTCTACGAGCTGGCCAGCACCTTCACCGGATTTTACGAACAGTGCCCGATCCTGAAGCCCGAAATCACGCCCGAGCTGCGGGCGAGTCGCCTGGCGCTGTGTCAGCTGGCGGCGCGCACCCTCGCCACCGGACTGGACCTGCTCGGCATTGAAGTCATGGCGGAGATGTAGATCCGCTCCGTGCCAGTTCGGCCCGGTAGCGCGCCGCCATCGCAGCGTCGAAACAGCAGAAGATCACCCGCTCGACGCTCGTGGAGCGCGCCATGGCAGCGCGTACTTCGCGCACCGCAATGGCCACCGCGCGCTCGGGCGGAAAGCCGTACACGCCGCAACTGATGGCGGGAAACGCGAGCGACCGAAACCGTTCGGCGGCCGCAAGCGCCATGGCATTGCGATAACAGCGCGCGAGGAGCTCGTCTTCGTTCGCGTCGCCGCCCCGCCAGACCGGTCCCACCGCGTGAATGATGGCCCGCGCCGGCAGCGCGAAGCCCGGCGTCAGCCGCACCTCGCCCGTGGGGCAGCCGCCCAGCGCGCGGCAGGCTGCCTGCAAGGCGTCGTGGCCCGCGGCGCGATGAATGGCGCCATCGACCCCGCCACCGCCCGCGAGTCGGCTGTTGGCGGCATTCACCACGGCATCCACCGCCAGGGTGGTGATGTCGCCCTCGATTACGTCGATCATCCGCACGCTCCTCAGGGCTTCGGCTGCTGCGCCCATTCCGGCAGGTGGTCAACCCTGCGCCATGGCTGCCATCCCTGATTGCAGGACTCCCAGCCCGGCAACCGTCTCGACAAGATGGAGTCAAAATATAATGTTATAGTTGAGTTATCTATCTTAACCTGCTAACAATACGAACAATTTCATTTTCCCTACCCTACGAACTCCAGGGAGAATCACCCGATGTGTTCAGCCTGTGATCTGCGCCGCGTCATCCGCGCCACCCTGAAACAGCTCGGGGACTGGTCGCCGGCGGCGGAAAATCTGCTGCTGGGGACTGCTCTGCAGGAATCCGGGCGCAACGCGCGTCTGCGCGAGGGACGGCGGCTCGGCATCTACCGGATCGCGCCGGCGACCCATCGCGCGGTCTGGGACAAATACCTGGTCTGCGATCCGGAACTCGCCAGCCGGGTGCGCGGCCTCGCGGGACAGCACTGTTTCCTGCGCGACCCCCACGGCGAACTGACCACCAACCTCAAGTACGCAACCGCCATCGCCTGGATGATCTACCGGCGCCACGGGTCTGAACTTCCCGATGCCGAGGACATCGCGGGACTCGCCCGCCACTGGCATCGCCATTTTCACAGTCGACCCAGCGGGAGCGCGGAGGATTTCGTGAGTCATTACCGGGACGCCACGGCAAGGGCGAGGGCGCGCGCGGCCTGATCGACCCGCAGGGCCGTCCGCAACTCAGCCCAGATTCACCGCCGCAATCCGCTGCGCGGGCGCGCGGCGCAGTTGCAGACCGGTAAAGTCGAACAGCGCCGGGTCCGCCAGTTGCGATGGCGCCACATTGCAGATCGCCGAAAAGATCGTCTCCAGCCGCCCCGGATGCGCGCGCTCCCACTGCTGCAACATCTCCTTGATGACCTGCCGTTGCAGATTGTCCTGGGAGCCGCACAGGTTGCAGGGAATGATGGGGAACTCCCGATATTCGGCGTAGCGGGCGAGATCGTCCTCGCGGCAGAAGGCGAGCGGACGGATCACCATGTTGCGGCCGTCGTCGGACAACAGCTTGGGCGGCATCGCCTTGAGCTTGCCGCCGTAGAACATGTTGAGAAACAGCGTCTCGATGATGTCGTCGCGGTGGTGACCCAGCGCGATCTTGGTGGCGCCGATCTCTTCGGCAAACCCGTATAGAGTACCGCGCCGTAGCCGCGAACAGAGTCCGCAATAGGTTTTGTTGTCCGGCACCAACTCGGTGACGATACTGTAGGTGTCTTTTTCGATGATGTGAAACGGCACGCCGATAGCGCTCAGATAATCCGGCAGCACCTGCTCGGGAAATCCGGGCTGTTTCTGGTCAAGGTTGACCGCCACCAGTTCGAAATCCACCGGCGCGGTCTGCTGCAGGTTGAGCAGGATGTCGAGCATCCCGTAGCTGTCCTTGCCCCCGGACAGGCACACCATCACCTTGTCGCCGGCCTCTATCATGCCGTACCGCGCGATGGCATTGCCGACGTTGCGGCGCAGGCGTTTTTGCAGCTTGTTGTATTCGAGACGGTCGCGACCGTGCAGCTCGGACATGGAGGTCAGCCGGGATACGGGGCCGCCATTTTAGCGGCCCGCGCGAGGTTGCGGCGAGTCGCGCCGCAGGCAGTCCCTGCGAAAAGCGTCAAGGGGCGTTCAGCGTCCAGTCCTGGTGATACTGGATATCGCCGGTATAGCCCAGCAGATAGAGCGCCTTGCGGTCTTCCGCATAGTGCGCGAACAGCTTCAAGAGCGCTTTGTGATCCGCGGCAAAATCGCTTTGGTACCATTCGAAAATGCTCGACGCCCGCAATGGACCCTTGACGCCGGCGATCGAGACACCGCGGTCGGAATTGATGAAATCCCGACCCGCGCTCCGGAGCAGTTCACGGCTGTTGAGTCCTGTACAGGCCTGGGGCTGAATATCCGGACAGCCCAGACCCGCGCACGCCAGCCCGAAAAGGACGCGGTGATCCTTCCAGATCGGCCGCAGGATGCGGTGCTCGATATCATCGAGGGATAGATCGGTGCCCCCGACCTTCACCAGCTTCGCGCTCCAGGGGCCATCGCTCGCATCGGCGCCTGCCACCTGGATGCTGTTCACCGTGGCGACCGGATAGTGGTCCAGCACCAGCTTCACGGTCAGCGCATTGTAGAGATTGATCCAGTAGGCAAGCTGCTCGGGGCGGGAATAAGTCCGTGGATCGATGGCGGCGGTCGCCTCGATATAGCTGTCGAGACGGGCCTTGTCCGCCGGCGACACCTCGCCATAGCGAAACCGGTTGATGCCGGACTTGTGGTTGACCACTACATACTCATGCAACAAGGCATCCCAGCTACTGTGATCGATGGTCGCGGGATTGAGTTCGTCGCTGCGATCCCATTCGGCCCAGTACTGCGCGCTGGGCGCGGCGAACAATGATGGACTCAACAGCAGCGTCAACAGCAGGATCAGTCGGGGTTTCACAGCGGCTCTGGCGTTGTGGAATTGTCCCGTGAGCATATAGCAATAGCGGTTTTGAACCAAGATTTATGCGGGCATACCCTGCCCCGGCATACAATCGAAACCTGACCCGCCGCCGCAAATCGCCATGACATCGCTGCCCGCCTCCGAAATCCGCGCCATCGACCGGGAGCACATCTGGCATCCCTATGCCTCCCTCACCCGACCGCTGCCCACCTATGTGGTCCGGCGCGCCCACGGCTGTACCCTGGAACTCGACGACGGCCGCCAGCTCATCGACGGCATGGCGTCCTGGTGGTGCGCCATCCACGGCTACAACCATCCGGTGCTCAATGCGGCCGTCACCAACCAGATCGCCGACATGGCCCATGTGATGTTCGGCGGCATCGTCCACGAACCGGCGGCGCGCCTCGCCCGGCAGCTGGTCGCGCTCACCCCCCCGGGTCTCGACAAGGTATTTTTGTGCGACTCCGGCTCGGTCAGCGTCGAAGTGGCGATCAAGATGGCATTGCAATACTGGCAGGCGCTGGGACAGCCGGCCAAGTCTCGGCTCCTTTCACTGCGCGGCGGCTACCACGGCGACACCTTCGCCGCCATGGCGGTGTGCGATCCGGTCACCGGCATGCACCACCTGTTCGCCGACGCGCTGCCGCGCCAGCTGTTTACCGAGACGCCCCGCTGTACCTTCTCTGCAACCTGGGAAGAACAGTACATCTCCGACTTTGAAAATCAGATCAGCGCCCACGCCCACGAACTCGCCGCCGTCATCCTCGAACCCATCGTCCAGGGCGCCGGCGGCATGCGCTTTTATGCCCCCGAGTTTCTGCGTCGGGTGCGAGACCTGTGCGATCGCCACGAGGTGCTGCTGATCGCCGACGAAATCGCCACCGGCTTCGGCCGCACCGGTAAACTGTTCGCCTGCGAGTGGGCCGGCATCAGCCCCGACATCCTGTGCCTCGGCAAGGCTCTCACCGGCGGCTACCTGACGCTTGCCGCGACCCTGTGCAGCGAAAAAATCAGCACCGGGATCTGCGCCGGTGAAGCTGGAGTCTTCATGCACGGCCCCACTTTCATGGGCAATCCGCTCGCCTGCGCGGTCGCCAGTGCCAGTATCGAACTGCTGCTCGCCTCGCCATGGCAGGAGCGCATTGCCGCCATCGAAGCGCAGTTGCGATCGGAACTGGAACCCTGTCGCGCCCATGCCGGCGTCGCCGACGTGCGGGTGCTGGGTGCTATCGGCGTGGTGGAAATGAAACAACCTGTGGATGTCGCGGTGTGGCAGCGGGACCTGGTGGAACGCGGCGTCTGGCTGCGGCCGTTCGGAAAACTGGTGTATCTGATGCCGCCCTACATCATCAGCCGCGAAGAGTTGGGTCGCATTACTGCAACGCTGCAGGATTTGCTGGGCACGCTTTGAAAAGAGCTGGAAGACGCCTTGGTATGCCCTCCCTCAGTCTTGAGGCATCTCAGATTTATTCGCCATCGTGGCGCCAACGGGGCATCGCGTTGACAGCATCGGAACTTTCCCATGTGACGCAATGATCCCCGGCAAGGGCTTCAGAAAAAAAGGCGACAACCCGATAGGGCGCAGCACCAAGCTTCGGGGTCCACTTCGGGCTCATCAGAGCGGCTGTTGCAGCGGTCGTGAACCTTTACGTTTGGCTACAGGGGGGTGTGAGGAGATTACCCGGGATATCGAGATTCGCGGCGCCGGTGCCACCAGCGCCGCGATGGTATTTATTGCTCGATCAACGCCTTCTTCGTTTTGGCGGTGCGCCAAAATAGCTGCACGGATTTTTGATCATCAGAGTATCGATCGTTTCTTGCGTGACACCGGCCTTGCGCATCGTCGGCAGAATATTGCGCGAGATATGCGCCACGTTCCAGTTCGGCGACGCGGCAACCATACTATCCAGCACGCCGGTATCGCGACCACGCCAGCATTGGAGGGTGTCATGGGACAGCATGATGCGGTCATACCCGACGCTGAGCAGTCCGAGCAGCGACGCCAGCCGCAGCTTGTCCGACGCAATGGATTCGATGCCAAAACGGTCAAAGCCCAGCCACGCGCCGCGCTCGAGAATATCGAAGTAATAACGCATATCACCGACGCCACAGGCGTGGCCAATCAGCACCTTGTTAAAATCGACCTTCTCTTCTTCGAAAATATCCAGCGTTTCGCGGCCATAGGGATCCATCTCGTCGTTGTGGCACAGGATCGGCGCACCGGTTGCCTTGCTCGCACGCGCCGCAGCCCGCAAACATTTTATCTCGGTCTCCTTGATCCCCTGGCCCGGCGGGGTGACGCCATGGATGCCGCCGCTGGCGGTCTTGATGATGCCGGCCTTGATCCCGGTTTTGCCGATTCCTTCCTTTATCTCTCTTGTGTACACGTCGGCGATGCCGTCGATGTCCATCAGCCGGAAATGCTGCGGAATACCCAGTGCGTCATTGTATAAACCCGTGGCAATGACGATCTGGATTCCGGATTTGTCGGCCATTTCGGCAGAAAATTCGGGATCGCGGCCCAACTCCATCGGGCACGGATCGACAAAGCTTTTAATTCCCAGGTCCCTGATCTCCTTGAGCTTGTCTACGATCTTTTTGCCTTCCTTTTTGCGGTCGAAATCTTCATGGTCAAGCTCCCAGCCCGGCCAGCCGATTCCCAGGTGTTCATGAATCAAGGTGGTTCCCAGATCTTCAACCGCGATTGGGCCTAATACCGAATTGACCTTCATGCTAGCTCCCCTGTTTTTTTGACGTTTATAGTGCGAACTGTCGGCAGCGGGTGTATTGGCTTTGTTCAGCCCACCGTCTGGATTCGTGGAGAGATGGTGCCCGAGATATTCGCCAAGTTCCAGTTCGGGCTGGCGGTCGGTTCCACCGTCACCACCGAGCTGACCCGCCGGTACTCATTCCTGCTGCCGGGGACCATGGATGAAAGGCGCCCGAAGGCCTTCCCATTCCTCACTTGGACAGCTTTAATCCTCCACCCAACAACGAGACCGGTGACCGTCATGAAGCTGATCAACTCCTTTGGCCCCAATCCTCGCCTGGTGCGCATGTTCATGGCGGAGAAAGCCATCCAGCTGCCCACCGAAGAACTCGACCTTCTGGCCGGGGAAAACCGCAAGCCGCCCTACACCGATAAGAATCCCGGCGGCCAGATGCCGGCCCTGCAACTGGACGACGGCACGGTGATCGCCGAGACCGCGGCCATCTGCGAATACCTGGAGGAGTGTCATCCGAGCCCGGCCTTGATCGGCAGCAATGCCAAGGAGCGCGCCATCGGCCGCATGTGGCAGCGGCGCGTCGAGCTCAACATCACCGAGAACATCTACAACGGTTTCCGCTACGCCGAAGGGCTGGGACTGTTCAAGGACCGCATGTACTGCATTCCGGAAGCGGCCGATGGCCTAAAAGCCAAAGGCAAAAACCAGCTGGCGTGGCTGGACGGCCTGATGAGCGGGCGCGACTTTGTCGGCGGTAACAGCATCGGGCTTGCCGACATCACCCTCTATTGCTGCCTGGATTTCGCCAAGGGCGTGGGCCAGCCGATTCCACCCGAGCTGAAGAATATCAACGCCTGGTTTCAGCGCATGGATCAGCGCCCCAGTGCGCAGCAGAGCCTGTCCCCGGGCTGGGAGCAAGTGGGCATGCGCGGCTAGTGCGCAGGTTTCCCCTCCAGCCGAAGCTGTGCGATCGAACCACCGTGACGGTCAGGTATGTGCTCGACGGATGGAATCACGGGCACTGCCGGCCATCGCCGTAACCCGGTTCTTGCGCAGGACTTGCGCCATGTCCGGGTGCCTGGCGGATAAACCCAAGACTCGCCACCCTCAGCCCTGGGTGGCGCCGTCGAGGTCACTCGCATCATGGCGTTCGGGTACGCGCTCCGCTTCCGGCCCCCAGCTCTTGTTGACGCGCTGGCCGCGTTGGACCGCGGGCCGCGCCTCGATTTCGGACGCCCAGCGCACCACATGGGTATAGGAGGCGACATCAAGGAATTCCGCCGCTTTGTAAAGGTCGTGCAAGACCAGGCTGCCGTACCAGGGATAGGTCGCGATGTCCGCGATGCTGTAATCGTCGCCGCACAGATAACGCCGCGTCGAGAGATTCCGGTCCAGCACGTCGAGCTGGCGCTTGACCTCCATGGCGTAGCGGTCGATGCAGTATTCGATCTTTTCGGGCGCATAGGCGTAGAAGTGTCCGAAACCGCCGCCGAGGTAGGGCGCGCTGCCCATCTGCCAGAACAGCCACGAAAAACATTCGGCACGCGCGGATAAGTCTCTGGGCAGGAACGCATCGAATTTTTCCGCCAGGTAGAGCAGGATAGCCCCGGATTCGAAGACGCGGGTAGGCGGATCGGTGCCGCGATCCAGCAGCGCGGGAATCTTGGAATTCGGGTTCAGCTCCACAAACCCGCTGCCAAACTGCTCGCCTTCGCCGATATCGATGAGCCAGGCATCGTATTCAGCACCGGTTCGGCCAAGCGCCAGGAGCTCTTCCAGCATCACTGTGACCTTGACCCCGTTGGGCGTCGCGAGCGAATAAAGCTGGAGTGGATGTTTGCCAACGGGCAGGACCTTGGTGTGCGTGGCCCCGGCGACCGGTCGATTGATCTTGCTCCAGTTGCCGTTGCCGCCACGCTTCCAGGCCCAGACTTGTGGCGGTGTGTAGGTCGATGCGCTGGCCATGAGTGGTGTTTCCGTGTCGCAGGGGTTGGCAGAGTGTAATGGGGCCTTTCCCGATACGACACCCCACCGGCGAATGCCCAACAGCTTGATGAAATACGTCGCGACGCGGCCAGATGCAAGGCGCACAGCGACCGTTACCTATCCGATAGATAGGCGAGGTGCGGAGCTGAGGCTGATCCAGGCGATCCAGGCCCGGACTGGCCACCCGCTCACCGGCGCGGCAAGCCTCCCGGACCGCCCCCCTGCGACAACATGCCTTCCATGCCGCGGAGCATCCGGCCGAGGTTCTTGCCTTTCATTTTTTTCATGGTCTTGGCCATCTGCTTGTACTGCTTGAGCAGCCGGTTCAGATCCTGAATGGAAGTGCCCGAGCCGGTGGTGATGCGGCGCTTGCGCGAGCCGTTGAGCAGCTCCGGGTCGGCGCGTTCGGCCCGCGTCATGGAATCGATGATGACGGTCATGGTCTTGAACTGCGCCGCGATGTTGCTCTGCTCCGCCAGACGCGCCATGTTCCCCATACCGGGGAGTTTTTCGAGCAGCCCGCCCATGCCGCCCAGGTTCTGCATTTGCTGGAGCTGGTCGCGCAGATCCTCGAGATCGAACCTGGTGCCCTTCTCGACCTTGCGGGCCAGTTTTTCGGCCTTGACGCGATCGACCTTGCGCTCGACCTCTTCGATCAGGGACAGCACGTCGCCCATGCCGAGGATGCGCGAGGCAATGCGGTCGGGATGGAAGGGTTCGAGGGCATCGGTCTTCTCGCCCACACCGAGAAACTTGATCGGTTTGCCGGTGACGTGACGCACCGAAAGCGCGGCGCCGCCACGGGCATCGCCATCCACCTTGGTGAGGATCACGCCGGTCAGCGGCAATGCCGCGTCGAAGGCGCGCGCGGTGTTGACGGCATCCTGGCCGATCATGGCGTCGATGACGAAGAGGGTTTCGGCAGGTTCCAGCGCCACGCTCAGCGCGCGGATTTCCTCCATCAGTGCCGTATCGATGTGCAGTCGGCCGGCGGTGTCGACGATCAGTACATCGGCAAAACCGCGCCGCGCCTCGCCCATGGCGCGCTCGGCAATGGCGAGCGGGGTCTCGTCGCCGCGACTCGCGAGGCAGGTCACGCCGACTTCCGCCGCCAGGGTAGCGAGTTGCTGGATCGCGGCCGGACGGTAGACGTCCACACTCACCACCATGACCTTTTTCTTTTCCCGCTCGGTGAGATAGCGCGCGAGCTTGGCCACCGAGGTGGTCTTGCCGGCGCCCTGGAGCCCCGCCATCAGGATCACCGCCGGCGGACGCACCGCGAGATTCAGCCCGGTATTGGCGTCGCCCATCAGGTGCACCAGCTCGTCCTGCACCAGCTTCAGGAACTGCTGCCCGGGATTCAGCCCGCGTCCGACCTGGGTGCCGAGGGCGCGCGAACGCACGCGGTCGATGAAGTCCTTGACGACCGCAAGCGCGACATCGGCCTCCAGCAGCGCCATGCGCACGTCGCGCAGCGTGTCGCGAATATTGTCTTCGCTGAGTTGGGACTTGCCGGCGATCTTGCGAAAGCTGTCGCCGAGGCGGCCGCCGAGGTTTTCAAACAATGCCATTGCGGACATCCGAACGAAATGGGGCCTGCATTATAGCCGCCTGTCGTGCACCGGGACCTCAACGCCGGTGCGGCGTCTTTGCGCCATGGGGCGGATATGCCACACTCTGGGGTCTTTCAAAAACCGCTCCTGCCAATGCCCCTCTGGTTGACCGCATCCCTGGCCGCACTCTTCTACAGCCTGGCGTTTGCACTGCGTCTTACGGATTTTTTGCGCGCGCGGGTCAGCCCCAGGCTGCCCTTGTTGGCGCTGGCGGGGATCGCCGTCGCGGCCCACGCACTGGCGGGCTGGCACCAGGTCTTCGAAGCCGGCAAGCTGAATGTCAGCCTGATCCCGTTTTCGGCACTGATCTTTCTGCTGATCAACGCCATCGTGGTGCTGAGCTCGATCCGCGACCCTCTGGAAAATCTGTATCTGCTGCTGTTTCCACCGACCGTCGCGATGCTTCTCCTGGCGGCGGTCACCGATCAGCATGTGCGTGAACTGACCTCGGTGCCCCCGGGGCTCGGCGCCCATATCCTGCTGTCGGTACTCTCCTACAGTCTGATGACGATCGCCGCGCTGCTGGCCCTGGTCCTGGTGTGGCAAAACCGCCGGCTTCACAACCACCAGCCCGGCGGGCCGCTGCGCGCGTTACCCCCGTTGCTGACCATGGAACGGCTGCTCTTCCGCTTCCTGGTGGCGGGCTTCGTCTTGCTGAGCGCGGGTCTGGTGCTCGGATTTATCTATCTGGAAAACATCCTGGCCCAGCATCTCGCCCACAAGACGGTGTTCTCTCTGGTGGCCTGGGCAGTCTACGCGGTACTGCTGTGGGGCCACTTTCGGCGCGGCTGGCGCGGGCGCGTGGCGGCCTACTGGACGCTGGGCGGGTTCTGCTCGCTGATGCTGGCGTTCTGGGGCACCAAGTTTGTGCTGGAAGTGCTGCTGAGCTGAGCGGCCAGGCGCCGCTTGCCGACCCGCCGGCGACAGCTTTGCAAACGTCGTCAGGATGCAAACGGATTGTTGCGCCGTGCCCGGCCGGCGGCCCGCGTCAGCACGGCGCGGCGCTCCTCGTCCGTCGACACCACCCAGTCCGCAATCTCGCGGGCACTGCGGTGACAGCCGATGCAGATGTCGTCATCGCCCAGCGCGCAGATCGACACGCAGGGCGAGCGCACCCTGGCGGCGCCGGCATCAGCCTTCATCCGCAACCGGCGTCAGGGTCTTGCGAAATTCCAGCGCCTTGATCCGGTAGGTGCGCGCGGACTCGGCGAGGCTTGCGATCGCCCGCTCGTCGAGCTGCCGCACCACCCTGGCGGGCGTGCCGAGCACGAGCGAATGGTCGGGAATTTCCATCCCCTCCGGAACCAGCGCATTGGCGCCGATCAGGCAATTGTTGCCGATGCGGGCGCGATTGAGGATGACGGCGTTGATGCCGATCAGGGTGTTGTTGCCGATGGTACAGCCGTGCACCATGGCGCAGTGACCGATGGTGACGTTTTCGCCGATGTGCAGCTGGATGCCCGGATCGGTATGCAGCACTGCATTGTCCTGGACATTGCTGCCCGCGCCGATGTGGATGAAATCGGTATCGCCGCGGATCACCGTGTTGAACCAGACGCTGGCGCCGTCCCCAAGCACCACCATGCCAATGACATCCGCGCTGGGCGCGACAAATACATCGCGTCCAACGCGGGGACGGTGACCATTGTAGGCGTAGATCATGGTAAGTCCTCCTCCT
The DNA here is from genome assembly GCA_050179115.1 of Porticoccaceae bacterium. Classification (GTDB taxonomy): domain Bacteria; phylum Pseudomonadota; class Gammaproteobacteria; order Pseudomonadales; family Porticoccaceae; genus JAGPUQ01. Next base: position 7,857 of record JBFXFL010000033.1, on the reverse strand, counting down.
CCAGTTCGATCAGATGCGCACGCAGATGAGGCGGCAAGCGGTCGTGCAGGTACGCAAAACTGAGCCGGGCATCGAGCGCCGTGTTGAGAAAATGAATCAGTACGTTCAGGGTAAAACCCCAGATGCGGTAATCCCCGTAGTGATAGCACGGCATTTCATAACGGCCGTCGAGCAGTTCAAATTCGCCGCTCACCAGATGGCGCTGCTGGAGCAGATACCCGAGAGGCACGCGAAACACCGCGTCCAGCTCCGCCGGGTCGTGCCGCAACGGGACATCGGCGGGCACCACGCCGAGATAGGGCGTCACCGGGGTGCCGGTGCGGGTGGCGCGCTTGGGCAGCCGGGCAATCACTTCCACCCGATCCCGGGGCAGCGCCACTTCTTCCTCGCTCTCGCGCAAGGCGGTATCGAGCAGACTGGCATCGCTCGCTTCCCACATGCCGCCCGGGAACGCCACCTGCCCGCGATGGCTGTTGAGGTGTTCGGCGCGCTTGATGAAAACGACTTCGGGTTCTCGTGCCCGAGTCAGCGCCAACAGCACCGCGGCTTCGCGCTGTCCAGGCTGCGGCTGCACCGGGGCCGGCGGGTAGGCGCGCAGGCGCGCAGCAATCTGCGCTAGAATCGGCGCGTCGGGTTCATGTTTCATGCAGTTCTCGAACCTGACTCTCAGGAGGTTAACTGTGCCGCTGGTTGCCACCGGGGATGCCGCACTCGCCGCGCCGGTCCCGCGCAACCGTTCAATTTCCGGGGCGGCCGGAACCGGGGCGACCAACATCAGGCTGCATCTTCACGCAGCCTGGAGGTCGCCAAACCCAGGGATGCCAAATTCCGACGACCGCCGACCATGAAGTTCTGTAGCGCCTGTGGCAGCGCAGTGAGCCTGCGGGTTCCCTCCGGGGACGACCGCCACCGCCACATCTGCGATGACTGCGAGACTGTACATTACCAAAACCCGTGCATCATTACCGGCTGTGTACCTGTGTACGGCGACCGGGTGCTGCTGTGCAAGCGCGCCATCGCCCCGCGCCACGGCTACTGGACGCTGCCCGCCGGCTTCATGGAAAACGGCGAGACAACCGCGGAAGGTGCGCTCCGGGAATGCCTGGAGGAAGCCAACGCACGCGTCGTCGATCCACAGCTCTACACCATGGTCGATATCCCTCACATCAATCAGGTGTATATTTTTTTCCGCGCGACGCTGGCTGCACCCGAGTATTCCCCCGGAGAAGAATCCCTGGCGGTGGAATTGTTTCGAGAAGAGGATATCCCCTGGGACGAGATTGCATTTCCGTCAGTGAAGCAGACGCTGGAGCACTTCTTCAACGACCGCAAAACCGGCGAATTCAGGGTCCGAACCGATACTGTGCGCCACCGGCGCTGAAGCTGGGACGATCGCTCCCCAAATCAAAAAACCCCCTGACGGGGGCTTGTTGATTTGGCGGTGAGGGAGGGATTCGAACCCTCGATACGTTGCCGTATACACACTTTCCAGGCGTGCTCCTTCAGCCGCTCGGACACCTCACCAAAGAGGGGCCGAGACTCTACACAATGACCGCTCCCAAGGCAATCGAACCTCGCTCAGATGCCGATCGTTAGCAACCCCGCGTGATCACTGGCTCGTCGTCATCAAGGCTCTCGGCCAGATAAATGAGTTCACTACTGACATCACCACTGGTCCGGTAGCGTCGATAGTGGGCGATCACCACCTGGATCAGGGCCCGACCCATGGCATCGGGACTCATGTCCGGGCGTTCATCCGCCGTGGCGAAGGCAGCATCCACCACGCCCTGTGCATAACCGAATTCGCCAGCCATTGCGTCACTCGCCTGCATTCATTCCGAACCGCATTCTGACCACCGGTGGCCAAGCCGCCATGATTTGCGTCAAGCCATCGGACCCGAGCCAATAGTACGGCGGTTTGGCAGAAACCTGCACGCAGTGGGATACAATCCCGGCTACGCACGCACCGATCCTGTCCCATGATACCGGAAGCTTCGGACACTCTCCCACCAGCCCCGCCAAGCACTGCACCATTCCGCGCCATTCTGGCGCTGGGCGCGGCCGCAACATTGCTGACTCGACTACCGAACTGGCAGCATCCCGATCTCCTGCTGGTCGGCGGCGCGCTGGCGGCGGTGCTCTACGTCACCATCAGCGAGCTGCTGCTCTGGCGCAGGGCGCACCAGGTCACGGCTGCCACCGTCGCAACCCTCGGCCACGTGGATGCGTTGCTGTTGGGCATGCTGGTCGCGTCACTGCGGTTCCCGCTGCTGCTGCTGACCATTCTCCTGACCTTGCTCCAGTGTTACGCCTTCATGCGTGGCGATGGGCGAGGATGGGTCCGCGACAACCTTGCTTTTGCAGTGGGAGCGGCAGCGGTGGCGGTGCTCCAGCCAGACTTGCAACTGCGGCTGGAAGCGCCACTGCATGTGGTTCCGGCGGGAATTTTTGCCCTGTTCCTGATTCTGTACGGCCATCGCACACTGCAACAGTCACGGTTACTGCGTAACCGGATCGAAGCCCTCAAACGCGAACAAATCAGTCTGAAACTGCACAACTACCAGCTTGCCAAATATGTTTCGCCCAACTTGCGGGAGGGAATCGAGTCCGGCAAAGCGGTGAAACTGTCGTCGCAGCGCAAACGCATCGTGGTTTTTTTCTCGGACATCGTCGGCTTCAGCGAGATTGCCGACGAAATGGACGAGTCCGCGCTGACCCAGGTGATCAACGACTATCTGACCCAGATGTCGAAGATCGCACTCGAACACGGCGGCACCATCGACAAATTCATCGGCGACGCCGTGATGGTATTTTTTGGCGATCCGCAGCCCCGCGGCCCCAAGGAGGATTGCCTGGCCTGCGTGAGCATGGCAATCGCCATGCGCAAAAAGGTTGCCGAGCTGCAGGCGCACTGGCGTAACCTGGGCCTGATGCGGCCGATGCAGGTACGCATGGGCATCAGTACCGGATTTTGCACAGTCGGGAATTTCGGCACCGAAAGCCGGCTGCACTACACGCTGCTGGGTTCCGAGGTAAATCTCGCGAGCCGACTGGAAACGGCGGCGGAACCCGGGGAAATTCTCGTTTCCCACGCCACCTGGCAATTCGTTAGGGATCAGATCATGTGCCGTGATCGCGGCGAGATGGAGGTCAAGGGCTTCAAACACCCGATCAAGGTGTTTTCGGTTGTCGATCACCGCAAGAATCTCGGCCGAGAACAATCCTGCCTGGATTATCGCACCGAGGGTTTCTCGCTATTCATGGATCTCGATCACATCAACAACTACGACTACAACAAGGTGGCAAGTGCACTCCAGGACGCATTTCGCGAAGTGCAGCGCAAGTTTCGCCAGCCACCCACGTCCTGAAGTCCTGGACCCAACACTTCACAAATCCCCGCGTCGGCGGTCATTGACGGGCAAGTCGTCCCCGCGGTGGCGGGCAGTGCGCGGAAGTACGCCAGGGATTGATATCGATACCGCCACGACGGGTATAACGCGCCATCAGACTGAGCCGCTCCGGCCGTAGCTGGCACCAGAGATCGCAGAACATCCGCTCGACACAATGCTCATGAAAGTCGCTGTGGTGGCGAAAGGAGAGGATGTACGCCAACAGCCCGGCGCGGTCGATGCGCGGGCCGCAGTAATCTATGACCAGGGTTGCCCAGTCGGGCTGCCCGGTCACCGGACAATTGGTCTTGAGCAGATCGCTGTAGAGCACCTCGACGACCCGCGTCCCGGGAGCGGCGCGCAGGCTTGCCGCGTCCGGCTCGAAGCCGGGCTCATCGAGCTCGATCGCATCGATACATTCGCCCACCGGCGGCTGGATTCCCAGCCGTGCATAGTCGGCGAGCCTGTGCAACGACACTTGCACTGGCGCGCCACAACAGGCAGAAATGTCGGCCTCCATCCGCGCGGCCAGTGCATCCGGTGCGGCGAAGCGGGTATCGTTCAGTGAATTCAGATACAGCTTGAGCGACTTGGATTCGACGATATTCGGCGAGGCGCACGGGATCGCAATTTCCGCCACCGCAACCCGGGGCATTCCGCGCGGCCCCAGCCATGAAAGCTCAAAGGCGGTCCAGAAATCGGTACCCTGCAACGCTTGCAGCGCCGATGGGGGCAGTGCCGCGCGGCCGGTGGCCCGCGCTATCGGATGCAGCAGGTCCGGATCGTACCGCCGCGGGTAGGGGGTGGCGCGCCCCAACAGGGATGCGGACGGTTCGTCCGGTCGGTCAGTCATGGCACGCTAGCGGCGCAAGCGCCGGCCATGGGCCAGCAGGTGGAGCGCATAGACATAGCTCAGGACGATAAACGCCGACACCATGAGAAAGGCGCCGCTCACCGGGATATCGGAAGTGCCCAGAAAGCCATAGCGAAACGCATTCACCATGTACAGGATCGGATTGGCCCGGGACACCGCCTGCCAGAACTCCGGCAACATGTCGATGGAGTAGAACACACCGCCGAGATAAGTCAGGGGCGTCAATACGAATGTGGGGATGATGGAAATATCATCGAACGATTCGGCGAAAATCGCGTTGATGAGGCCGGCGATGGAAAACAATATGGCCGTCAGCAGCACCATGCCGAGAATCACCGCGAGGTGATGCAGCTGCAGGCTGGTGAAGAGCAGCGACAACAGCGTCACGATCGCGCCTACGGCGATGCCCCGGGCGACTCCGCCGAACACGAATCCCAGCAGGATCACATAATTCGGCACCGGGGATACCAGGATTTCCTCGATGCTGCCCTGAAACTTGTTGCCGTAAAACGACGACACGACATTGCTGTAGGAGTTCGTAATCACCGACATCATGATCAACCCGGGCACCACGAAATCGATGTAGGTATGCCCAGCCATGACGCCAATCCGCGGCCCGATCAAAGTGCCGAAAATCACGAAATACAGCACGATGGTGATCGCCGGCGGCAACAGCGTCTGTAGCCAGATACGCATGAAGCGGCGTACCTCGCGGGTCAGGATGGTAGCGAAAGCCACCCATTGCTGGCGCGCTTTCATGATCGCTCTCCATCGGTGTTGCCACCGGCTCGGTCTGCCCCCGCCTGGACCAGGGATACGAACAGTTCTTCCAGGCGATTGGTCTTGTTGCGCATGCTGAGCACATGGACATTGTGCTCCGCCAGACTGGCGAAAAGCTCATTCAGCGACTGGGATTTTTCCACCTCGATTTCGATACTGTGGCTGTTCACCAGGCGGCCCGGGTAACCGGGAAGGTCAGGAAAAACGTCGAGCTGCTCGCGCGTGTCGAGCACGAAGGTTTCGGTGTTCAGCTTGGCGAGCAATTGCCGAGTGCTGGTGTTCTCGACGATTTTACCGCGATCGATGATCGCGATGCGGTTGCACAGATTCTCGGCTTCCTCGAGATAGTGCGTAGTGAGGATGATGGTGACACCGCGCGCATTGATATCGCGCAGGAACTGCCAGGTGGCGCGACGCAACTCGATGTCCACACCCGCTGTGGGTTCGTCCAGAATCAACAGCCGCGGCTCGTGCACCAGTGCCCGCGCGATCATCAGGCGCCGTTTCATGCCGCCGGACAGCATCCGCGCCCGGCTGTCGCGCTTGTCCCACAGGCCCAGCTGACGCAGATATTTTTCGCTGCGCTGTTCGGCGATCTTGCGCGGCAGTCCGTAGTAGCCCGCCTGGGTGATCAGGATGTCGATCACTTTCTCGAACTGCTGGAAATTGAACTCCTGGGGCACCACGCCCAGGTATTGCTTGGCCTGGGAAAAATCGCGGTCAATATCGGTGCCGAAGACGCTGATGGTGCCGCTGGTCTTGCGCACCAGCGAGCAAATGATGCCAATCGCGGTGGACTTGCCGGCGCCGTTCGGGCCCAGCAGGGCAAAAAAATCGCCCTCGGCGACATCGAGGTCGATCCCCTTGAGCGCTTCCAGTCCGTTGTCATACACCTTGCGAAGGGAGCGAATGGAGAGCGCGCTGGTCATGGGAATCGAGGTCGCAGTTGCGGGTTTGGGTTCGGGTTTCAAGATGCAGTGTAGCAGCCCGGCTGGCGATAGCCGTGCCGGCGCATTGCGCGAACAGGAAATACCTCGCGGGCAAAACCGAGCGCCAAAAACTGAAAAGGCCCAAAACCCCGGGGGCTTTGGGCCTTCGCAGTTGGAGCGGGAAACCGGGCTCGAACCGGCGACCTCAACCTTGGCAAGGTTGCGCTCTACCAACTGAGCTATTCCCGCCTGATCGTTTCGCTGGCGTCCCGTAGGGGAGTCGAACCCCTGTTACCGCCGTGAAAGGGCGGTGTCCTAGGCCACTAGACGAACGGGACAGTGTGCTCGCGAAAGACGCGCATTCTAGGGACTGCCCGTCGCGAGTGTCAAGCGCGGACGCCATGCCAGGCAACGCAAGATTCAGTCCTCACGCGGCTCCAGTTTCAGCGCCAGCGAGTTCACGCAATAGCGCAGTCCGGTAGGCTGCGGACCGTCCGGGAATACATGCCCCAGATGGCCGCCGCATTCGGCACACAGGATTTCGGTGCGTACCATCCCGCGGGTGACATCGGTGTCCTCCTCGATATGGGCGGCGTCGACCGGGCGGAAAAAGCTCGGCCAGCCGCTGCCGGAATCGTACTTGGCCTCCGCATCGAACAGCGCCGTGCCGCAGCACGCGCAGACGTAGGTGCCGGCACGCTTTTCATCGCAGTACTCCCCGGTGAATGGCCGCTCGGTGCCCTTGCGCCGACACACTTCATATTGCTCGGGGGTCAGTTTGGCACGCCAGTAGGCGTCGTCCTTATCTTTCCAATCGCTCATGACCACGCTTGCCTCAGCAGTAAGCCAGCGGCTAATTTACGCTACAATGATGCGCTTTTTAAGCGCCTTTCGAGCCATTTCCCATGCAGCACTATCACAAGTCAGCCAAGCTGGAGAACGTCTGCTACGACATCCGCGGCCCGGTGCTCGATCACGCCAACCGCCTGGAAGAAGAAGGTCACCGCATTCTCAAGCTGAACATCGGCAACCCGGCCGCGTTCGGCTTCGAGGCGCCGGACGAAATCATCCAGGATGTGATCCGCAATCTGGTGGCGGCACAGGGTTACAGCCACTCGAAAGGCATCTTCTCCGCCCGCAAGGCCGTCATGCAGCGCTGCCAGTTGCAGGGCGTCCCCGATGTTGAAGTGGACGACGTGATCCTCGGCAACGGCGTCAGTGAACTGATCGTGATGGCGATGCAGGCGCTGCTCAATCCGGGCGATGAGATTCTGGTGCCGGCACCCGACTACCCGCTGTGGACCGCTGCCGTGACCCTCGCGGGGGGAATTCCGGTGCACTACCACTGTAACGAGGCCGACGCCTGGCAGCCGGATCTGGCCGATCTCGAAGCCAAGATCAGCCCGCGGACGCGCGGCATCGTCGTCATCAACCCCAACAATCCGACCGGCGCGGTCTACAGCGAAACGCTGCTGCGCGCCATGGTTGCACTCGCGCACCGCCACCAGTTGATCGTCTTCGCCGACGAAATCTACGATCGCATCACCTACGACGGTGCGGTCCATGTGCCGCTCGCGACCCTCGCCCGGGACGTGCTGTGCATTACGTTCAACGGCCTGTCGAAGAACTATCGCCTGGCCGGCTTCCGCTCGGGCTGGCTGGTCGCAAGCGGCGCCAAACACCGCGCGCGCAGCTATTTGCAGGGCATCGAAATGCTCGCCTCCATGCGGCTGTGTGCCAACGTCCCCGCCATGTATGCCATCCAGACCGCGCTCGGCGGGCGTCAGACCATCGAGGATCTGGTGTGCCCTGGCGGACTCTTCCACGAGCAGCGCGAGATCGCCTGGAAACGACTCAACGCCATGACCGGGGTGAGCTGCGTGAA
>JBFXFL010000032.1:0-39274 GCA_050179115.1 Porticoccaceae bacterium | reverse complement strand
TTATTTGTGAAACTCAACATAAAACCTTACCTTACCTAACGGCATAACTTCGTGCAGTACCCTTGGCTCAACCACACCATATGTGTGTTCGTCGAGAATAATTACTTCTTTCACAGGTTCATTGATGGTGTATTGCAATCGACCTTCAAGTACCACAATTTTTCCCCACACCGATTCCTTGGTGCTGTGTTCGTGAAGCAAACCTGCGGGAACTGAGTCCTCAGTGAACTCTGGAGTTCTCGTGTAAGCGACTACATTTGCTGGAAGGTGCTTCATACCCTGTGCCTGCTAAAGCTTGAGTTAAGGGGTGGCGCGGTAGATGCCTACCTCGAACCAACGCCAGTCCCAGCCATCCCCTTGAACGAATGGTTAGCCCCCGACGCTCAACTAGGCTGCGAGCTCAACACGCACCGTGCGGCCCAGGCGGGTCTCAAGAGTGATCAGCATTTCAAGGCTGAATTTCTCCCATTTCCCACGCACAAGATCGGATACTCGTGACTGGGCAATGCCAAGCCGCTTGGCAGCCTCAGCTTGGGTGAGCTCCTCTTTCTCAATGTACGCACGCAGATCACCCATCAGCTGTGCGCGCATTTGCAGAACGGCCGCCTCTGCAGGCTCAAAGCCGAGATCAAGAAAAACGTTACCGCTTTCTTTTTGCTTTTTCATGGGCTTCCATCTCTTTGTAACGCGCCTAGGACAGCTCAATGAGTGCCTGCGGGGTTTGCAGCGTCTTCTTTTCGAAGGCATGCAGCACGTAAACCGCCTTCTGGAACTTGGCAACGTAGATGACCCGTCACTCACCTTCCCGATGTATTCGGATCTCCATGGCTCCAGAACCCAGGGTCTTCATGGGCTTCCAGTCTGCGGGCTCCTGTCCCACCTGAACGAAGTTCAATTGAAAACCCGCATCCCGGCGGGCTTCCGCAGGGAAATTCTTCAGGTCGTCTTGGGTAGAGCCCACAAACTCAAGAGGCTTCATGCCCGGTCTATACAAGTTTACTGATAGGCTATCAAGAAACTTAGATAAAGACAAAGCAGGGCGTAAGCGTCCCAACGTCTGCATCGAGCCGCGCCACCCGAACCACAGGTTGATCGTGCCAACCCGGGATGTCAGTCCCGCACTTCCGCCCGCTCCACCTTCTGCAAACCGCGCGGCAGTTTGTTGCCGCGGCGGCTGCGTTCGCCGCGATAGTGTTCGAGGTCGCGGTAGGGGATGGCGATATGGCGCTTGCCGGCATGCAGCACCAACTCCTGACGGCTGTCGACTACCATCGCGGCGACCATGAACTCCTCGCGACTCTGCGCGCGCGCGGCGGGAATGTTGATGATGCGGTTGCCCTTGCCGCGCGCGAGTTCCGGCAGTTCCGCGAGCGGGAACACGAGCAGGCGGCCTTCGTTGCTGATGGCGGCGACCAATGCGGTGTCGGATGGCGTCACCGGCAGCGGTGGCAGCACCTGGCTGTGCTCGGGCACGGTCAGCACCTGTTTGCCCGCGCGGTTCTTGGTTTGCAGATCGCCGAGTCTGGCGACGAAGCCGTAGCCCGCGTCCGTGGCGAGCAGGATCCGCTGCTCGTCGCTGCCCATCGCGAGGCCGCAGAACAGCGCGCCGGAGGGCGCGTTCAGGCGGCCGGTGGCGGGCTCGCCCTGGCCGCGGGCGGAGGGCAGGCTGTGGGCGGGCAGCGAGTAGGCGCGGCCGCTGGTGTCGAGCAGCACCGCGGCCTGGTTGGCGCGACCCCGCGCGGCGGCGAGAAAGCCGTCGCCGGATTTGTAGCTCAGGTTTTCCACATCGACTTCGTGGCCCTTGGCGGCGCGGATCCAGCCCATGCGGGACAGCACCACGGTCACCGATTCGGCGCTGACCAGTTCGTCTTCGCGAAACACGGCGGCTTCGGGGCGCGTGACCAGCGGCGCCCGGCGCGGGTCGCCGAATTTTTCCGCGATCTCCGTCAGTTCATCGTGGATCAGTTTTTTCATCAGAGTCTCGGAGCCGAGCGTGGCTTGCAACTGTTTGCGTTCGGCGCCGAGTTCATCCTGTTCGGTGCGGATTTTTATTTCTTCGAGTTTGGCGAGCTGGCGCAGGCGCAGATCGAGGATGGCGTCGGCCTGGATCTCGGTGAGGCCGAAGCGACGCATCAGTTCCGCGCGCGGCTGTTCTTCGGTGCGGATGATGGCGATCACTTCGTCGATGTTGAGGTAGGCGATCAGGTAGCCCGCGAGCAGATGCAGTCGCGCTTCGACTTTCTCGAGCCGGTGTTCGAGGCGCCGGCGCACGGTGGCGAGGCGGAAGTCGAGCCACTCGCCGAGAATCCGGTGCAGGGGTTTGACCGCGGGCCGGCCATCGCGGCCGATCAGATTCAGATTGACGCGGTAGCTGCGCTGGAGATCGGTGCTCGCAAACAGATGGCTCATGAGCGCATCGGTGTCGACGCGGTTGGAACGCGGCACGATTACCAGCCGGGTGGGGTTTTCGTGATCCGATTCGTCGCGCAGATCCGCCACCATGGGCAGCTTGCGCGCCTGCATCTGCGCCGCGATCTGTTCGAGGATGCGCGCGGGCGAGCTCTGGTAGGGCAAGGCAGTGACCAGGATCTCGCCGTCCTCGACATGCCAGACGGCGCGCGCGCGCACCGAGCCGCGCCCGGTCTGGTAGATGGCAAGGATGTCCGCGCGCGGCGAGATGATTTCGGCAGCGGTGGGAAAATCCGGGCCCTGGATGTGTTCGCAGAGTTCGGCGACGCCGGCGTCGGGCTGTTCCAGCAGACGGATGCAGGCGGCGGCCACTTCGCGCAGGTTGTGGGGCGGGATGTCGGTGGCCATGCCCACCGCGATGCCGCTGCCGCCGTTCAACAGGATGTTGGGCACCTTCGCTGGCAGCACCGTCGGCTCTTCGAGGGTGCCGTCGAAGTTGGGCTGCCAGTCCACTGTGCCCTGGCCCAGTTCGGCGAGCAGCAGGTCGGCGAAGGCCGACAGCCGCGACTCGGTGTAGCGCATGGCGGCAAAGGATTTGGGATCGTCCGGCGAGCCCCAGTTGCCCTGGCCTTCGACCAGCGGATAGCGGTAGGAGAACGGCTGCGCCATCAGCACCATGGCTTCGTAGGCGGCGCTGTCGCCGTGGGGGTGAAACTTGCCGATCACGTCGCCCACGGTGCGGGCGGATTTCTTGAACTTGGCGGTGGCGGCCAGACCGAGTTCGCTCATGGCGTAGACGATGCGCCGTTGCACGGGCTTGAGGCCGTCGCAGACGCTGGGCAGGGCGCGGTCGAGGATCACATACATCGAGTAGTCGAGGTACGCCTTCTCGGCGAACTGGCGCAGCGGCCGCGACTCGAAATTGGGATCGAAAGCGGCGGGCTCGATGGAGGTCGGGTCGGACATGGCTTGCCTCGCTGGGGCGCGGCAGCGCCGCGCCCGGATGATCAGATGACTTCGGCCAGATCGCCTTTTTCTTCCAGCCAGTTCTTGCGGTCGCCGGCGCGTTTTTTGGCGAGCAGCATGTCGAGCAGTTCGTTGGTGTCGTCGCCGGACGTGACCGTGAGTTGCACCAGACGTCGGGTATCGCGCGCCATGGTGGTCTCGCGCAGTTGCAGCGGGTTCATCTCGCCCAGGCCCTTGAAGCGGGTGATCTGCACCTTGCCGCGGCGCTTTTCGGCTTCCAGGCGGTCGAGGATGCCGCGGCGCTCGTCGTCGTCCAGCGCGTACCAGGTGTCGTTGCCCAGGTCGATGCGAAACAGCGGCGGCGTCGCCACGAACACATGGCCCGCGGTCACCAGCGGCCGGAAGTGGCGCACGAAGAGTGCGCACAGCAGGGTGGCGATATGGGCGCCGTCGGAATCGGCGTCGGCGAGGATGCACACCTTGTGGTAGCGCAGCGCGGCGAGATCGCTGCTGCCCGGCTCGATGCCGAGCGCCACCGCGATATCGTGCACTTCCTGGGAGGCGAGAATCTCGGCGCTCTCGACTTCCCAGGTATTGAGGATCTTGCCGCGCAGCGGCATCACCGCCTGGAACTCGCGGCTGCGCGCCTGCTTGGCGGAACCGCCGGCGGAGTCACCTTCCACCAGAAAGATCTCGGACTGCGCCGGATCGCCCGAAGTGCAGTCGGCGAGCTTGCCGGGCAGCGCGGGCCCTGCCGTGATCCGCTTGCGGGCCACCTGCTTGGCGGACTTCAGTCGCGCCTGGGCGCTGGCGATACAGAGTTCCGCAAGTTTTTCCGCTTCCGCCGTGTGCTGGTTCAGCCACAGGCTGAAGGCGTCCTTGACCACTCCGCTGATGAAGGGTGCCGCCTCCCGCGATGACAGGCGCTCCTTGGTCTGGCCGGAAAACTGGGGCTCGCCGAGCTTGGCGGAGAGCACATAGCAGGCGCGGTCCCAGATGTCTTCGGGCGCGAGGCGCAGGCCGCGGGGCAGCAGGCTGCGGAATTCGCAGAACTCGCGCAGGGCTTCCAGCAACCCGGTGCGAAAGCCGTTGACGTGGGTGCCGCCCTGGGTGGTGGGGATCAGATTGACGTAGCTTTCCTGCAGCAGGTCGCCGCCTTCCGGCAGCCACTGCACCGCCCAGTCGACGGCCTCGTGGGCGGCGGCAAAGCTGCCGGTGAAGGGCTGCGCCGGCAACGGCGCCCAGGGCCCGGTGGTCACCAGCAGGTAGTCGCCGAGCCCCGCGCGGTAGCACCAGGATTCGCGCTCGCCGCTCGCCTCATCGGTGAACTCGACGGTCAGGCCGGCGCACAGCACCGCCTTGGCGCGCAGCAGGTACTTTAGGCGCGGCAGCGCCAGGCGCGGCGAATCGAAATACTTGGCATCGGGCCAGAACCGCAGGCTGGTGCCGGTCTCGCGCTTGGCGCAGGTGCCGACGACGGCGAGGTCGCTGACCTTGTCGCCGCCGGCAAAGACCATGTGATGGAGCTGGCCATCGCGCTTGACGGTGACTTCGAGGCGCTCGGACAGCGCGTTCACCACCGATACCCCGACCCCGTGCAGACCGCCGGAGAACTGGTAGTTCTTGTTGGAGAACTTGCCGCCGGCGTGCAGCGTGGAGAGGATCACCTCGACCCCAGGGCGGCCCTGCTCGGGGTGGATGTCCACCGGCATGCCGCGGCCGTCGTCGGCGACCGCGACCGAGCCGTCGGTGTGCACCGTCACCGCGATGCGGGTGGCATGGCCGGCGAGCGCCTCGTCGACGCTGTTGTCCACCACCTCCTGCACCAGGTGATTGGGACGGCTGGTGTCGGTGTACATGCCGGGGCGCCGGCGCACTGGGTCGAGACCGGTGAGGACTTCGATGTCTCTGGCGTCGTAACTGCTCATGGGGCGGGAGCCCGGAAAAAGTCGATGATGGCCGGCAAATGGCGTTCGAAATCCTGAAAGCCGTGGTCGCCGCCGGATTCGATCACCAGTCGGCAGGCGTGGTACTTCTCGGCAGCGAGACGGTAGTCCAGCACCTCGTCGCCGGTCTGGAGCAGTACCAGGAAATCCTGCGGGCGGGGCAGCGTCTCGACTTCCCAGGCGCGCAGTTGTTCCAGGTGTCGCGGCTCCATGACCGCAATCTCCCCGGTGTGGTGGTTGGCCTGGGGACCGAGCAGGTAATCGCGCCCGAGCCAGGGCCGCACCGCCGGGTTGATCAGCACCGCGCGCGCACCGTGCCGCACGGCGAGCCAGGTGGCGTAAAAGCCGCCCATCGAACTGCCGGCCAGATAGAGCGGGCCGGGCAGCGCGGCGATCTCGTGCTGCAACTGGGCCATCGCCTGGTCCGGGAAGGGGCTCAGGAAGGGGCAGCGAAACGCGATCTCGGGGTGTCGCGCGGCGAGCCAGGCGCGTGTCGCTGCCGCCTTGTGGGACTGGGGAGAACTATTGAAACCATGGATGTACAGCAGGGTGGCCATGGGCGCCCGGTAGCGGAAACTGCGGGAATTATAGGGTCTGGCGGGGTGCGGAAAAATGCCTTTCGAAACGCGGCGGGTTTTGGTGGGCCTGGGTTGTTCTGGAGTGCGCTGACCGTTTGTTGAAAAACTGCTGCGACAGCCATCTGTTTCTGTTGCGCGGTGCTTGCTCCGTCGCCTATTGATCGGATGGGTCTCGGTCGCTGCGCGCCCTGCGCCGTGCAGCTGGCCGCCGCGCGACGTTTTTCAACAACCGGCTAATAGCTGGCGAGCTGCTTGTCCACGCGCGTGACACCCGGAGACAGAAACACCACCTCGGTGCTGAGGGTGCCGTCCGCATACAGAGCGATCCGGCGGTAGCCGGGTGGCTGATCGCAGAGGGCGAAATCGCGACTGGCCGCGCGAAACTGAAAACAGGTGGAAGGCGTCGTATGGACCTCGGTGCCGGCCCAGTGGGCGTGGAATTCCTGATGCACGTGGCCGGTGAAAATTCCGCGCACATTGGTGTGTTGGCAAAGAATCGCTTCCAGACGCTCCGCATTGTCGATGCGCTGGGCATCCAGCCAGGCGCAGCCCACCGGGACCGGCGGGTGATGCATGAACAGCAGCGTCGGGGATAGCGGGTCCTGTGCCAGGCAGTGGGTCAGAAACGCCAGCTCGTCATCGGCGAGATGTCCCTCTACTCGGTCCGGTTGGGCGGTGTTGAGGGAAATTACGCGCCAGTCGCCGAGCTCCAGCAGTGGCCAGTAGGGGGTGGCCGTGAAGCCTTCCTGGATAACGTGGGCATCGTCGTGATTGCCCGGCAGCCACTGGTAGGGCAGTTCCAGAAACTGCATCTGCTGGGTGAACAGCCGGTAGGCTTCGGTAGCGCCCTCCGCCGCGATATCGCCGGTGACGCAGATGAGGTCCGGCGGTACCGCCAGTCCGCCGATTTCCGCCAGGACCAGGCGCAGGGTCTCCAGCGTCTCCACGCCCGCCAGCCGGTAATCGCGGCGGGGGCCGATATGGGGATCGGTGATCTGGATCAGGTGCTGGATATCGGCGTCCATGGCTCACGCGCTCCACGGACGCCGCCGCGCGTCAGGGCACGGGGCAATCGGCGGCGACGAAACCCAATGCCAGGCAGGCGCCCAGCCATTCGCCGAGGAAGCGGTTCCACTGGGCTTTCTCATCGGGTTGCAGCATCCTCCGGTTCGGATAGCTCTGGCGCGGCCAAATGTTGCGCTCGCCTTCGCAGGCGACCACTTCGGCGAGCAGCGCATCGTGATAGATGCGCACCACCAGCAGGGGCAGGTTCAGCCACCAGGACCGCCCGGGTTCCTGCTGGCGCAGCGTGAGCACCGTCGTGTGGGCGCTGCGTTCGCGCACGGCAAACACCACCTCCAGCTGATGGCGGCCGCTGATGCCGAGACGGCGTTCATCCTGCGCCGCCATGTCCGGAAACAGTTTCGCGAGCCGACAGTAGTTGGCTTCGCAATCGGCCATGAAGCCTTTCAGGTTGACCTTGTAGCGCGTTCGTCTCACTCCCTCAATTCCTCGCTGGTGGTCCTGTGGACTGGTTACGGATCGCGCCGCCCGTGTGTGGTCAAACCGTGAAGCCGGTCGCGGTTCAGCGCCAGCCATTGCAGGCAGACAATGGTGGCGGCGTTGTTGTAGGCGCCGGCCGCCAGACCTGCCAATACGTCCGCCTCGGATAGCACATGGAGACGGATGTCTTCGTGTTCGTGGGCGAGACCGAAACAACCTGCGCGGCCGCGCAGATCGGTGATCCCGCAAAACAGCGTGAGGACCTCATCGGTACCGCCCGGGCTGGTCAGGTAGCGGCAGATGGGTTCCAGCCGGAGTTGGTCGATGCCCGCCTCCTCCTGTGTTTCGCGCCGCGCCACCGCCGCAGCGTCCTCGTCCGGTTTCATCATGCCGGCAACCACTTCCAGTACCCAGGGGCCGCCGGGCTCGGCCAGGGCGCCGACGCGAAACTGTTCCACCAGGCCCACCAGTTGGTGGTCCGGATCGTAGAGCAGCACGCCCACTGCGGCGCCCCGGACAAACAGTTCCCGCGTCATCGGCTGGCTCCAGCCCCCGCAAAACAGGCGGTGGCGCAACCTCAGGGTATCCAGTGTGAAGAAGCCCTGGTAACGGGTTGTGCGGTCCAGTATCTCGACATCCTCGGCAGCGCGTGGCGTCGGGATCGCTTGGCTGAGTTTGCTCATCGGACTCCAGTTCAGGCCTGTCGCGCGCATGCTCTTGCGTAGGGTCGCGCCGCGGCCAAGGGTATCACGCCGTAAATTTCATATCTGGTAGACTCCGGCGCATTGCAAGTCCCACAGGAAAAGAATCATGCGGAAAAATAGCGCGCGGGTGGCATGCCTGTCATTCGCGGTGGTGTTGTTCAGCGCCCAGCTCCAGGCCGAAACCCTGCTCGAGATCTATGACCTGGCCATGAGCAACGCGCCCCAGCTTAAAGCTGCCGAAGCCACCTACAAGATCGGCCGGGAAGCCCTGCCGCAGGCGCGGGCCGCGCTGCTGCCGAGCATCACCGGCTCGGTGGGTGTTCAGGAGGGGCAGGGGATCCAGCACAACTCCCGCGTGCTCGGTGCCGACTTTCTGGCCCAGTCGATCGGCGATTATCACGACGCGACGGAAACCTATCGCCTGTCCCTGAGTCAGCCGGTGTTCGATCTGCCCGCGTGGTTCAACTTCCAGCGTGGCAAGGACCTCGATCAGCGGGCCGCCGCCCAGTTTTCCGCCGACCAGCAAAACATTGTGCTCAATGTCACCGATGCCTACTTCGGGGTGTTGCGCGCCAACGAAAATCTGACCTCCGCCGAAGCCGAAGAGCGCGCGATCGGTCGCCAGCTGGAGCAAACCAAAGAGCGCTTCGACGTGGGACTGCTGCCGATTACCGATGTGCATGAAGCTCAGGCGGCCTACGACAGTGCGACCGTGAACACGCTGGAAGCCAAGAGTGCGCTCGATATTGCCTTTGAGGCGCTGGAAGTCTTGACCGGAAAATCCCATGACCAACTCGCCGGGCTGACCCGGGATTTCCCGGTACTCAAACCCGAACCGATCGACCGCGAGTCCTGGGTGCAATTTGCCCAGGCCAACAATTTCGCGTTGCGTGTAGCGCGGTTCGACGTCGAAGCGGCGGGCAAGGCCGCGACCGCGGCGAAAGCCGAGCACCTGCCGAAAGTGACGGCCTCGCTCGATTATCAGAAGAATCTGAACGACGGCACACTGCACCGCGACGGTGGTCTGCTCAACCAGCAGGGCACCCTGGATGCGGCGGTGAGCCAGCCGTTTTCCACCGACCTGGAGTCGACGGTGCTGGGCCTGCACCTGAATGCTCCGCTCTATTCCGGCGGCGCAACGACCTCCCGGCAGCGGCAGGCTTACCAGGAAAGTATCCGAAGCCAGGAAAATTATGTGTTGGCGCAGCGCACCACCACGCAGCGCGCGCGCTCCCAACACCTCCAGGTGTTGACGGATGCGGCGCGCATCAGCGCCCGCGCCCAGGCCATCACGTCAGCGCAGAGCGCGCTCGACGCCACTCAGGCGGGGTACGAAGTCGGTACGCGCAATATTGTCGATGTGTTGATTTCGCAACGTACCCTCTACCAGGCGCAACGCGATTACGCCAATGCGCGCTTCGACTACATCAACAGCATGCTGCGGCTGAAGGAAGTGGCCGGACAACTGAGCCCCGGCGATGTCGAGCAACTCAATCGCTGGCTCGATGTCGGCATCACGGTGGGCAAAGCGGTTCGATAACCAGCGTCAGTCTGGCCAGGGCACCGCGGTTGGCTTCGGCTACGGCGCGCGCCCTGGCCCCGACTTGCTCGCGATAGTCCGGTTCCGTCAGTAATTCGATCACCGCGGACGCGAGCGCTGCGCCATCGCCGCAGATCCTGAGCGCGCCTTCCGCCTCCAGCAGCGCCGCAGCCTCCGCGAAATTGAACAGATGTGGTCCCGCCAGCACCGGGCGTCCCCAGGCGGCGGGCTCGATCAGGTTGTGGCCGCCCACCGGCACCAGGCTTCCCCCGACGAAAACCACATCCGCCGCGCCGCAGAACACGGGCAGCTCCCCCATGGTGTCGCCGAGCAGTACCTGCCGGTCGGCGGGGATGGGATCGTCTGGGCTGATGCGGGTATCCGAGCGTTGCATCGTCCTGAATCCCGCGCGGCGACTGGCCGCGGCAACCGTTGCGAAGCGTTCCGGATGGCGCGGCACCAGCACCAGCAGAGCCTCGGGCAGGGCGCGCAGGATCCCGGCATGAGCCGCCAGCACCAACGCGTCCTCGCCTGCGTGGGTGCTGGCGGCGAGCCACACCGGGCGGTTCCGCGGCCCGGCCCAGGACCGCTGCAGTGCCGCCGCCTGGGCGCGCAGCGCCGGGGTCAGTTCGAGGTCGAATTTGAGGTTGCCGGTGATCTGCAATTTTGCCGGCGCCAGCCCCAGTGCCAGGAACCGCTCGCCATCGGGCGGGGTCTGCGCGGCGACCGCCGTGAGCGCGCGCAGCATGCGTGCCGTCAGCCAGCGCACCCTGCGGTAGCCCCGCGCGGAACGCGCCGAGAGCCGCGCATTGGCGAGCACCACCGGAATCCCGCGCGCCACGCAGGCGCGCAGCAGGTTCGGCCAGAGCTCGGTTTCCATCACCACCAGCAGTGTGGGCCGGACGCGGCGCAGAAACCGCGCTACGGCATCGGGGAAATCGTAGGGTGCGTAACAGTGCGCGACGCTGGTGCCGAACAGCGCGCGCACCTGCGCCGAGCCGGTCGGCGTGGTGGTGGTCACCAGCAGGGTGGCGCGCGGGTGGCGCGCCAGCAAGTGGCGGATCAGCGGCGCGGCGGCGAGGGTTTCGCCCACCGATACCGCGTGTACCCAGATCACGGGTCCGGACAGTGGCGCAACCCAGCCGAACCGTTCGCCCCAGCGGCGCGCGTAGTCGGGTGCGCGGCGGGCGCGCCAGCACAGGCGCAGCAGCACCGCGGGCAGCAGCAGATACAGCAACAGGGAATAGAGCAGGCGGGCGAGCACGGTTCCTCCGGCGGCCAGCATAGCGGGAACCCCGGGACGGTGCATGCCGGCGGCGCTGCCTCGAATAAGGCCGCTATACTTCCCGCCACCGTTTTTGCGATCTCTGTTGCCATGTCCGCGCCTCCGGTTGCCAACGTCGATATCGTCATTGTCGGCGGCGGCATCGCCGGACTCTGGCTGCTCAACGATCTGCGCAATCGGGGTTACAGCGCGCTGTTGCTGGAAGCCGCCGCACTCGGCGCGGGGCAGACGATGGCGAGTCAGGGCATGATCCATGGCGGCATCAAATACAGCCTGGCGGGGGCACTGTCGGGTGCGTCGGAAGCCATCGCCGAGATGCCCGACCACTGGCGCCGCTGTCTGCGCGGCGCCGGCGCGGTGGATCTGCGCCGCGCCCGGCTGCTGAGCGATCACTTCTACCTCTGGTCCACCGGGGCTGTCGCCGGGCGCATGACGGCGTTCCTCGCCAGCAAGACGGTGCGCGGTCGGGTGGACCCCGTGGCAGCGGGCGAGCGGCCGCCGATCTTTGCCGCGCCGGGTTTCTCCGGATCCCTGTACCGCCTGGTGGATCTGGTACTGGATGTGCCGAGCCTGGTGGTGGCGCTCGCCGATAACTGCCCGGACGCCATTTTTTCCCTGGCGGGGACGGCGACTGCCTGGGATTGCACCGCTGCCGGGCGCCTGGTTCTCGATCTGGAGACCGCGGCCGGCACGCAGCGCCTGGCGCCTGCGGCTTTCGTGTTTGCGGCCGGTGCGGGCAATGCCGGATTGCTGGCTGCGATCGGCGCCGCCGCCCCGGCCATGCAGCGGCGGCCGCTGCATCAGGTGATGGTCCGCCACCGCTATCCCCATGCCCTGCACGGCCATTGCCTGGGGCGCGAGACCACCCCGCGCCTGACCATTTCCAGTCATCCCGCCGGTGGCGGCGAGCAGGTCTGGTATCTGGGCGGAACGCTTGCCGAGCAGGGTGTCGGGATGGAACCGGATGCGCTGATCGCGCTGGCCCGGCAGGAACTGGCGGCATTGCTGCCCTGGGTCGACCTGGGGCTGGCGCGCTGGGCGACCCTGGCGGTGGAGCGCGCCGAACCCCGTCAACCGCGCCTGCTGCGCCCCGATCAGGCATTCGCCGACTGGGCCGGCAATGGTGCCAATGCGCTGGTCGCCTGGCCCACCAAGCTCACGCTGTGCCCGCACCTCACCGACCGCGTGGCGGAACGGTTGGCACAGCGCGGGATCGCGCCATCCGGCGCCCCCGTGCCGCTGCTGCCGCTGTCGCGCCCGCCCCTGGCCTCTACGCCCTGGGAGACGGCCTTTGGCGCCTGAGCTGGAGTTACCCCGGCGCCGGCTCGGGCGCACCGGCATCGAGGTCGCTGTGCTCGGGCTCGGCACCGTCAAGCTCGGCCGCGACCAGGGCGTGAAGTATCCCCAAGGCTTCGCCATTCCCGACGACCGCGCCGCCCGCGCCCTGCTCGATCTGGCGCGGGATCTGGGTATCAATCTGCTGGATACCGCACCCGCTTACGGCGCGAGCGAGGCACGCCTCGGTCGTTTGCTGCGCGGAGTGCGGGACCACTGGGTGATCTGCACCAAGGTCGGCGAGGAGTTCGAGGCCGGCGTGTCGCGCCACGATTTTTCGCCGGCGCATGTGCGTGCCAGTGTCGAGCGCAGCCTGCGGCGCCTGCACACCGAGGTGCTGGATATCGTGCTGATCCATTCCGACGGCGATGACGCGGCGATCATCGATCAATCCGGCGCACTCGAAACCCTGGCCGACCTCAAGCGCGAAGGGAAACTGCGCAGCTTCGGCATGTCCACCAAGACCGTGGCGGGGGGTTTGCGCGCGGCGGCGCTGTGCGATCTGCTGATGGTGAGCTGGAATCTCGCCGACGAAACCGAAATCCCGGTGATCGACCGCTGCCGGGAGCTGGGTACCGGCGTGCTGATCAAGAAGGCTCTCGCGAGTGGCCACGCGATCACCCTGGGCGACGATCCGGTGCGCGCGACCTTCGCGCGTATCCTGGCCCACCCCGGGGTCGGCAGTCTGGTGATCGGCACCATCGATCCCGACCACCTGCGCGCGAATGTGCGAGCGGCCGGCGTTGCCCCGGGAAACTCAGGCGACTGACGACCTATCGCAAACCGTTGCGGCGTCCCGGACCGGCGCCGGCACCCGAAAGCCGAGCAGGAACGCGGGTAGCAGGAACGCCAGCAGCATGGACGAGGGATTCACGAACAATCGGTCACCGTCGGTAATGAAGCCGAACTGCATGGCGACCACCAGCGTCCCCCAGAGCCAGAGGCGACGATCCGGCACCGCCGCACGGAGCAGGCTCGCGATCCAGCCCAGATAAAGCCCGACACCGACCAGTCCGGAGTAGAACGCCTGGTTGAGCAGAAGATTGTGGTAGTGCGCGGCCATGATGCCCCCGCTCCAGTTTCTCGAATCCGCCGACAGGCCGTGGCCGAAGCAGAACCAGGGCCAGGAATCCGTAATCGCCGTCCAGCCGTTGCGCCAGATCGGCAAGCGCATGGCGGTGCCGCGCTCCACGATGTAGCTGGTGACCAGCGTCAGCTCCTGCCGGAGGCCGAGCGCCAGCAACAGTGCCAGAACGCCGCCGGCGATGACGAGCGCCGCTGCGCGCCGGCCGGGAAACAACGCCATCAGGAGCAGCGTTCCCGCGCCCAGCACCAGGTATGCGCTGCGCGCCTGCACCCAGAACACCAGCGTCCAGAGCGTGAGCGTGGCAATCCCGTAGGCGCAGGCGCAACCCCGGCGTGAGACATTCAGGGCTTGATACAGCGCGATGATCGCGATCAGTGCCAGCGCCCGGCCGACCTCGACGTGGTGATTGAACACACCGCGGCGCACCGTCGCCTGATGCTCCCAGCTCGGCGGCCAGGCCTGCGGCCAGTGCCAGACAATCAGGCCCGCGCCGATCAGGCCGAGCGCCACCAGCCCGGTGAGGAAGATCGGCACCCGCGGCCGGTGATGGATGCTGATCAGGTACACCAGCAAGAACAGCGCCAGGACGTTCAGCTCGCGCAGCAGCAGCTTGAAATCCTTGTGGGTCCAGCCGTCCCACCACAGGGTCAGGGTGAGCCAGGCGCACAACAGCAGAAACCAGCGCGCCGGGGGATGCCGCCAGATCGGTGCCAGATCCGCCGGGCGAAAACACAGCAACATGGGCACCACCACCAGCAGGCGATAGAGGTTGGTGGCGCCGGTGCGGTTGTCCGCAAGGAAACAGATCGCCACGAACAACAGCAGCGCTACCCAGGCATAGCGGGTGCGGAGGGCGGTGCGCAGTCGGGCGAGGAGGGTCGGAGCGCGTCCCGGCGACTCGGTGAATCGGTGCAAGCGTGAAGAGTCCTTACGACTTGGGTGCGGACGGGTGGGTGCGGATTTTCTCGACCATGGCGGTGGTGGAGCAGTCGTCCAGCAAACCGAGCGGGCGGACCTCGCCCCCGTAGCCGGAGACGATCTGCCAGCCGACCACCTGCTCCCGGTGGTAGTCGCCGCCCTTGACCAGTACCTCGGGCCGCACGCTTTCCAGCAGCGGTTCCGGGGTGTCCTCGGCAAAACTCACCACCCAGTCGACGGCTTCCAGTCCGGCCAATACCCCCATACGGCGTTCGACCGTATTGATGGGGCGGCCCTCGCCTTTCAGGCGCCGCACCGAGGCGTCATCGTTGACCGCGACGATCAGCCGGTCGCCGAGTTTGCGCGCCTGCTCCAGATAGCTCACATGGCCGGCGTGGAGCAGGTCGAAGCAGCCGTTGGTGAAAACGATTTTCTCGCCCCGGGCGCGGGCGTCGGCGACCTCGGCGAGCAGCTGCTCGCGATTCACCACGCCGCGCGCCACACCGCGTTCCTGCTGCAGGGCGCGGCGCAATTCCGGTTCGCTCACGGCCGCGGTACCCAGCTTGCCGACCACGATGCCGGCGGCGAGATTGGCGAGAGTGACGGCGGCGGACAAGTCCGCGCCGGCGCCAAGGGCCGCGGCGAGGACGGCGATCACGGTGTCCCCGGCACCGGTCACGTCATAGACCTCGCGTGCCCGCGCCGGCAGATGCAGCGCCTCGTGGCCGGGGCGCAGCAGGGTCATGCCCTGTTCGCCGCGCGTCACCAGCAGTGCGCCGAGTCCCAGTTCGCGCACCAGGACGAGACCGCGCTCGCACAGTGCGGCTTCGTCGGGGCAGGGCCCGACCACGGCTTCCAGCTCAGCGAGGTTGGGGGTGAGGAGCGTGGCTCCGGCGTAGCGGCGGAAGTCGCGCCCCTTGGGATCCACCAGTACCGGCACCCCGGCGGCGGTGGCGAGCGCGATCAGGGCGAGGGGATCCTGAAGCGCGCCCTTGGCATAGTCGGACAGCACCAGGGCGCTGGTGTCCGGCAGCAGGCCGCGAATGCGCGCGGGCAGGGCCGCCACCTCCGCCGCGCTGTGGGGTTCCTCGAAATCCAGACGCAGCAATTGGTGCTGGCGGCTGATCACGCGCAGCTTGGTGATGGTGGGCTTGGCGGGGCATTCGAGCAGCGCGGCGTGGATGCCGGCGGCCGCCAGCTGGTCGTGCAGTATGGTGGCCTGGGCATCGCAACCCACGGCGCCCACCACGCTGACGGTTGCGCCCAGCGCGGCGATATTGAGCGCCACATTGGCCGCGCCGCCGGGCCGGTCGTGGCACTCGGTGATGCGCACCACGGGTACCGGTGCTTCGGGCGAGATGCGCGTCGTGGGTCCATGCCAGTAGCGGTCGAGCATGATGTCGCCGGCGACCAGCACCCGGGCGCGCTCGAAGCGGGGAAAACTTAACGGCACGCGATGCTCCTGCGAACGGCGGAAAAGTGGTACGCGAGTATTTTGACCACGGGTTCAGGCGGTGGCCAGCAGGTCCCGCAATCCAGCCCATACTAGCGCCGGGGTCATATTCTGCATACAGCGCGCGGCCGGCCCGCGATAACCCGCGACCCGGCATTCGCGCCGCCGGCAGGGGATGCAGGGATACCCGGTGGCGGACAACTGCGCGGCGCGGGATCCGGTCGCGGCGATCAGACGCGGATCGGTCGGACCGTAGAGGGTAAGGGTCGGTCGGTCGAGGGCGGCGCCGAGATGGGCGAGCCCGGTATCGACGCTGACCACCGCGGCACTGCGGGACAGCAGCCCCGCGATTTCGCCGAGTGACGCGCGGGGCGGAACCCGCACGCCGGACTGCCCGCGCGCAAGGCCTTCCGCACGCTCCCGCTCGGGCGCCGACCCCCAGGGCAAGACCACCTGATAACCCGCGTTAACCGCGCTTTCGATCAGTGTGCGCCAGTGCGCGTCCGGCCAGTGCTTGGTAGGCCAGGTGGCGTTGGTGACAAAGGTCAGGATCGGTGCCGCAACGGCAATGGGCGGTTCCGGCCAGTCGCGACCCGCCAGCCCGAAATCCGGTGCCGTGGTCGGCACCGGGTAGTCGAGCACGGCGGCCAGCAGCTGGCGCCAGCGGGTGATGGCAAGCTGCTCGCGGGACACGAAATGGCGGCTCCGGTACAGCCACTGGGCGCCGGGCTCGCGCACGGAATTCGCATCCAGTCCGGCGCTCGGACCGCGCGCCAGGTGGGCTATGACGGCACTTTTCCAGCTGCCCTGGGCATCGATCACCCGATCGTAATGGCGCTCGCGCAGGCGGCGCAGCCAGGCGCGCGCGTTGCCGCCGCACAGGAATTCGACCGGGTGCCGGCGCCAGTGGCGGTGGGCGCTCGGTATCACCCGGTCGACGGCCGGATGCCAGGCGGGAATTTCGGCAAACGCGGCGTCGGCGACCCAGTCGAAACGCAGTTCCGGACGCTGCGCATGGGCATCGCTCAACGCCGGCAGCAGCTGGATTAGGTCGCCCATCGAGGTGAGCTTGACCAGCAGGACATGGGGCAAACGAAACATCCTCGCTTCACGCCGGGACCGCCGTGAATCGGGCCCCTTTTCGTACCGGGTCCACGGCGGCGCGCCACTGTAACAAAAGGCACCCAGACTGGGCAGAAGGCGAGGAGCAACGGCGCGGAACCGCTAGAATGCGGCTTTCCCTGCCGGCACCGTGCGGGCAGCCGGGTGGTAATCCAGATGACAGGTGCACATTTTCATGCATTCTCCGCCGCCTCCTACCAGGAGCTGGTCGAGGGGGGCGCCGTGCTCGAAGCCGACGGTCACGGCGACAAGCTGATCGTGCTGCGCGACGGGCGCTACCTGAAACTGTTCCGCCGCAAGCGCCTGTTGAGCAGCGCCCTGATGTGGCCCTACGCGCGCCGGTTCCAGACCAATGCCCTGGCGCTGCGCGACCTCGGCATCGCCACGGTCGTGCCGGAGCTACTGCTGCGGATACCCCATCTGCGCCGTACTGCGGTGCTCTATCAGCCGCTCGCGGGCGAGACGTTGCGGACCGCGTTGCGGCGGCGAACCGCCGAGCACGGCGCATTGATGCGGAAGCTGGGGTGTTTTCTGGCCGGCCTGCACCGGCGCGGGGTGTACTTTCGTTCGCTGCATTTCGGCAATGTCATCGTCACCGCGGCGGGAGACTTCGGTCTCATTGACGTGGCCGATCTCGGGCTCCGCGCCCGCCCCCTGAGCCGTTATCAGGTGACCCGCAATCTGCGTCACCTGATGCGCTATGCCGAGGACTGGGCCTGGGTGCGGGCCGGCGCGCGCGAGTTTTGTGCCGGATACACGGCCGCCGGCGGTGCCTTGCCGGCGTCGCTGGTGGCGCTGCTCGATGCGATGGTCGGCGTCAGCGTTGACCCAGCCGCAGCGCCAGGTATTTGCGCAGATACGACCAGCGGCTGAGCGTCCCGAGTGCACCGGTGCGCCAGGCGCGCTGGTAAAAGTCGAGGGCGCGTGCGTTTTCTCCCGCCAGGTAGCAGGTGCGAAACCGCGACAGGTAGTGCTGGGTTTCGTAGCGCCGCCGGCACGCCAGCGCCCAGCCCGGCATGGCGCCGGGGCGGAACAGTTCGTCCAGCAGGATCTGGCTCGCGACGGTGGCGTTATCCGTGGTGTGGCGCAGCGAATCCCGATGACGGTGAGCGATGGCGACCAGCGCCGAAGTGACCGCGATCTCCCGCGTGGCGGCGATATGGGCGAACACCGGGATGTCCTCCGCCGACCGCAGGGTTTCCGGGTAGCGCCGCTGCGCGAACACCTGACGCCGGAACGCGGCCGCGCTGTTGCTGAAATTGAGCTGCTTGGTGAACAGGTAAGCGCGCAGGCGCTGCCGCCGTGAGGACGCCAGGGTGCCGGTTCGGCGGATGCGTTCGCGGCCGTCTTCGGTGATGGCGCGGTAGGCGCCCGCCAGCAGGTCGGCATCGGGGTTGCGGGCGATCAGTTCGCGGTAGACCCCGAGTGCGCCGGGCGCCATCTCATCGTCGGCATCGAGGAAAATCAGATAACGCCCCGTGGTGGCGTCGATGCCGCGGTTGCGGGTCGCCGCCACGCCGCGATTGGGCTGCGACAGATAGCGCAGCCGCGGTGCGTGCTGGCGCAACAGCTCCGTTGCTACCGCATCGGTGTTATCGGTGGAACCGTCGTCGATCACCAGCAGCTCCCAGTCGGCGCCATCCTGGGCCAGTACCGAGTCGACCGCGCGCGCGAGCCAGTGGCCGTAGTTGTAGCAGGGGATGACGATGCTGAACAGAAGCGCTTCAGCCATGCGTCGCTGCCCCCGGCTTGGTGACCAGTACGTCCTCCATGGCCAGGTACTGAAGGTCGGAGCCGAAGAACATCGCCAGGGCATCGTCCGGCGTGCAGACCACCGGTTCGCCGCGGCGGTTCAGCGAGGTGTTCAGCACCACGCCGTTGCCGGTGAGGCGTTCGAGTTCTTCCATCAGGGCGTAATAGCGCGGATTGTGGCGTTGTTCCAGCGCCTGGGCGCGGGCGGTGCCGTCCGCGTGGACCACCTCGGGCACCCGGGTCTTCCACTCCGCGTTGACCTCGAAAGTGAAAGTCATGAAGGGCGCCGGGTGGTTCACCTTGAACATCCGGGGCGCGACGCGGTCGAGCATGCTGGGACAGAAGGGCCGCCAGCGCTCGCGGAACTTGATCTGCTCGTTGATGCGCTCGGCGATGCCGGGGACGCTGGGGCAGCCCAGGATGGAGCGGGCGCCCAGCGCGCGCGGACCGAACTCCATGCGGCCCTGGAACCAGGCGACCGGATGGCCCTTGGCGAGCAGCCGCGCCACGTGCTCCGGCATCCCGTCGATCACCTGATGGACCGGCTGGTCGGGATGGCGCGCGCAGGCGGCGAGACATTCTTGCGTGCTGAAGCCCGGTCCCAGATAGACGTGCTCCATGGGCTCGGGCTGGATGCCGCGCCTGGCCAGCGCATAGGATGCGGCGCCCACCGCGGTGCCGGCGTCGCCCGAAGCCGGCTGCACGAACAGCTCGCGGACCTCGGGGCGGGCGATGATCTTCTGATTCAGTTTGACGTTGAGCGCACCGCCGCCGGCAAACGCCAGCCGTCCGGTCTCGCGCAGGATATCGCCCAGGTAGTGATCCATGAGCTTGAGCACGGCATCTTCGTAGAGTGCCTGGATGGCGGCGGCGTAGTCGATATAGGGCTGGTCGGCGCTGTCGCCGTGGCGGCGCGGTCCCAGCCACTCGATCAGGCGGGAGCTGAAATAAAACCCCTGGCCGTTCTCCTTGTAACGGCGCAAGCCCACGGTGTTCACATAGCGGGTGTTGACGCGCAGTTCCTTGCCGTCGCACCGGAGCAGCCGCGACAGGTCGTGGCGGGTCGGGTCGCCGTAGGGCGCCATGCCCATGACCTTGTATTCGCCGTCGAGCATTTCGAAACCCAGGTATTCGGTGAGCGCGCCGTAGAGTCCGCCCAGGGAATCGGGATCGTAGAACTCCTTGATCTTGTGGATGCGGCCATGTTCGCCGTAACCAAAAAAAGTGGTGGCGTATTCGCCCTTGCCGTCCACGCCCAGGATGGCAGTCTTGCCGGTGAAACCGCTCAGATGGTAAGCGCTGCTGGCGTGGGCGAGATGATGTTCCACCGGCTCGAATTCGATCCGCGCGGGATCGATGCCCAAGGTGCGGAGCAGTTCGAAGATGCGCTCGCGGTAGCGGCGATAGCGGCGATTGCCGTTGACCAGCGCATCCAGGGCACGGTCGGGGGCATACCAGTAGCGGCGCGCAAAGTGCCAGCGCGCCGGCGAGCCGAGGGGAATCGGCGCCAAGGGCACCGCCACCACATCGACGTCGCCCGGCGCGATGCCGGCCTGGCGCAGGCAGAAGCGCGCGGCTTCCAGCGGCATCCGGTTCTTGGCGTGCTTGGCACGGAGGAAGCGTTCTTCCTCGGCCGCCGCGACCAGGTGACCGTCAATGTAAAGCGCGGCCGAGGGGTCGTGGCCGAGGGCGCCCGAGAGGCCCAGTACGATGGTCGCCAAAGTTCAGTGCTCCGGTCGGGCGCCGGCGCGCAACGGCGCCAGCAGGTTTTCAAAGTGACGCCGGATGGCCCCGTCCCAATTATCGAGAAAGCGCGCCAGATCGCGGTGCCGGGCGCGGCGGAAGCGCCTGCCGCAGCGGTGCAGGCGCATCGCGTCCAGGTCGATCAGCTGCACGCGCCGGGCGGCGTCTTCGACGAGAAAATTGCTCGCCTTGAGATCGCCGTGACTGATGCGGGCGGTTCCCAGGGCGGCGAGGATATCCCGCAGGGCGCAGTCGAGCCAGTCCGGAACCACCGCTTCTCCCCGTTGCCGCACCCAGTCCTGCAGGGGCACTCCCGGGCTGTACGCGCTGATCAGGTAGGCGGTGCGGCGCAGCGGCCCGAACCGGTGCTCCAGCAGTGCCAGCGGCTGCGGTGTGGCTACTCCCAGCAGTGCGAGCATGTTGGCGTTCCGCCACGAGATCCAGGCCCGCGAGCGCCGCAGTGCGCGGCCGAGGCCGTGGCGCCGATGCTTGATGTTGTAGCGTTTCACCACCAGGGCCGAGCCCGCAGCGGCGATCCGCAGCACGGAAGCCGTGTTGCCGTCCTTGAGCCATTGACCAGCCGCGAGTTGTGATTCGGGCGCGGCCAGCAGCGCGCCAAGGCCGGGGTCGGCGCAGTCGCGGCGGCGCACGACAAGGCGGTCCCAGCGCCGCCCGGCGATGAATTCCCCGCAGGTGCGCAGGCACTTGTTGCGGTAGTCGCGCAGCCGCCGATGCCGCGCCCGGAGCACTTCCCGGGCGAGCGTCCCCGGATCGGGTGGCGGTGTGCCGTACGCCGGCAGCAGGGCGCGCAGGCGCCGGTCCCAGGTCGGTTCGAACTGGGCGAGAAACAGCGCCAGATTGGCGCGCCAGGCATCTTTCTTCCGCGCCGGATGTATCCCCGCGCCGTCGATGACATAGGGTGTGTTACCCGAAAACAGAAAATTGTCGAGGTGCGGATCGGCCTGAATCAGGTTGGTGCGGTGCAGCGCGCCCAAGAGGGCGAGCGTTGCGGCGATATCGGCATCCGCTTCCGGTGCGGTTCGGCTACGGAGCCGCTCCGCCAGACTTTGCGCGCCGGGCAGGAACTCCGTGGCCAGCAGCCAGGCTCCGGGCAGTTCGGGCAGCGGGCGCAGCTCTGGTGCCCGGATGCCACGGGTGTGCAGGCGCTCAAGGCCGGCGCGCTCGCGCGCGTGGTCCCGGGCGCGGAAGAACAGCTTCACCAGTACCCGGCGGTTTTGCCACTCGGCGCTGAACACCAGGCGTCGGCCGGGCAGATGGCGGTAGATTGCGTCCCCGATCAGGAATTCCCCGTCATCGAGCGCAAGGCGGAACGGCGCCAGCGCGCCAACATGCGCGGCGCGCAGTGCGTCGAGGGTGATATCCGGCGGCGTCACGGGGCGCTCACCCGTTGGTCCGGTCGATCCGCCGAGCGTCATGGATGGTATCCCTTGCGCACTCCTTTGCGGTTCAGTGCGCGCGCCCGGCGGTCGACGGCGCGCCACCGGTGTTGTTGCAGGAGATCGCGCAGCGGCAGGCCCGTGTAGACGCGCAGAAATTGCAGTTCGTCGCGCGCAGTGGCACCCGCCTGGCGGGCCGAGTAGCACAGGCTTGCGAGATCCTTGCGGCGCCAGCGCCAGGGGACGTGGCGGCGCATTTGCATGCGGTGCAGGTCGATCAGGTAGAGCGGCCGCGCGGCGGGCGGCTGGCTGAGTGCGGCGGGTGAGGCGTCCAGCAGAAAGTGGCACAGATAGTAATCGCGGTGATTGATGCCGTTGGCGTGCAGGGTACGGGTGATGGTGGCGAGCTTGCGGATCAGCGCTCGGCGCGCGGCAATTCCCAGCGCCGCCAGCCCGCCGCGCGCGCAGAAGGTTTCCAG
Source organism: Porticoccaceae bacterium (assembly GCA_050179115.1). GTDB lineage: Bacteria > Pseudomonadota > Gammaproteobacteria > Pseudomonadales > Porticoccaceae > JAGPUQ01. Next base: position 17,057 of record JBFXFL010000032.1, on the reverse strand, counting down.
ATCGACGCTGGGTTCGAGTGCTTCGGTGATGAGAAACGACAGGCGCCGCGCGGGATTGCCACCGCGCTGCCCGAAAGCCACCGGCGTCATGGTGGCGACACCCAGCTCTTGGAGCCGGTGGATGGCGCGCCATTCGCGGTTTGCCCCGACTATCGGCAGGCGCAGGCGCAACAGATTCTTGGCGACTTCACGCCAGCCGATGCCGCGATGGATCTTCGCGAAGTAGGCGCGCCCGCCCAGTTCGAAGCGCAGGGTGCGACGGCCTTCGAGGGCGCGATAGGTCTCGCCCTCGAGCTTGGTCACCTCGACAAAGGGATCGCGCCCGGCCCAGGCGCGGGCGAGCTCGCCGGTGACCACGGGCTTCACGTCGGCCTCCGCGCGCCGGGGACGAGCTGTTCGATCAGCGCGGCGGCGCGCTCGGGCAGGCCGTAGATGTCGGCGCTCGCGGCCCAGGCGAGGGCGCGCGCGCGCAAGGCGCTGCGGTCGACCGTGAGCAGGGCCGCGAGCGCGTGGTCAAAAGCGTCCTGCCCATAGGGCTCGGGTAACACGGCGCCGGCGCCGGCCTCGGCGACATAGTGGGCGTAGCCGCAGTTGGCGGTGGTGAGCACCGGCAGTCCGGCCACCAGCGCTTCCAGCAGCACGGTGCCGGTGTTTTCGCTGTAGGCGGGGTGGACCAGCAGGTCGGCGCCCTGCAGAAAGCGGGGGATGTCGTCGCGACCGGCGAAGAATCGCACCCGTCCGGCCACGCCGAGGCGCCGCGCCAGACGTTGAAAGGGTGCGGGGTCGTCCTGACCGATCACGAACAATTGCACATCCGCAAGCTCCGCAGGCAGCGCCGCCAGTCCGCGCAGTACGCGGTCGAGGCCCTTGGTCCGGAACCCCGAACCGACCATCAGCAGCAGCGGACGGGATGCGCTGAGGCTGAATTCAGCGCGGAACGTCGCGCGCATCAGCGCGGCATCGGGCGGCGCGCGCCGGCTGGGGTCGATACCGGGCGGCAGCAGATGGAAGCGTTCCGGCGGGGTGCCATGATGGTGCCGAAACAGGGGTTCCTGCACGGACGAGATCATGAGTATCGGGGTGCGGGCGGCCGGGCCAAACACCGCCGCCTCGTACTGGGCGAAATGCCGGTAGCGTGGCAACAGTCGGTACAGGGCGCTCCGCTGCGTATGAGCCTTGTGGGCGTAGCAGGGGTCGGCGGCGTAATAGATATCGAGCCCGGGCATCTTGTTGAAGCCGACCACGGCATCCACCGGCTGCCGCGCCAGGTGCGCGGCGAGCGTGCGGCTGAAGTGGCGATAGCGCGCGGGGCTGGTGAACCCCCGGGCCGGAAGACGCACCACCTCCAGGTCGGCGGGCGGCTCGCCGTCCCAGCTCAGCACGTACGCCCGCACGCGGTGGCCGCGAGCCTGGCAGGCGCGCGCGATGCGCAGAAAATCCCGCTGCAAGCCGCCGTAGGGAAAGTATTTGTAGAGGCAGAAGGCGAATTGCATGTCCGGGGCGGCGCGCGGTCAGTGCGCCGCGCACAGCCGGTCGGCGGCGGCGAGCACCAGCGCGGGGCTCAGGTCGTTCAGGCATTTGAGGTGACCCTTGGGACATTCGCGCTGGAAGCAGGGGCCGCAGTCGACCGGGATCGACAGCGTCTGCGCCCGGGCCGAAAGCGGCGGCGTGAAGCCCGGACTGCTGGAGCCGTACACCACGATCAGGGGGCGGTCGAGGGCGGCGGCGATGTGCATGAGACCCGAATCGTTGCTCACCACCAGGTCCGCCCCCGCGAGCAGATCGACGGCGTCGGCGAGTTCGGTGGTGCCGGCCAGATTGTGTGCCTGTGCTTTCAGGGCAGCGGGCAGGTGTTCGACGATGGCGTCCGTCACCGGCCGGTCGCGCTGCGAACCCAGCAGCCAGATCTGCCAGCCGCGCTCGGCGTAGGTGCCGGCGAGGTTCGCGTAGTGGGCTTCCGGCCAGCGTTTCGAGGGACCGAATTCGGCGCCCGGGCACAGCGCCAGCACCGGCCGTGAGGGGTCGAGTGCGAACTGTTCGCGCAGCGCCGCGAGCCGCTGCGGATCGGCGCGCAGCCGGGGGCGGGGCAGTGGCTCCGGCAGCGGCCGTCCAGCGGGATAGGCGAGGGCGACGCAACGTTCGACCATGCGCGGGTATTTGCGCCGGTCCAGCAGCCGGATGTCGTTGAGCAGCCAGAAGCGCCACTCGCCGCGCCAGCCGGTGCGCAGCGGGATACCCGCGGCAGCGGGGATCAGCGCCGACTTGAAGGAGTTGGGCAGCACGATGGCCTGGTCGAAGCGCTTGGGTTCGAGACCGCGCGCGAACGCAAGGCGCCCGCCGAGATTGAATTCGCCGTGGGCGAACGGCAGGTCGATGGCGGCGTCCACTTCGGGCATGCGCGCCAGCAGCGGCCGGCTCCAGGCGGGAGCCAGCACCGTGATGCGGCACCCCGGCTGGCGCTGGCGCAACGCGATGAACAGGGCCTGGGACATCACCATGTCCCCGACCCAGGCCGGGCCTATCACCAGAATGTTGGGTCCGGTCATCGCCGCCGGCCTGGCGTTGTAGTCAATCGGCGACCGGCGCCAGCCATTCCGGATGGGCGGCGAGACGGCCGCGCACCGCATCGAAATACAGTTGCTGCAGGCGCGTGGTGATGGGTCCGCGCGCGCCGGCGCCGATCACCCGGTTGTCGAGCTCGCGGATCGGCAGCACTTCGGCGGCGGTGCCGGTGAAAAAGGCTTCATCCGCGATATAGATTTCATCGCGGGTGATGCGTTTTTCGCGGACTTCGTAACCGCATTCGTGGGCCAGTTGAATCACGGTATCGCGGGTGATGCCGTCGAGACAGGAGGTCAGCTCGGGGGTGTAGAGCACGCCGCGATTGACCACGAAAATATTCTCGCCGCTGCCTTCCGCGACATAGCCTTCGGGATCGAGCAGCAGGGCTTCGTCGTAGCCGTCCTGCAGCGCTTCGCGCAGTGCCATCATCGAGTTGGTGTAGTTGCCGGTCGCCTTCGCCTTGCACATGGTGATGTTGACGTGATGGCGCGTGATGGACGAGGTGCGGATGCGGATGCCCTGCTCCAGCGCCTCGGGACTCATGTAGGAGGGCCATTCCCAGGCGGCGACGGCAACGTGGGTGCGCAGGCCGTCGGCGCGCAGGCCCATGCCCTCGGAGCCGAGAAACGCCAGGGGCCGGATATAGCCTTCACGCAGATTGTTGGCGCGCACGACCTGACGCTGGGCCTCGTTCAGGGTCTTGCGGTCGAAGGGCATTTGCATGCCGACGATCTTCGCGGAGTTGAACAGGCGGTTGGTGTGATCTTCCAGACGGAAAATCGCCGTGCCGCGACTGTCGGTGTGATAGGCGCGCACACCTTCGAACACACCCATGCCGTAGTGAAGCGTGTGGGTCAGCACATGGACCTGCGCCTCGCGCCAGGGCACCAGTTGGCCATCGAACCAGATAAACCCGTCGCGGTCGGCAAAAGACATGGGAATACACTCCTCGAAAATGTGTCGTAGAAACTATCTTGTGGAAACCATCTAGTTACCCGCCCAGGAGGCGCTCCCAGATGGCAGTGACCGCGGCGCGCGGCGCCGCGAACTCCGCCGCGGGAACCACGCCGGGCTGACGCTGCAATTGCAGCCGATGTGCCGCCGCACGGTAGACCTTGTAGGCTTCCCGCAGGGTTTCCGTGTCAGTAGCAGACAAGACACCGGCCTCCGCCAGATCACCGAGGATACGAATGTTATCGGTCCAGCGGGTGAGTTCCGGGTGGCGGTGGGACTCGACCAAGACCGCAAATTGAACCATAAATTCGATATCCACGATACCGCCGGCATCCTGCTTCAGGTCAAACAGACCCTGGTTTTGCACGGTGGCTTCCGATGCCAGATGGGCGCGCATTTTGGCGCGCATCGCGTTGACCTCGCGGGCCAGTTCGCTGCGGTCGCGGGCGCGGCACAGCACTTCGCGCCGCACGGCTGCGAACGGCTCGACCAGCGCGGCGCTGCCGGCGACGGGTCGCGCGCGCACCAATGCCTGATGCTCCCAGACCCAGGCGCTCTCGGCTTGATAGCGTGCAAAGGCGTCGCAGGACGACACCAGCAGCCCCGAGTTGCCCGAGGGCCGCAGGCGCATATCCACCTCGTACAGGGCGCCGGAGGCGGTGCGGGTGCTCAGGATGTGGATGATGCGCTGGCCGAGGCGGGCAAAAAACTGCTCATTGGTCAGAGGGTACTCGCCGCTGGTAGCAAATGTCGGATCGGCATCGTGAAGAAACACCAGATCCAGGTCTGAGTCGTGCGCCAGTTCGATGCCGCCCAGCTTGCCGTAGCCGACCACGAGGAAGCCGGGTGCAGTCCCCGTCGCGGTGATCGGGTGGCCGTGGCGCGCGACCAGTTGCGCGTGGGCGAAGGCGACCACCGCCTCCAGGATGGCCTCGGCCAGCCAGGTCAGATAATCGCTCACCTTCATCAGCGGCAGCGCGCCGGTGATCTCGGCGGCGGCCACGCGCAGCGCATGAGCGCGACGGAAGTAGCGCAGCGCCTCCATCAGGGCTTCCAGATCATCGCCCGGCACTCGCGCCAGGTGCTGTTGTAGTTCGATGGCGATGCCAGCGCGATCGGGCGGTGCGTAAAGGGCGACGGGATCGAGCAATTCATCCAGCAGGGCCGGGTAGTGCGCCAACTCGTCGGTCACCCAGGGACTGGCCGCGCACAGCCGCACCAGTTGGCGCCGTGCGCCCGGATTTTCGCTCAGCAGCGTGAGGTACACGCTGCGGCGCGCCACCGCCTCGACCACGGTGCTCACCCGGTGCAGGGTTTCCGCGCCGTCGGTGCTGCACTCGACAATCAGCAGCGGCATCAGGTGATCGAGACGGCTCCGGGCGTCCGCCGCCATGGCCTGCACGCCACGGCTGCGGTGCAGCTGTTGCAGGACTTCGGCCGCCCGTGCCGCCGCTGCGCCGTAGCCGAGATCCGCCAGCTCATCCGCCGGCGGATCTTCGGCCGCCGCCAGCAACCAGATACCGCGCGCGCGGTCGTCGTCGGCGCCCGCCGTTTCGGCCGGCGCCACCACGGCGTCAAACAGGGCGCGCACCTGGGTCCGCACCGCATCCAGTGCGGTGGCGAACCCCGTCCAGTCCGGATAACCCATCAGGGCCGCCAGGCGCTCGCGATCCGCAGGCTCCGTGGGCAGGGTCTGGGTCTGCTGATCACGCCAGGCCTGGAGGGCGTGTTCGGTGTTGCGCAGGAACACATAGGCGTCCCGCAGGCGCGCCCCGGCGCGGTCCGGGAGCAATGCGTCGCGGTCGATCAGATCGAGCACGGTGCGCAACTGCTGGGTCTGGAAGCGGCGGTCGCGACCGCCCCGGATCAACTGAAAGGCCTGGGCGATGAACTCGATCTCGCGGATGCCGCCGGCGCCGAGCTTGATGTTGCCGGCCATGTCGCGGCGCGCCACTTCGCGATTGATCAGCGCCTTCATGTCGCGCAGCGACTGGATCGCGGAGTAGTCGATGTATTTGCGATAGGTAAAAGCCCGCAGCAGATCGAGCAGACGCGTCGCCGCCGCGGGGTCGCCGCTCACCGCGCGCGCCTTGATCATGGCGTAGCGCTCCCAGTCGCGGCCCTGAGTCTGGTAGTACTCGGCGAGGGCGTCGAAATTTGCCACCAGGGCGCCGCTGTCGCCGTACGGCCGCAGCCGCATGTCGACCCGGAACACAAAACCCTCGGCGGTGTGCTGATCCAGGGCCTGGATCAGTTTGCGGCCCAGGCGCAGGAAAAATTCCTGATTGTCGAGCACGCGTGCCGCGCCCCCGGCGACGGGCACGGTCTCGCCCACTTCCGGATAAGTGAAGATCAGATCGATGTCGGACGAGAGATTGAGTTCACCGCCGCCCAGCTTGCCCATGGCGAGCACCAGGAGCTGCTGTGGCTGGCCGGAGTCGGCGCCCATGGGCGTGCCCCAGAGCCGGCAGGCTTCGGGATGGAGAAAGGCCAGCGCGCCGCGAATACAGGCTTCCGCGAGCGCCGAGAGCGCGGCCATGGTGCTTTCAAGATCTGCGCTGCGGGTGAGATCGCCCCAGACGATGCGCAGCATTTCGAGATTGCGAAAGCGGCGCAGGCGGCGGCCGAGTTCGGCCGCGTCGGGGCAGCCGGCAAGCGCGGTCGCGAGATCGGTTTCGATCGAGTCCGGTGCCCGCGCCTTCGCGAGTTCGCCCCGCTCCGCCAGATCGAGGAACGCATCCGGTTGCCGGCAGCACACGCCCGCCGCGAACTCGCTCCCCGACCAGACCCACCGTAACGCGCGCGCGAACTCCGGGTCGGCGCGCAGGGCGGCGAGGCGCTCGCGTGCCGCCGGCGCGGCATCGAAAAACTGTTCGAGCTGGCGCGCGAACAGGGCCTCGCGGTCGGCCGAGAGCGCCATCCTGACCGGCACCGGCTAGCGCCCCATATCCGGCGCTACCCGCATCACTTCCGCCACGGAGGTGATGCCCGCGCCGACTTTCTGGGCACCGGACAGGCGCAGGGTACGCATGCCTTCGCGCATGGCTTGCAGGCGCAGCGCGGAGATGTCGCACTGGTCGCCGATCAGCGGCTTGAGGGTGTCGCTCACCAGCATGATTTCGTAGATGCCCTGGCGGCCCAGATAGCCGGTGCCGCGACATTCGAGACAGCCGGCGGGCTCGGCGAACTGCACGGGCGGTGGCGCTTTCCAGGGCTGCACCAGCGCCTTCCAGGCCGCCACGTCCACCGACGTCCTGCGCACGCAGTGCGGGCACAGGGTGCGCACCAGGCGCTGGGCCATCACGCCGTTGAGCGTGACCTTGAGCAGGTGCGCGGGCACGCCCAGATCGAGCAGGCGGGTGATGGCGGTGGGCGCGTCGTTGGTGTGCAGGGTGGACAGCACCAGGTGGCCGGTGAGGGCGGCCTGAATCGCCATTTCCGCGGTCGCGAGATCGCGGATCTCCCCCACCATGATGATGTCCGGGTCCTGGCGCATCAGGGTGCGCACACCCTCGGCGAAGCTGAAGTTGATCTGCGGTTGAACCTGGGTCTGGTTGAAACTGTCCTCGACCATCTCGATGGGGTCTTCCACCGTGCTGACATTCACCTCCTCGGTGGCGAGCTGTTTCAGGGTGGAATACAGCGTCGTGGTCTTGCCCGATCCGGTGGGCCCGGTGACCAGCACGATGCCGTTGGACTGACTGATCATGCCTTGCCAGCGCTGGTAGTCGTCGCCGCTGAGACCCAGCTCGGTGAAACTGCGCAGCAATACTTCGGGGTCGAAAATCCGGATTACCATCTTCTCGCCAAACGCCGTGGGCAGGGTCGAGAGCCGCAGTTCCACTTCGCCGCCGGCGGGGCTCCGGGTCTTGACCCGCCCATCCTGGGGTTTGCGCTTTTCTGCCACATTCATGCGGCCGAGGATTTTCAGGCGGCTGGTGACCGCGCTCAGCACCTGGGCCGGAAGTTCGTAGACCGGGTGCAGTACGCCGTCGATGCGGAAGCGGACCTTGCCCAGTTCCCGGCGCGGCTCGATGTGGATGTCGCTGGCGCGCTGGTCGAAGGCGTATTGCAACAGCCAGTCGACGATATTGACGATGTGCTGATCCTGGGCGTCGGGATCCTTGAGGGAGCCCAGCTCCAGCAGCTGCTCGAAATTGCCGAGCGTGGGACGGGTGCCGCGCATCGCGGTGCCGGCGCCGGACACCGAGCGCGACAGGGTGTAAAACTCGAGCGTGTATTTCTCGATATCCGCCGGGTTGGCGACCACCCGTTTTACGCGCTTGCGGCTGGCCTGTTCGAGACCCGAGACCCAGGTGGTGACGAAGGGCTGCGCCGTGGCCACGACGATCTCCTCGGCGCCGGCTTCGACACACAGGATGCCGTGGCGCTTGGCGAACTCGAAGGACATCACCCGCGCCACTTCCGCGACCTTGACCTTGAGAGGGTCGATGCGCAGCACCGGCAGTTGCGCGGTTTCGCCGAGCCACTGGGTCAGGGTTTCGAGATCCAGAACCCGGCCGGGCCGGGCGGCGTTGCCGATCTGCTGGCCGGCGATGTACACCAGCGGGTGCTGGAGCGACTGCTCGCGGGTACGATTGCCTCCCGCAAGCTGGTTGGCATCGCCGCGCGCAACCAGGCCGGCATCCGCCAGGTGCTTCAGCGCCAGGGGGAGGTCCAGAACCTGTTCGGGCGCGATCGCGACAGCCATGCCAGTCGGTTCTTTTCAGTTCAGGTGGGTGGATTGTAGTCCAAGGGCCAATCCCCGTCGGCGCGGATTGCCGTGCCGCGGGGTTCCCACTAAGCTGGACTCATAAGAACTAACTACAAGTGGATGTCACGTCCGTGCCTTGTTGACCATTTCCCGACCGCGCAAATCATTCGCTGCCCGTGCGGAGCACCGAGCTTGCGCGGTTGACAGATTCAGTGTTCAACCCACAGGAGAAATGCAATGAAGAATCTGGAAGGCAAAGTTGCCCTGATCACGGGCGCGGCACGGGGGCAGGGCGCCGCGGAAGCGCGTCTGTTCGCGGCGCGCGGCGCCAAGGTCATGCTCTGCGACGTGCTGGATGCCGACGGTCAGAAGACGGCCGCGGCGATCGGCCCGGCGGCCGCATACCTGCGGCTCGATGTGACCGACGAAGACAGCTGGCACGCGGCGGTCGAAGCCACGGTGGCCAGGTTCGGCAAGCTCAATGTGCTGGTGAACAATGCCGGCATCGGTCTGCTGGGTGCGCTCAAGACCATGAGCGTGGCGGATTACATGAAGACCATCGAGATCAATCAGCTCGGCGTGTTTCTCGGCATGCGCAGCGTCGCGGCCGCGATGAAGGCGGCCGGCGGCGGTTCGATCATCAATATTTCGTCGATCGCCGGCCTCGGCGGCGCGGTCGGGGGCGTGGCCTACTGCGCCAGCAAGTTTGCGGTGCGCGGCATGACCAAGGTGGCGGCGATGGAGCTGGGTCCGGACAACATCCGCGTCAACTCGATTCACCCGGGCGGGGTCATGACCAACATGCTCACCGATGCCGGCCTCACCGGCGCCGGCGCCGATGCGATGTTTGCCCGCACGCCGCTGGGCCGCATCGCCCAGCCCGAGGAAATGGCGACGCTCGCCGCCTATCTGGCGTCGGACGACAGCTCCTATTCCACCGGCTCGGAATTCGTTGCCGATGGTGGCCTCACCGCGGGCTTTGCGCTGGGATAAATGTTCCCGCCCCTGACGCCGCCCTCAGTGGGCGGCGGTCAGGTGCTGGAACAGCCAAGTCTCGCTGAGGGCGCGGTCACCCTGGCGCAGGAACAGGCGCAGGTCGACTGGCTCGCCGGGATTCACCGCCAGATCGAACTGGACCCGCCAGCGGTCGGTGGTGGGTACCGGTTCGGCGCGGGCGAGCAGGATCTTGTCCTGTCCCGTCGAACTGGTGACCACGGCGTCGAGCTTCGCCGTCTTGGCGAGTCCGGGGAGTTCACCGCCGGCGAATTCGACGACATAGCGCACGATGCCGGGTTTGCGAATGGTGCCCGGCTCGCCGCCGCGGCCGCTGCGGGTCGACACCACCTGCGCCAGGTTGGGCGCCGGATAGGGTTCGTCGGCCAGCCAGTGCATGCGGTAGCGGAAGCTGTATTCCGCGCCCTTTTTGGCGGCACCCGCCGGCACCCACATGGCGACCATGTTGTCGTGGATCTCGTCGTCGGTGGGTAGTTCGACGAGTTGCACCGAACCTTCGCCCCAGTCCTCCAGCGGCTCGATCCACAGGCTCGGGCGCCGGTCGTAGAGCACGCCGTCGAGATAGTGATCGAAATTCCGGTCACGCTGCAGGAATCCGAAGCCGCGCGGATTGAAATCGACGAAGGCCGCTGCCGTGGGGTAGGGCGGGTTGCGCAGCGGCCGCCAGATGCGTTCGCCGGCCCCATTCCACATCGCCAGGCCGTCGGAATCGTGAATCTCCGGACGCCAGTCGAGGTCGCGCCCGCGGCCGTGCTCGCCGAACCAGAACATGGAGGTCAGCGGTGCGATGCCCAGCCGTGTGATGTCACGGCGCAGAAACAGCCGGCAGTCCACTTCGATGATCACGCCGGTCTTGCGGTACAGATCGAACCGGTACGCACCGGTGATGCCGGGGCCGTCGAGCAGTGCGTAGATCCGCATCGGCGCGTCTGTGGATGCGGCGGGCTCGAGGTAGAACTCGCGGAACATGGGGAATTCTTCGGGTCCGGCGACCGCGGTGTCGAGCGCGATGCCGCGCGCGGAGAGGCCGTATTGCCCCAGAGCGCCTATGGTGCGGAAGTAGGAAGCACCCAGAAACGCCACCCAGTCCTGGGTGCGCCAGTCATCCCGCAACCGGGATTCGTGCAGGCGGAATCCGGCAAACCCGGCGTCGTCCGGCATGTGCCGGGCAGGGTTGTCCTTCGGCATCGAAAAATAGTCGCGGCGATAGCGGACCTCGCGTGCCTTGCCCTGTTCCACGACATAGGCGTGCATCGGCTGCTGGAACCACTTGCCGAGGTGGAAGAAGGTCACCGGGTAGATCCCGGGGCCGTTGGCGTCCAGCGCGAGCTCGGGCCGGTAGCGGATCTGGCCATGTTCGTCGTAGTCGATTTTGGCCACCACTTCGGCGCCCGGCCGGGGCGGCTCCCGATAGGGTGCGGCGGCGCGTTCACGCGCCGCCTGGACCAGGCCGTCGAAATCGAAGGCCCGCGCGGGACCGAATTCGAGATGCGCCGCGGGGGCAGCCTGCACCGTACCCGCGCTGAGTCCCGCGATACCGACGCCGGCCAGGACCAGGCATTGCAGAAACCGGCGTCTGCTGCGATCAACTACGCTCAAGAGTGACTCCTCATTCGGGCTCAGGACTTTCTTGCTCGGGACATCGGATTTCGGGCATGCGGGCGCGAGGAGGCCTTACCGCGGTCGCCGCGCGATGCCCGCAGGGCCGAGGCCGGGGCGCTCAAAGCGGGCAAAAGTAAAGGTTCGGCGCGCAACGGGCAAGCGTTTCCGGGGTCGGCGAGGCAAATTCTTGCGCTTTCAAGAGGGCTCGATGCGTGAAAGCGGCAGTAGCGCATGTCCGCCGCCGGTGAAGTCCATTACAATTCGCGGCGCTCCGGCCGATCCTGGACGGCACAAGATCTAAACCCCCACCACCCGAATCCCGAGTGGGTCCCGACAACAGCCCGGCCTGCAGCGATTGCGTTGAACAGCTTGCCTCAAATCCGACAATTGGTTCTGCACCGCGCCGCCGCAGGCGCGCTACTACTGATGCTGTGCATCGGGCTGGCGCCCGCGCAGGCTGTCGAGCTGCGCGATGTTGCGGCGCTGGCCAAACAGCGCGCCAGCGAACCCTATCGGACGCCGGCGGAAATCCCGGCCTTTCTCCAGGAACTGTCTTACGAACAGGCGCGGTTGTTCCGCTTCCTGCCCGAGCGCCGCCTTTGGCGCGCCAGCAATTCGCTGTTTCAGGTGTCCTTCATTGCGCCCGCCCGGCACCAGCGCTATCCGGTGAAAATCCACCGGATCACCGCGGAAGGGGTGCGCGATATCCCCTTCGACCGCGAGCAGTTCGACTTCGGCAATCCCGACCTGGCGAAGCGGATTCCCCCGGACCTGGGCTTTGCCGGTCTGCGGCTGGAGTACCCGATCAACCACAGCGGTGAACACGAGGCCGTGGTCGAATTCAGCGGTGCGAGTTACTTTCGCGGTGTGGGCAAAGGCGGCGTGCTCGGCTTGTGGGCGCGGGGGCTGGCGATCGACACGGGTTTGCCGGGTGGCGAGGAGTTTCCGCTGTTCAGCGAATTCTGGTTGGAGCAGCCCCGTGCGTCCGCCACCAGCCTACGGATGTTCGCACTGCTCGAAGGGCCGAGTGTCACCGGCGGTTACGAGTTCACTGTATGGCCCGGCGAAAATACCCGGATCAGTGTGCGCGCCGAAATCTTTACCCGTAAGCCGGTCACGATGCTGGGTCTGGCGCCGCTGACCAGCATGTTTCTCTACGGCGAAAACACCGCCCGCCCGCTCGGTCAGTGGCGACCCGAAATGCACCACAGTGACGGTCTCTTGGTGAACGACGGCAGCGGCGAATGGCTGTGGCGTCCGCTGTTGAATCCCCGCACGCCCGAGTTGTACGGCTTTACCGTGAATAACGCCAAGGGTTTCGGGTTGTTGCAGCGGGACCGCCGGTTTGACGCCTACGAGGATGGCGACGCTGAGTATCAGTTGCGGCCTGGGGCCTGGGTGACGCTGCGGCAACCCACCGGGCCTGGGCGTATCGTGCTGGTGGAAATTCCGTCTCCGGACGAGACCAACGATAACATCGTGGCCTTCTGGAGCCCCGAGAAAGCGGTGCCCGCCGGTCAGCGCCTGGTCCTTGATTATGACCTCTTCCTGGGCGCGAGCCCCGAGCCGGACAGTACGCTCGCCGCCGTTGTGAATACGCTCGTGGGCCGGCCGGGTGGCGCCCAGGGCCGGCACTCACCGGCGGATGCCTATCGCTTCGTGATCGATTTCGCCGGTGGCGGGCTCGGCAAAATCAAGGGCCGCGATGCGCCCGTGGCGGGCAATGTCAGCGTGGCGGGTGGCAAGGTCCTCGAACAATATGTGGAATACCTGCCGGTGCCGGACCGCTGGCGACTGGTCTTCGTCGTCCGCCCCGAGCCCGAGTCCGGTATGGAAATGCGGGCCTTCCTGCATCTGGGCGACGACACTCTGAGCGAGACCTGGAGCTATCATCTGCCGTTCGCCAACTCCCTGACGCCCTGAGTTGCCGATGTCGCCAACCGCCGCTTCGCCGCCTGTCCCGTTACTGTTTGAACCGGAATTTCTTCCCCTGCTGCGCGTCTATGGCTACCTGCGGCTCGCCGGAGTGGCTCCGCAGCAGGCCGCCGGCGCAGTTTCGCGGCTACAGGTAACGCTGGCCGCGCACGGCGGCCCCGATCTGCGCGCCTGGCGGCGCCAGATTCTCAGCGATCCGGCCTGGAGTGGCCGCCGTCCGGTTGCGGTCACCGCAGCGCCGCCCCCCAGCGGGCCCCATTTTGCGGACCCTGCCCGGCGCCGCCCGGCGCCGGACCCTGCCAATGGTTGAGTCGGCGCGGTTCCGCTGGCAGGCGCGCGCGCGCTGGCGGCGCACCCTGTTTCTGTGCCTGGTGCTGGCGTCGGTCGCGACCGCGGGCTGGAGCATGCGGCAGGTGCTGCCCTACCACGGCGGCAAGCCGCTGGAAGTGTGCATCCTGGTACTGTTCTGTTTTCTGTTCACCGGGATCACCGCCGGGTTCTGGATTGCCCTGTACGGGTTCGTGCTGCGGCGTCTGGGGGGCGACCGGATGAGCCCGTTGCGGCGGACCGACGCCGCGACCCTGGCGGCGACTCCGCTGGCGCCGACCGCCATCCTGTTTCCCATTTATCACGAGGAGGTCGAGCGCAGCTTCGCGGGTCTGCGCGCGACCTACCGGAGTCTGGCGCAGACCGGCGAGTTGGCGCATTTCGAGTTTTTCATTCTGTCTGATAGCCGCGATCCCGAGATGTGGCTGGCGGAGCGCGAGGCCTGGTTCGAGCTGTGCGAAGAGCTGGGCGCTCATGGCCGCATCCACTATCGCCGCCGCACCCTCAATGTGAAGCGCAAGCCCGGCAATATCAGCGATTTTCTCGCACGCTGGGGCAACAGCTATCGCTACATGATCCACCTCGACGCCGACAGCATCATGACCGGCGACGCCCTGGTGACCATGGTGCGCCTGATGGAGCGATCGCCGGAAATGGCCATCCTGCAGACCGCGCCCGCGCTGGCCAACGCCAAAACCTTTCATGCCCGCGTGCAGCAATTTGGCTCGCAGCTTTACGGACCCCTGTTCCTGGCCGGGCTGGCGGCGCTGCAACTGGGGGAGAGCACCTTCTGGGGCCACAATGCGGTGCTGCGGATCGCGCCGTTCATGGCCCATGCCGGCCTGCCGCAATTGCGCGGCTGGGGTTTGTTCCGTGGCGCGGTGCTGAGCCACGACTTTGTTGAAGCGGCGCTGTTGCGCCGCGCCGGATACGAAGTGTGGCTGGAACCCGGTCTCGGCGGCAGTTACGAAGAAGCACCGCCCAGCCTGGTGGACGAGCTCGCCCGCGACCGCCGCTGGGTCAAGGGCAACTTGCAGCATCTGGCGTTCCTGTTCCGTCCGGGCTTCGCCTCCGCGCATCGCGCGGCCTTCCTCAACGGCATCATGAATTACTGTTCGTCGGTGTTCTGGTTTGCGTTCCTGGTGGCGGTGACGGCGGAAACCGCCGTGCTCACCCTGCTGCCGGTGGCCTATTTCCCCGAACCCTATGCCCTGCACCCGCTGTGGCCGGAATGGCGTCCCGACTGGGCGCTGATGCTGGTCAGCGTCACCGCGATCGTGCTGTTTTCCCCCAAGCTGCTGGCCTTTTTCGACGTCGCGCTCGACCGCCGCCGGCGCCGCGCCATGGGTGGGCTGGCACGCCTGGCGATCAGTCTGCTGATCGAGACCCTGGTGTCGTCGCTGCTCGCGCCGATCCGGATGCTGGCCCACAGCCAGTTTGTGACCGAGGCACTGCTCAATACCCAGGTGCTCTGGGCAGGGCAAAACCGCACCCGGGAAACGCAGTGGTCGGAAGCGCTGATCCGCCAGGCGCCGGGCAGTCTGCTCGCCCTGGCCTGGATCGGTTTTGCGTACTGGCTCGATCCGCGCTTTTTCCTCTGGTCACTGCCGGTTGCGGCACCGCTGGTGTTCGCTGCACCCATTTCGGTATGGCTGAGCCGCTATCGCGCCGGCGCCCGGCTGCGCGCCGCCGGCCTGCTGCTGGCACCCGAGGAGAGCGTCCCGTCGCCGGTCCTGGACGATCTGACCGCCTACCGCTGTCCGGTGACCGGGAATCTCTCCGGTTTTCCCCGCGCCGTGCTGAGCCCGGTCGCCAATGCCCTGCACTTGCAGTTGGCACGTCCCCGGGGCGACACGCCGTTGCGCCGACGCGTCCGCGAACGTCTGCTGGCCACTTGCGTGAAGGGTGGGCCCGGCGCGCTCAGCACCGGCGACAAGCGTTTCCTCGCGGAGGATGCCCAGGCGCTCATGGCTCTGCATCAGATCGCCTGGGAGCAGGCCCCCGACTCGCCCTGGGGCGTACTGATCGAGGCATTGCTGCAGGCGCCGGTCCCGTCCCCGCCCTCGCCGGCACTGCCTGTACCCGGCGCCGCGGCACCCGGAATGAATTGAAAGAAAACGACTGCCGGACTCGATCCGGTTGCTCCCGCGCTGCGCCGATTCCGCGCGGCGCGTGAAGGTCGGTTTCGGTAGCGCGGAAACCCCGTGCTAGACTTTTCGCAATTACAGGGGCGGAGTCACGCATGAAAATTCACGGGTTGTCGGCACTGGTGACCGGCGGAGCGTCCGGTATCGGGGCCGGTGTCGCGCGGGTACTGGCGCGCGCCGGCGCAAAAGTCGCCATTCTCGATCGCAACGCCGAACTGGCGCAGGCAACGGCGGCCGAGATCGGTGGCATCGCCATCGCCTGCGATGTCGCCAACGACGCCTCGGTGCAGCAGGCGGTTGCCGCGGCCCAGGCCGCGCAGGGCGCGGCACGCATTCTGGTCAACTGCGCCGGCATCGACACCGCGCGCAAGATTGTCAGCCGCAAGACCGGCGCGCACCCCATCGGCCCCATGCAGCGCGTCATCGACGTCAATCTGGTGGGCACGCTCAGCTGCTGCGCCCACGCTTCCCACGCCATGCTCGATCTCGCACCGCTGGATGCCGACGGCGAGCGTGGCGTGCTCATCAACATCGCATCGGTGGCGGCGTTCAACGCACCCAATGGCCAGTCGGTGTATGCGGCCTCCAAGGCTGGCGTCGTCGGTGCGACCCTGCCCATGGCGCGCGATCTGGCCCGCTACGGCATTCGCGTCATGACCATTGCGCCGGGACTTTTCGATACGCCCCTGGCGGGCACCATGGATGAGGCAATGACCGGGCAGGTGCTGCGCCAGGTGCTGTTTCCCAAGCGCAAGGGCAGGCCGGAGGAGATCGGCGCACTGGTGCAGCATATCTGCGAAAATCCGATGCTGAACGCCGCGACCATCCGCATCGACGCGGGACTTTTCTGATCGTGAAATTTCCCGCGGATGAAACAACAATTCGTGCGCTGATGCTTGGTCGCGCGGCAGGAGATAACGCATGAAGCTCGAAGGTGTAGCGGCATTTTTGACGGGTGGCGCCTCCGGTCTCGGTGCCGCCACCGCGCGCGTACTCACCGAGGCGGGCGCCACCGTGGCGCTGCTCGATCGCGACATGGTACTGGCGGAACCCCTGGCCAAAGAGCTGGGCGGCGTCGCCATTCAATGCGATGTCGCCGATCACGACTCGCTCAAGGCAGCGGTGTTGCAGGCCTGCGCGGCCATCGGTCCGCCGCGCATCGCCGTGAATTTTGCCGGCATCGACGTCAGCCGCAAAATCGCCAGCCGCTCCCAGGGCCCGCATCCCATCGCATCCATGCAGCGCGAAATCAACATCAATGTCATCGGCACCCTCGATGGCTGCGCGCTGTTTGCCGAGCAGATGATGAACCTCGATCCGTTCGAGGACGGCGAGCGCGGCGTGCTGATCAATATCGCGTCGGGAGCGGCGTTCAACGGCCCGCCGGGACAGGCGGCCTATGCGGCGTCCAAGCGCGCGGTGGCGGGCGCGACCCTGCCGCTCGCCCGGGATCTCGCGCCCTACGGTATCCGCGTGATGACCATCGCACCGGGATTTTTCAAAACACCCTTGGCCAGCTCGGTCGACGAGAAGCACATCGACAAGCTGATCGCGATGGTGCCCTTTCCGAAACGCTGGGGAGACCCGCGCGAAATCGGCGAGTTGGTCAAACATATCTGCCAGAACCGCATGCTCAACGGCGAGACCATCCAGATCGATGGCGCCATGCGCTGACCGGCGGGCGGCACCGCGGACAGCGCCATGATCGAGACCGTCAACCGCACCGCCAAATTTCAAATCGGGCAGGTGGTCAAGCACCGGATCTACCCGTTTCGCGGCGTGATCTTCGATGTCGATCCGAC
>JBFXFL010000031.1:0-39379 GCA_050179115.1 Porticoccaceae bacterium | reverse complement strand
CTCGTGGACGGCGATGCCACCTACGACGCCGCCGCCGCGCCGCGCCTCGTGGAAGCGCTGTTGAGCGGCGGCCTCGACATGGTGATCGCCGCCCGCCGCGCCAATGCCAACGCGGCCTACCGCCCCGGCCATCGCCTCGGCAACCGGCTGCTCACCGGGCTCATCAACAGCCTGTTCGGCGGCCGTATCGACGATCTGCTGTCCGGATACCGGGTGTTTTCGCGCCGCTTCGTGAAATCCTTCCCGGCGCTGGCCAGGGGTTTCGAGACCGAGACCGAACTCACGGTGCACGCGCTCGCGCTGCGCATGCCCCTCGCCTAAGTCGCCACCGACTACGGGGCGCGGCCGGACGGATCCCACAGCAAGCTCAGCACCTGGCGCGACGGGCTGCGCATTTTCGTCACCGCGCTGCGCCTGTTTGAAAAAGAACGGCCGCTGATTTTTTCGGCATCCTGACCTTGCTGTTTGCGAGCGCCTCCATTCTGCTCGCGCTGCCCATCGTCGCCGAGTTTCTCGCCACCGGGCTGGTGCCCCGATTCCCCACCGCGATACTGGCGGCGGCACTGATGATTCTCGCAGCGCTCAGCCTGAGCGTCGGCCTCATCACCGACGCGATCACCCACGCCCGGCGGGAACTGCGCCGCCTCGCCTACCTGGCCATTCCCGCACCGCACCGATGAACCGGCAATTCCTGCGTTTTGCACTGGTCGGCAGCATCGGTTTTGGTATCGATGTGGCGGTGCTCTATCTGCTGCTCGGCGCTGGTGCCGGCCTGATCGCCGGGCGCGCCGGATCATTCCTCGCCGCCGCCACCGGCACCTGGCAATTGAATCGCCGCTACACCTTCACGGATCGGCCAGGCGTCGCGGGCCTCCGGGCGACCGGCCGCCAGTGGCTGCGGTTCGTGATGGCGAATGCGGTGGGCGGCGCCGTCAATCTCGGCACCTATGCGGCGCTGGTGACCCAGGTCGGCCTGTGCGCCGAGCTGCCGGCGCTCGCCGTGGCGGCCGGTTCGGTCACCGGCCTCGCCTTCAACTACACGGCCTCCAGGCTCTGGGTATTTTGAGCTGCCGGCGGCGAGGCTCGATTTCGCTTGAGTCTCGGCAGGGCCTCTGCCACCAGAGCGGCCAGCAGCACCCAGGTCGACAGCACCAGCCAGTGGGAATAGCGGTAATCCGCCGAAGGCGCGATAAAGAACAAAGCCAGCTCGTAAAGCAACCCACTCATGCCAACGGCTACCAGGGCCGCACGGCGCACGGAAACCACGGCCGCAATGCCGATCAGCAGTACATTCAACCCCAGCCAAAACCACGGTCGATAGATCACGAGTGTGGCGGAAAACGCAAAGGCGTTACGCAGCAGGCGCTGCACGGTCGCAGCTTTCCCGGGTTCGATCTCGAAGGTTTCCTTGACGACGGCATAATCCGGCGAACTCGTCGGGATGCCGAAATAGACCGGCGCGAAGAGCGGCCCCGCATGGGCTCCAATCACCTCCCGAAACACACTCTCACGGTGCGCAAAATAGGCTGCCGGGGCATCGATGATGGCGTTTTTCCAGAGCGATTTCAGCGCGTCCACCTCCTCGGCTGACATCGCGACGGCCAGGGGGCTGTCCGATGCAAACACGAGCGGAGTCCATGTGCTCGGATAGTAACCGGAGCGCAGCGCTGCGATGGAAACCCTGTCCTGACCCCGCATAATCCCGGGGATCTGGTGAGAAACCGCGTCGAACACGGCGTGATTCGTCAGCACCGATATCCCCGCCACGTCAAACAGCAGCAGCGATTGCACCGGATATTCGCGCTGAGTCGTGAGGGCGCGATTGACTGCGGCGGTAGCGCCAAGCAGCACCAGGGTTGCGATGATCCCGGCGCCCAGCGCCAAGGCACTCCTGCGCAAGGCACCCCTGCGCAAGGCCCCGCCCGTGCCGAGCAGCTCCCAAGTGCCGTAAACCAGTGCCGGCAGCGTGGCAAATACCGCATTGTGGCGAAACAGCAAGGCCCCCAGCAGCGCGCAGCTGCCCGCCAGAAGATTCAGGTATCGGGTGCGCGCGTCTTGCCGATGGCGTATCGAGAGCGCGAAGCCGACCCCAAGCAGCAGCAGGCACGACATCCTTCCACACTACGCCAATAATGCCGCTGATTGGCGGGATCCATAAGGTGAGCAAGACAATACAGCCTTCGGCCCCGACTGCCGCAATCGGGTGCGGCCCTGGCAAAGACGTGCAGAGCGATAAGCAAGAGTCCGATCTGTGTCACCATCATCAGCAAGGGTCCGGCCACGACTGCGTCCAGGCGGCGCCACAACCAGGCCATGAAGGGGGGATGCCAATCGCCGAAATGGCCGCTACGGGCCTGCACGAGTTGCGTGTAGGAGTCGATGCTCATGGCGCCGGGGTAGAACGTCAGCAGCAGCAAAACGACGCTCAGCCAGATACCGCCAGCGAGCGCTCTGTCGACACGACACCCCCGTTCCCTTGCCAACATCTCCCTCCTATCGCCAGCGTCGTCAATGATTCGGATGTAGCTGGTACTCACCAGCAGATATCAACCCCGTGACATGCGGTCGGGAAAATAAACTACGGTCGCCGGAACCACGAGTACACGCGCCAAGGCAGGGCACGCACGGCTCTACATCAAGCGACAATTTGGCTACAGCAAAGTCCACTACCGCGTAATTGGGGAAGCAAGCACATCGTCTGCTGGCTCTGGCTGCGTGTGCGAAACCGATAAGGGAGGCGTCTTGCCGGCCGCGGCGAGACAGGTGCGCCTGAAGTTTGCCGAAGCATGGGTTCCGGGCCGGGAACCCCGATCCAAATCCGCGCTTGATCGCATCGACGGGTTCCAACACCGCCAGTTGCGTAAATTGGGTAGTTATTCAGAACATCGTTAAAATCGCCACCCTTGCGGGCAGATTATGGCAGCCTCGTCGATAGGAAGATGGGTGACGCTCGCAATCGAAACGATTTCGTAACTTGGGCGCAAGGAAACCCATCGTCCAAACTCCACAACCCACCGGAGTCTCCTGCACAGCGCGCACGAGACGCAGGATCGCCGCTGGCTGCCGAAAGGCTATGCTCGCGTATGTTCCAGACGTGCTCCAGGGGCTGGAAACGATCCGATGCGTTCCTGTAGGGTACGACCCAAGGAACATCTGATCCTGCTCCGAAAAACTCGCTTTTAGGTTTGCCAAACCTTGCCAGTTATGAAGACGATGGCGCAGAGAGCCCGAAAGACCTGCCCACGTTGAAGAGCCTGCCGCTACGCGCGTCCACTTTGAGGAAACGTTTTTGAATTCCACGCAAACCGTTTCACGCAACGTCGCGTGCCCGTGTGGTAGCGGGCTGCGTTACAAGAACTGTCATGGTGATCTGAAAGTCGTCGCGGGGCCCACTCCGGCCACTGTGGGACTGCTGGCAGCGAAGGAACGCCTCTCCGCCCACGATCTGGACGCGGCTCAGGTGCTTTGCCGAAGCGCGCTCACGGAGGCGCCCGAGCATCCTGAGGCTCTATTCATCTTGAGTCGCTGCGAATACGAACGCGGCCGCACGGCCGAGGGTCTACGCCTTGCTCTGCGCGCCGTCGGCGCGCTGGCGATCCACCCGCTCGCACCCGCAGCCGAGTTCCCGCTCTGGGGCAACCTCAACGCCATGTTCACGCAAGCACTGACGGGCCTGGATAGCGTATTTGCAGCGAGGAGGCGAAGCGAATATGCAAGTTGGTCGCGCTCGACGGCCTGCGACCCGGCTAACCCAGATAACTCCGACAAACCGGATAACCCTTTGGTCACGGTCGTGATCGTCGATCCAGGCAACAGGCGCGGCGCTGGTGCCGCTTTGGCCTCCGTCTCGCGCCAGACCTGGCGCAACCTGGAGCTGGTAATCGCATACGCCGGTGGTGATCTGCGTGAGGACGCCGAATTTGCTGCCGCAATGCGCGACTGCCCATTCCCCATGCACTGGCTCGCGCTGCCCGGTGCCCGCGAGGCCGTGCTCGCCAACGCCGGCGTGCGCGCAGCGACAGGATCATTCGTCAACGTGCTGGCGACGGGACACGAGTTCGCCGCGACCCGGCTGGAAACGATGCTGCGCAACGTCGCTGAGAGGGGCAGCGATTGGGGATTTTCGAACGTCGCCTTCATCGATGCGGCGGGGCGCCCCATCAAACCCGAGCAGGACGCGCGCGTCGGCGCCTGGTCCGCGCGACTGGCAGCAATCCCGGAAGCCAATACGATCGGCTACACCTTCATTCAGCAAACATTCATCGCCGTCGACGTGGGGAATCTCTTCTTTCGTCGGTCGCTGTACGACGCAACTGGCGGATTCCGCAATCTGCACTTCTGGGCGTGGGATTTCTGCCTGCGGGCGCTGTGGCTATCGGAACCGGCCTATGTGTCATCTGCCGAGTACCGCCGGCGCGTGACAGCGCTCGCCACAGACGCGAGACCCATAGCAGACAACGAAGGTCGCGCACAAATTGCGATGTTCGCCGAATTTTACGCGCGCGCCTGCCGCGACGACTGCGTGCCACCGAACCCCTTCGCGCCGAGCATCGCGCACTGGCAGATGAATTTCTTGAAGTCGGTATTCGCTGCTGCCCATGTACTGGCGCTGCCGATCACGGAACTGGAGCGCCTGGGTGACATCGTGCTCGAACGGCTGTCCACACGCCCGAGCACAGCGATCGAGCCAGGCATTGATCTTGTGGGTTTCGCGTATGCCGAAATGGGGCTCGGCGAGTCCTTGCGTTCACTCGCCAAGGCGTGCGTCGCGGGACGTATTCCTTTCGGCGTCAGGGATGTCGATCTGCGAATCCAGACACGGCAGGCGGACCGGTCACTCGCAGCCCATATCACCGACGATCTCAGACACAGATGCTCGGTGTTTTGTCTCAACCCCGACATGATGAAACCGATTCGCAACCTCATGGCCAACGGTGCAGCCGCGGGCCGCCTCAACATCGGCTACTGGTTCTGGGAACTGGAGCGACTACCCCGGGAGTGGGAAATCGCCATCGATGACGTCGACGAAATCTGGGTATCCTCGCGGTTCATCGCCGCCGCGATGCAACGTTCCACGTCGAAACCAGTCGTGCTGATCCCCGCGCCCATCGACGTGACGCCATCGCGCCAATTCACGCGAACGGAATTCGGCTTGCCCAATGACCGCTTTCTATTCCTGTTCAGCTTCGACTTCAATTCGTTCACCTCGCGCAAGAATCCGGACGGCGTCATCGCGGCCTTCCGGCTCGCGTTCCCGCCGGCACGGCGGGACGTCGGCCTCGTGATCAAGTCGATTAACGCAGCCAACCAGCCTGAAAAGATGCGAGCGTTGCAGGAACTGATCAGCGGCGATGATCGCATCGTCATCAACGACGGTTTCTTCACTCGCGATCAGATCTCCGGCCTGCAGTCGGTGATCGATACGTATGTATCACTGCACCGCGCGGAAGGTCTCGGGCTGGGGCTGGCCGAAAGCATGTACCAGGGCAAGCCGGTGATCGGCACGGGCTATTCTGGCAATCTCGAATTCATGAACGAGGCCAACAGCGCGCTGGTTGACTATTCCCTGGTCCCCATCCGCAAGGAGGAGTACCTCTACGATGATCCCGGTTTCTTCTGGGCTGAGCCGGACGAGGGGCATGCTGCCCATCTTATGCGGAGAATGGTTGATGACCAGCCGTATCGTCAGGGTATGGCGCTGCGCGGAAAAAACGATATCCGCGAACGGTTCAGTTATGCAGCGACCGCGGAGTGAATGCTCGCTCGCCTGAAGTCGATAGGTGTACTGGACGTGCCAGGGCCTCGAACGCCCGCTGTCTCCCCCACCGAAACGGGAATTCGCGATGGCGTCGGTGAGATACATCAGTGATCAGAAGGAAGACGACCACGTCGGAACTGCCAAGCCTCTACTACTGCCGGATGTCCTGGACACGGTGTACTTGGCCAGGCTCCCGCGGCCCAAATTTGTCCATCTGTTATCGAGCTACTGAATTATGAGGGGATGTCACTTAAATCCGACAACCAGGGATTGAATCTCGGATCGTTGTACATCTTGAACTGCCGGTATACGTTGAAACGCAGCGTGCCGTCGACGCAACCGCGCAGCAGTGCATCCAGACATTCCGCCAGATCGGCCCGCTGTAGCCGTAGGCGGGCCAGCCGTTCACCACTCAGCACGCGATGGTCGGCGTCGGCGTCGGGGCGCCGGGTCTGCCAGTCCATGTGGAATATCTTCAGGCCGAGGATGGACAGCCGGTCGATCAGTGCGCCGACGGTCTCCGAATGCAGGCGCGCCGTCTCCGGTGCGTTCGGCAAGGCGGCCAGTACCAGTTCGTCGATATGCTCGATGGCGTCGTTGCGGCGCTGGTTATGGCCGTCGATCAGGCGCTTGCTGTTGGCGATGGCGCTATCGGGCACGTCGCGACGCCGTGCCCGATCCTCTTCATCCCACAACGCGATATTGCAGTGGTGATTGTCCTCGATCGCCCGCCACAATTTTGTGGACTGAATCACAGGCGGTTCAGCGCCGTGTTTGAGGTGTTCGAGCAAACCGCCATGAAAGTGCGTGACAGCAGCGGCGTTCAGTTCATCCAGCAAACTCATGCCTTCCTTGTTCATGGCGAATGACTTTCCGCTGCGAAATCCGCGAGCGCCGTACGCAGATCCGCCATGACCGCCGACCAATCCCCGGCGCGCGGCTGACGAAACAGGCGCGCGCTCGGGTACCAGGGGCTATCGGTGCGATCGGTCAGCCACCGGAAATCCGCGCTCCGCTGCAACATCACCCACACCGGGCACCCCAACGCACCCGCCGCATGGGCGATGGAGGTGTCGACGGTGATGATCAGGTCGAGCTCGGCCATCAGTGCGGCGGTCTCGGCGTAGTCGGTCTGCTCGTCGCCCCAATCGAGAATGGGCGTTGGCACTACACGGAGTTCCTCGCGCCCGGCCCCGAGTTGCAGATTGATCCAGGCGATGTCGGGCAGTTCGAACAGGCCGGCGAGTGCTGGCAGGGGACAGGAGCGATAGCGGTCATCCGGGTTGGCGGGGTTGCCGGCCCAGGCCAGGCCGATGCGCAGCCGCGCCGGTACCGCGTCGAGACGCCGGAGCCAATGGGAGCGACGCTCGATCGGCGCCGTCAGGTAAGGGACATTGGCAGGCACCGCCGCCAGCGAACTGGTGCCGCACAGGCGTGGCAGGCTCAACAGGTGACAGAAGTAATCGCAGGCGGGAAGCGCCGCTTCACCCGTGTACACCTCCGATACACCCTGAACATTGCGCAGCAGTCCCGCCATATGCGCCTGGCGCACATGGAGGGCGATCCGGCCGCCCCGATCCGCAAGCACGCCGGCGTAGCGGATGAATTGCAAGGTATCTCCGATGCCCTGTTCGGCAATCAGCAGCAGGTTTTTGCCGGCCAGCGGCTCGCCCTGCCAGGGACGGGGCGTGCCGGCCATGGCGGGGAGCCGATAGCCTGCGGCGTATTCGGGGCATTGCCGGCGCGACTCATACCCCGCCCAGCCTTCGGCATAGTCGCCCAGCGTCAGCTGCACCAATGCCCGGCTGAAGCGCGCCTGCACCAGGTTCGGATCCAGTGCCAGCGCGCGATTGAACGCCTCCAGCGCCGCATCGAGTTGACCGAGCTTGTGGAGATCCAGACCGAGATTGCTCCAGGCCGGGGCATAGGTCGGGAGCAACGCGACGGCCTTGCGATATTCAATCACGGCTTCGTCCAGACGCCCTTGCGCGCGCAGGCACAGGCCGAGGTTGTTGCGAAAATCCGGCAGGTCATCCCGCTGCGCCAGCGCGGCGCGGATCCGTTTTTCGCCCTCGACCGGGCGCTGCTCCTGCATTTCGATAACGCCCAGATAATGCTCGGCGACCGCATCGGCGCCCTCCGCCAGCACGGTTTCGTAGCCTAGCCGCGCGGCGGCCAGACGGCCGGCCTGATGGTCCGCCATGGCCTGTTGCAACAGGGCCTCGGGATTCGTGGCCGGAGTCGCAATGGCTCCCGGTGTCGCGGCAGCCTGACCGCAGCAATGCTTGAAGCGCTTGCCGCTGCCGCAGGGACAGGGGGCATTGCGACTCGGTGGCGCGGCGGGGCGCTGGCCGGACAAACCCTTCAGCGAATCCAGCATGGCGGCACATCGGGGGTCGGAAGGAAAGGCGCGCAGGCGTTGTTCCAGCAAGATGCGCGCCGCATCGAAACGCTTGAGATCGATAAAGTTTTTCGCGAGCGACAGAAACTGTATAGACCCCTGCACCGAAGCCGGCATCGCCGCGACAAAATCGGCCACTTCGGCGTCGTCGAGAAACAGCCACATGTTGAACAGGCCATGAAATCCCAGTGGTCTGCCCTGCGGATAGGTAGTCTCAAATGAAAAGCGATCCGCCACTTCGGGGGGCGCGAAACGGATGCCGTAGCGGGATTCCAGCAAGGGCCGGTAAGCCCGGCAGATCATCAGATCCTCGGGTTCGAAACGATCTATCGCGGGATCCTGGAGCGCTTCCAGCAAGCGCCGCGAGCGCAGCGAAAAACCGCCGTTGCCGACGCAGTGGGCATCGGCGTGGAATCCCCAGCGCGCACCGATGTAGTCGTGACGCAAAAACTCATCGCGCCAGGCGTCGGGATTGACCACATAGCCGTCCCACTGGATCAACAGCACATGCTCGGTTTCGATATGCCGGAGCAACTCCTTGATGACGAACTGCGAATAGGCCGCGCGCCCGGCCAGCGGAGGAATGGCAATATGGCGGGCGCCGCCGGTATCGGCGCCGGAATCCGACAGAAACAGGGCATCGGCGAACTCCAGCGCGGTCAGGGACAACCGCATCGCCCGCGCCGCCAGTGCATGGGTATGGGTATCGATCACACACAGCGTGGTGGTGGCGGCCCTGGCCCCGGTGTTCGGCATGCTGTCCACCTCGATGCTGCAAGTTCCGGCCTGCGCGCGAACCGGTAGGGGTGTCGCTCAGCTCATTGGAAATTATAGATCAGCCGCCGGCGCGTCCTTGCCGTCCGCTGTCCAACTGCCGTGATCCAATTCGTTGCCGTGCGATTTTGTGACACCTCCAGGTATGAATGTGCGCCACAACGAGTGGTTGGCTCTGAAGTTGGCACCTGGGCGACAACACTTTTAGGCCGCAAGCGACGCCCGAGCGCGGTTCGCGGTCGCTATAATGCCAAGTCATATACCCGTCCGGCGCTAAGTCCATGGTCCGTCCGCTCCGCATCGCACCCGCCCTGCTGCTCACCCTGGCCCTGCCGGCCGCGCTCGGCGGGTGCGGCAACACCGGAGATTTGTATCTGCCACCGTCACCGGTGACTCAGGTGCCCGAAAAAGCGCCGAATGCCGCGCCGCCCGTGGCCCCACCAGTTCCAGCCACCGAGCCCGCTGCGCCTACCGACGCGGGCGTCACCGAAAGCACGGCACCCTGACCGGCCCGCACCCGATGCCCCAACTCCCGATCACCGCCGGCGGGCTTCGTTGCGAGAACGTCGCCCTGAGCGCCATCGCCGCTGACCTGGGAACGCCGACCTATGTCTACAGCCGCGCGGCACTCACCGAACAGTTTCAAGCCTACGCCGAAGCCCTGCGCGGCACCGATCACCTGATCTGTTTCGCGGTAAAAGCCAATTCGAATCTCGCCGTACTGGACCTGCTGGCGCGCCTCGGGGCAGGCTTCGACATCGTCTCCGCGGGCGAACTGGAGCGCGTGCTGCGCGCCGGCGGCGATCCCTGCAAGGTGGTGTTTTCCGGGGTCGGCAAAACGGCGGCGGAAATGGCGCGCGCGCTCAGCGTCGGCATCCACTGCTTCAACGTCGAATCCCTGGCCGAACTGGAACGCCTCGACCGCGTGGCCGGCGAACTCGGGCGGCGCGCGCCGGTATCGCTGCGCGTCAATCCGGATGTCGATGCCGGCACCCATCCCTACATCGCCACCGGCCTCGCCGAAAACAAATTCGGCCTGCCCATCGACGCCGCGCGTGCCTGGTATCGCCGCGCGCGCGCATTGCCCAATATCGAGATTCGCGGCATCGACTGCCATATCGGTTCCCAGCTCACCGCGCTGGCGCCTTTCGAGGCCGCCCTCGAACGCGTCCTGCTGCTGGTCGCCGAACTGCGCCGGGACGGCGTCGAGCTCGCACATCTCGACCTCGGCGGCGGGCTCGGGGTGCGCTACCGCGACGAGACGCCGCCGACGCCGCAAGCCTATGTCGCCGCCCTGCGCCGCCACACGGACACCCTCGGCCTGACCCTGATTCTGGAACCCGGGCGTTCCATCGTCGCCAACGCCGGCGTGCTACTCACCCGCGTCGAATACCTGAAGGAAAATCGCGGCAAGCATTTCGCCATCGTCGACGCCGCCATGAACGACCTGGTGCGCCCGGCGCTCTATCAGGCGTGGATGGCGATCGAGCCCGTGGTGCCGCGCACGGATGTTCCCGAACACCGCTACGACATCGTGGGTCCGGTCTGCGAGACCGGCGATTTTCTCGGCCGCGACCGGCCGTTGCGGCTGGCCGAAGGCGACCTGCTGTGCGTGCGCTCGGCGGGCGCCTACGGCTTCACCATGAGCTCCAACTACAACAGCCGCCCGCGCGCCGCCGAAGTCCTGGTCGATGGCGACCGCTATGGGGTAGTCCGGGAACGCGAAACCCTGGCCGATCTGATGCGCGGCGAACACTTGCTGCCAGGCTAGGGCCTGTCAATGCTATCCGCACGGCTGCGTTGCTGCCCCAAAAACCGCCAGGCAAGGCGCGAGGAGCGAAGTTTTGTGAATCAAAATGAACGACGAGCAACGCCGCATGGCGGTTTTTGGGGCGCAACCCGAAGGGACGGGGCGCTGTTGCCGCGATCCAGCGTTGCGCCTCGCTGCTGCACACCCGGCGCACTGCGCTCGGCGCGCCTCGACTCGCAACAACAGCGCCGCCGTCGCAGCTGCGCGGATAGCATCGACAGGCCCTGACGTGCTGCTGCCGTTCACCAAGATGCACGGACTCGGCAACGATTTCGTGGTCATCGACGCCGTCACCCAGGAGGTGAACGTCACGCCGGAAATGGCCCGTCACCTGAGCGATCGCCACTTCGGCATCGGCTGCGACCAGGTGCTGGTGGTCGAGCCGCCGCGGCAGCCCGACGTCGATTTTTACTATCGCATCTTCAATGCCGACGGCGGCGAAGTCGGTCAGTGCGGCAATGGCGCCCGTTGCCTGGCCCGGTTCGTGCGCGAGCAGAAACTCAGCACCAGGTCCCGCCTCCGGGTCGAAACCGCAACCGGTATCCTGGAACTGGCCATCCTGGGCGGTGACCTGTATCGGGTCGTACTGGGTGTGCCGCGTTTCGCGCCAGAAGAAATTCCGTTCGTCACACCGGCGCGCGCGCCCCGCTACCAGCTCGACATCGACGGCCAGAACCACAGTTTCAGCGCGCTCTCCATGGGCAACCCCCACGCGGTGCTGGAAGTCGCCGCCGTCGCCCACGCGCCGGTCGCCGAGCTCGGCGCCAAGATCGGAGCGCATCCGGGTTTTCCCGAAGGCGTCAATGTCGGCTTCATGGCCGTGCGCGATCGCCACACCATCGACCTGCGGGTGTTCGAACGCGGCGCCGGCGAAACCCTCGCCTGCGGCAGCGGTGCCTGCGCCGCGGCGGTGGCGGGCATCCAGAGAGACCTGCTAGACTCGCCCGTGCGCGTTCACCTGCCGGGCGGAACACTCACCATCGACTGGGCTGGCGAAGGCCAGCCGGTCCTGCTGACCGGGCCTGCGGTCACCGTGTACCAGGGACGCATCCGCTATGAGCCGAAAAAATTTCGACACGCCCGCCCCCATGGTTGACGAAACCCAGGTCATCGAGCATCTGCTCGCCCATCCGGATTTCTTCACGCGCCATCCCGAGGCGCTGGAAGCCCTGCAACTGCCTCACGAAACCGGCAGCGCGATCTCCCTGGTCGAGCGCCAGGTCAGCGTGCTGCGCGAGCGCAATCTCGAAATGCGTCAGCGTTTGAACAACCTGCTCACCACGGCGCGCGAAAACGACAAATTGTTCGAGAAAACCAAGCGTCTGGTGCTCACCCTGATCGAGGCGAACAGTCTCGGCGCCGTGGTGGATGCGCTCTTCCACAGCCTGCAAGCCGACTACGATGTCCAGTTCCACAACCTGCTGCTGCTCGGCGATGCCGGCACGCTGCCGGCCAGCAATGCCCGCGTGGTGGGCGTGGATGAAGCCCACCAGCACATCGGCTCCCTGTTGCGGAGCAACCGCGCCATCTGTGGTGTACTGCGGCGTGAGGAACTGAGGTTCCTGTTCGGCGCTGACGCCGACCGGATCGGGTCGGTGGCGGCGGTGCCCCTGTGCCACGGCCGCGTGTTCGGCATCCTCGCCATCGGCAACAGCGACCCCAATCACTACCGCAGCAGCATGGGCACGCTGTTCCTGAGCTATCTGGCCGAGGTCCTGAACCGCATCTGTCCGCGCCTGCTGCGCTGACTCGCCATGACTCGCGCGGGCGGTCCCAGGCGTGGCGATCCCGACCCGGGCTCCCGCCAAGCGGATTCCGGCAACGGCGACGCACCCCCGCCGGAGCGGACGCCAACACCGGTCGCGACCCCGGAGCTGCTCGCCGATTTCGAACGTTATCTGGCCAGCGAGCGCCGCTATTCGCCGCATACACTGACCGCCTACCGACGCGACCTGGAAGTCTTGCGGACCTGGTGCGCCAGCCAGCAACTGACGGAATTGTCGGCAGTGCGCCATCACCATATCCGCCACTGCCTGGCGCAACTGCACGCCCGGGGACGCGCGAGTGCGAGCCTGCGCCGCTGGCTGGCGTCGGTGCGGGCACTGTTCCGCTTCGCACAGCGCCAGGGCTGGCCGGTGGAGAATCCCTGCGCGGGAATCCGCGCCCCGCGCGGCGCGCGCAAGCTGCCCGCCACGCTGGACGTGGATCAGATGCACCAGTTGCTGACCCCCGTCGGCGACGACCCGCTCGCCGTGCGCGATCACGCCATGGCGGAACTCTTTTACTCGTCCGGCCTGCGTCTGGCCGAACTCGCCGCAGCGGACCTGAATGATTTCGATCTGGCCGCCGGATTGATTACCGTCACCGGTAAAGGCGCCAAGACACGCCAGCTTCCGGTCGGCGGCAAGGCGCGTGCGGCACTGCGGGACTGGCTGCGCACGCGCAGCCTCTGGTGCGGGACCGAACAGTCTGCGCTGTTCATCAGTCGCAGCGGCCGCCGCCTCGGCCATCGCGCCATTCAGCAGCGGCTGGCGCTCCTCGGACGCACGCGGGGCATCGCTTCGCACTTGCACCCGCACCTGCTGCGTCATTCGTTCGCCAGCCATCTGCTCGAATCCAGCGGCGACCTGCGCGCCGTGCAGGAACTGCTGGGCCACGCCAATCTCAGCACCACCCAGATCTACACCCACCTGGATTTTCAGCATCTGGCGCGCGTCTACGATGCGGCCCATCCCCGCGCCGGGCGGCGTCGGGAACGGCACGACGAACCGGAATGAATCGACAACCCACGGGGCGGACAAGTCCAACCCGCGGCGACAGCGAGCCTCAGTTGCGGAGCACCCGCCGCAACCCGCGCAATCCCCAGAGAACGCCGCGCCGCCGCAGTCCTCCCAGGCGCCGGCTGCCCGCAACCTTGCCGCACAGGTAATCGAGAAAATCGACGGCGACCTGTCGCGCCGGCGCTTCCGGATCGACGGCCAGCGACCCCGTGCGCAGCCGCGTCGGCTGCTCCGGTCCGGCCGCGGCGGGCCCCGGCCCGGGCAACCCCGCCGTGGCCGGCAACGGCGTCAGGCGATGATAGGCCCGCACCATGTCCACCCGGCTCCAGCCGGGCAGCGCGGCGATGGCGTCCCGTACCCTGCCCAGCGCCGCGCGCTCCCCGTCCAGGCGCCGCAGCTGTGCCACCAGGGCCTGCGCATCGGGCTCGATCAGCCAGCCGGTGCGGCCGTGCTCGATGCGATCGGCAAAGGCGCCGACGCGCGTCGCCACCGGCGGCACTCCCAGCATCCAGAGCTCGCTCAGGGTATAGCTGAAGGTCTCGGGCACGATGGAGAGCAGCAGCCCCGCGTGGGGCGCAATGGCCGCCAGCCGCGCCGGCAGTTCCGCGAGCTGGTATGCCCGCACGACCTCGACGCCCGGCAAACCTTCGAACTCGCGACCTTCATCGCCCGTGCCGAGCAGATAGAAATCCGCAAATTCGGCCAGCGCCGGCAGCGCCTGGCGCAGTATTTCCGCGCCCTTCTGGGGCGCCAGGCTACCCAGCACCACCAGCCGCAGGCGGCCGGCGCCTGGCTCGCCTGGCAGTGCGCTCAGGGGCTCGGTGCCATTGGGCACCACCGCCGTCGACACCGGCGCAAGCTCCGGAACAAGCGCGCGGAGATTGCGCAATACCGCCTCACCGGGCGCCACCAGGGTCACCCCGGGCGCGTGCAACAGATCGGTCCAGCGGCGCCGGATCGCCAGCCAGTGGTCCGGCTCGGAGTCGGCAAAAAACCGGTTGAGCGGATTCCCGGCAAAACAGGCACGCAGCTGCCCACCGTCGCAGCGCGTGCACAGCCCGCCGAAATGGATCGACAGCGCCGGGCAGAACGGGAAATAGTCGTGTTGCACCATCAGGGTCGGCAGCCCGGTGGCCAGCGCATCGAGCGCATGGCCGATCAGGGACGACACCATCACCGTGTCCACCTGAAACTCGCGCACCACCTCGGCCAGCACCTGCCGGTAGTGGTAGTGGGTTGCGGCAACGGAGCGGATCGGAAAATCCAGCAGCCATTCCCGCAGCGGCGTGCCGGCCGCGTCGTAGAGCCCGAGACGGTAACCAAACGCGCTCCAATCGCCGATGGAGCGCAACACCAGATTGTGGCGCTGCGCATCCGCTTCGCACATGTCCCGCACCCAGCGCCCGAGACCGCCGCCCCAGCTATGGGTGATGTGGAGCTGCACGGGCTTCAGTGCCGGCGCGGGCGGTGGCACCACCGCCGGGCCGCCGCTCAGGGCATCGGCCAGCTGGCGGCGCAGCAACTCCAGGGGGTGATGGGCATTGAAGGCACGGACGTCAGCGTCTTCAGGAGGCAAAAATGCCTCCAGCCGGCCACCGGGCCAGTGAGCAAATGTCCAGTCGCAGGCCACCGCCGACCAGCCCCGGGCGCGCAGGCGGGCAGCGAGATTGCCCGCCTCGGTGAGCGCGCCAGCGGCGGCGAGATCGGCCAGGGCGGCGGCGCGGAACAGGCCACACACCGGCAATACCAGCGGCACCTCGAACAGGAGATCGCGGGAAAACCGCGCCAGCCAGGAACGCAGCTGACGAGCCTGGATCCAGCCGGGCCTGGCGCCCGCGTAAGGCGAGAACAGCTGCAGCGCATCGCACAGCGGCATGGCCACACCGACCTTCGGATCCAGGCGCAGGACGCGCGCCAGCAGCGCCACCCAGTCGTCGGACAGCTCGGCACCGCCGCGCACATAGGCGATATCGCGCTGCGGTCGGGCGGCGTATGCCGCGGCGAGCGCGGCAACCATGTCCGCCTCAGGGGACAGCGGCAAGGTTTCGTTGCCCGTTGTCGCTGCGCTGCCGGCAGGCCCTGCCACCAGAACCTCCAGCTCCGGGAACGCAGCGCGCCAGGCGGCGATGGCGCGCTGCGCTGCAGCCGCCTCCCACTCTCCCCTCAGATGCAGGCAGACCAGGGGCGCAATCGGCTCCGACACGGGTCAATCAACCCGGTAGCAGGCGGGTCAGACGCCGCGCCAGTGCCAACGGCGGCAGCAGACAGGCGCGGCCCCAACGGCCCAACCGCGGCGAACCACGCACGCGCACTGCGGTGTAATCGAGAAATTCGCGCAACACCCCTCCATAGGGAGCGTCGCCAGGCGCCTGGAAACTGCCGGCGGCGGCGTCCGAGGGCCCGTGCACCCGCCACCACTGCAGGTAGCTCGATCTGGGGACAGCGGTGGCAAAGGGGTCGGGAAACGCCCGTTGCAGATCGGGCCGGGAGCGGTACACCAACCGCTGGCGGGGCTCGATGGAGGTGCCATCGTCAAACCTGGACCAGCGCGCGACGCACCCGCCGAGCTCTGCCTGACCCTCGCGGGCGCACTGGTCCTGGTACCAGCGTCGCAATTCGAGGAGCGCGGAATTATCGCTGCCGTACTTGTTCAGCATGCGTTCCTGGGCACCACTGTCGAAACCCGAGAAATGGTAGAAGCCCAGGGGGACATCATTGACCAGCACGCTGGTTGCCAGACTGCCGGTTACCTGCCGGTGCGTAAGATTCCAGGTCGCCACATTGAAGCCGGGGTCGCGAAGGATGCCGACCTCCGGGAAAAAGCAGGGCGCCAGATCCATCCAGCGCTGGTCGGTGAACAACCCGCGCGAAAAATCGTCGTAGCAAAAGTGCCGCAGGCGCTCAGCCCACCAGTCCACCAGCCGCCGCCCCTCGCCATCGCCGCGCACACCCAGAAAGCCCAGGTTGAAGACCCCGTGTCTGAGGCTCGACAGCTCATTGTCGATCACGGCCTGCAGCGTCTCCTCGGGCATGCACTGATGGGGGGTGAGAATGGCGCCGTGGCGGTCGAGCAGCGCGCAGAGTTCGTCCAGGCGGCCGAATACCACGGTATCCGGATCGAAATAGAACGCCTTGGCGGCACCGCAATGGTCGAACAGATACTGAAAAGCCCGGCCCTTCACCGCGGTGCACAGCTCCACCAGGGTATGGGCGAAAAGCCACTGACGGTCCTGTCCGAAGCCCAGCTCGTCGAGGCCGATCAGGCTGTCGAAGGGCTCGTCGGCCAGGGCGAAGTCCTGCGGAGGATCATCGTTCAGTACCAGGTGAAACCGGATCTCGGGGGCAAGCCGCTTGATGGACCGCGCCAGTACCCGCGCCTTGGGCAGGTAGTTCGCGGTGATGCTGGTGAATGCCTGTACGGGTGAATCCATCAATCGAGCCTCAGCAGGCGCCGGAGGCGCCGCGAATACCGCCAGGTCCGGGAATTGAGCACGGCCTCATGGCGGGCCTGGAGTTCCGCGAGCTGCTCGCTCAGGCGCTGGCCATGCTGCTCCAGCTCGGCGAGCTGTCGGCGCAGCTCGCGGATATCGGCCTCGCGGTCACGAACATCGGCCTCGCGGTCGCGGACACAGCGCTGGGCCTCGGCAAGCGCGGCGGAAACCTGGGCGATATGCTCCCGAACTTCCGCCAACTGGTCGCTCAGCCGTGCGGCATCGCGCTCCCGGGCGATCAGCTTGTCAGCCAGCCAGGCGGCACGGCCGTCGCGCTCGGCAATCAACTCCTCCAGCGTGGCGCTGCAATCCGACAGCAGCCGCCTGCCCCGGGCCCGAGTGACATTGTCGCGCCAGGGATGTGCCGGATCGGCGCGCAGGAAATCCATGACCAGACCGTGATACTCCGGGTGGCGCTCGGCCATGGCCGCAGCCCCCTCTGCCATTAGCGCTTCTCGCTCCGCGCCGAAACTCACCGAGCCCTCGTGGAAGACAAAAACGTCGGCGCAGAGCACGTTGCGCCAGCCGGCCTTGGCGGCGCGCATGCAGAAATCGGTCTCCTCCCCGTAGCCACGCGAAAAGCGGTCGAGGTCGAAACCGTCCAGGTCCGTCCAGCAGGCGCGCCTGACGTACATGCAGAAACCGACCCCAGTCGGCAGATCCAGGCATTGGCCGGCATTCACGGTTGCGAACAGGGCATCCAGCTCCGCCAGGGGCCAGTCCGCCGGCAGGGAGTTGCTCTCCAGCATATTGGGATAGCTGCAAATGGAGCCGTTGTTGGAAAAGGGTGTCACGGTGGCGATGCGAGGATCCGTCGCCGCACACGCCAGCAGCCGATCGAGCCAATTCCCCGCAACCTCGGTATCACTGTTGAGCAGCACCGCATCGCGCTCTGGATGCAGCGCCATGGCGCGGTTGACAGTAGCCACGAAACCCAGATTCTCCGGGTTGCGCTGCAGGCCGATGTGCCCGGCCGCGGCCTGTTCATCCAGCCAGGCCGACAGTTCCGGCTCCGGGCTGGCGTCATCCACCACCACGAGTTCGAATGGCGTCCGGCAGCGGCTGCCCAGCACGGATTCGATGCAGCGACGGGTGACCTGGAAACCGCGATACGCCGGCACGATGATGTCTACTGGCTGTACAGTCACCGCTTGCTTTTCCCCGCCACAAAACGTCGGGCATTGTACCTAGTTCGGTCCCACGCGGTCCGGGGCCTATCGAACTGACCGCACGCGCAATCACACAGGAATCAGTGCGGCCCGCGCACCAGAACTTCACGCGCGGCGTCCACGGCATTCACCACCGCGTCCCACGCCGCATCACCCGTATCAACATGGGCCCAGACGTCGAGGCCGCTGGCCACTGCGGCGGGCAGCGACAACGCAAGCGACGCGCCCTCAGTGGAGACCAATTCCACCGGGTACGGTTGGGCAGCGCACCACGCCAACACTTCGCCCAGCACGGCCAGCGCCCCGGATCGCACCAGGATCACCTGACGGGCAGCCCCCACCAGGGATATCCCGCGTACCAGACTAGCCGCCTCGCCGCGCGCGCACAGGTTGAAAAACAGTCCTATCCGCCCGGCCGCCGCGAGCTCCGGCAACTCACGCGACAGGGCGGGATCATCGCAGCCATCGCGAATCAGCAGCAATCCCGCATCCTGTCGCGCCAAGGTGTCCAGCAACCCGGCCGGGAGGCATTCCGTCTCCTGCGGTTGGTGCATGACCACCACCCGGCGCCACCCAAGCCAGCGCGGGCCGGTGACCTGCGCCCGAAACCGCTGCGTCCACGCCGCGAGTTGGGCCGCACCGACTAGCGGGCTCTGACACACATTCAGCGTAGCAAAGACGACGTCCGCCAGCGCGGCCAGGGGCTCGGACTCGAGTTCGGGATTCACCGCGGCACGGGAATGCCGGAGGTCGGGCACGATGCAAGCACGCAAATCCGCAAGCTCGTCCGCTCCCGGCCTGGCTCCACCGTGCAGCCAGGCAGCCAGATCGGCCAGTACCGCATCGTCGGCGAGCAGGGCTTCGTAGGAGAGCAGCACCGCTTCCTGCCCGCGCACCGCTTGCAGCGCCCCCAGGATATACGCAAGCCAGAGCGCAATCCCCACCGCTCGCGGGACGCCATCGCGGCGATAGAGCGACTCAGCGCTGGCGCGGGGATCACGCAGCGCGAGCACGAAACGGACCCGATAACCCATCTGCCGCAAGGCCGCGGCGCACGGCCGTGCCGCGCGGCACAGGCGCGGATCCTTGATCACCACCGAACCGCCGGGAGCGCCAAACTGGGTTCCTATCACCGCCGCCAGGGCCGCGCGAATGGCCTCCGGGTCAAGCAATTCGCTCAGCTCCAGGAAGCCGGGGTCGTACCAGGCCGACGCCGCATCGGCGAGCAGCGACTCGGACACCGAGACCACGGCAGCGTTTTCCCACAGACCGCGGGGATTGTCCGGTCGCGCCCCCAACAGGTCCCGGCCCAGTTCAAACCCCAGGGCATGGACGAGCTCCGTCACACAGGACGTACCGCTGCGATGAGGACCGAGCACCAAAACCGCCAGCGGCGTCTCAGCCACTGTCTCGGCACCAGTGCCCAAGATCGAGGCTCAACCGGGCTTCCAGCGCCGCGATACGCGGTCGGTAGAGATCGACCAGTGCCGCCCGCAGCACAGGCCGTAGTGGCGCACCCCTACCCGAGAATACCGGCGTGGTCACCTCTGTCCGGGTCCATTCCGGCGCAGGCGGAATCTCCAGAAAGGCTGCCACCCGCGCGAGCAATGCCGTCGGTGCGTCGCACAGCTCCTCGAAAAACAGCACCAGCACTTGCTCCGGAGCAAAAACCTGATTCCAGATCTCCAGGGTGCGAGCGTAATCACCCCGCAGCAGCGAGCCGCGAGAGTGGAAGTGGTCGAGGAACCACTGATCGGAAACTTCGTCGAGCTCGAGTTCGGCCCGGTTCATCGCCATCAAAGCCGCCGACCAGGCGCGTTCGATCGGGTTGCGCAACAGAAACAGGATTCGCAGATCGGGAAACAGCGCACCGATCCGCGCCACCACCGCGGGCTCCAGCGTGGCGTAGGCAGGCGTGATGTCGCCGTTGATACGCCCGTCTCCGGTCGCAAACAACTCGCCGTACCACTGTTCCGGCAGGGTGGCACGCCTGGCATTCCAGTAATGCACCTCCTTGCCCCCCGGGAAACCGATGCGCGGGTGACGCGCCAGGTTTTCATAGAGCCAGGTGGTGCCCGCCTTCTGCGCGCCTATGCCCATGAAACTCAGCACGGGCAGCTCAACGTGCGTAGCCAAAGGCGGCGAGCGCCGGGCGCGCGGCAGCCAGCGCATCCCCGAGCTGCTCGCGCCAGTCCTCCGGCAGCGGTCGGCTCGACGGCGCAATACCGGTCGGATCCAGCCGCGCGAGATCCAGCGCAATATCCAGCTCGGCTCCGATACGAGCCAGTTCTTGCGCCGGACGCGCGCAGAAGTCCTCATAGCGGACCAGCGCGCAGCGGCCGGGATAACGCCGTGCGACGTCACGGCCCCGCAGATTCACCAGGCTCCACAGCCGCAGCGACTGCGCGGCAGGCGATTCGCCAACCCATCCGCTGCCCAGCACTGCGCGGCCATGCTGCTGCAACTGGCGTTGATTGGCGGAAAACGCCATGGCAACACCGTTGCGCACCACCTGGAGAAACCGGCTGGCGGGCACCGCATCGAGGAGCAGATCGGGCATGAAAATAGCGCGGGGATTCTTCACCAGACAGGGCACGTCCGGGGCCAGGCCAGCCGCGTGCCGCTCGAGCGCCGCCACAACGTCCGCCCGCCACGCCGCCAGGTCGAAACTCGCGCCGGCGAGATAGGCCGATAGATGGTGGTCGTATACCGCCGTCATCGGCAACGCATCCTGGGAGTCGTTGAGGTCGCGACCGGAAAACACACCGATCGCCGCCAGCGCCGCCACCAGGGCACGCGTACCCGAACCACCGGTGGCGCCTATCCACAACAGGGGAGCGGAAGACATGGCCGGGTTACCGCGGCAAGCGGCGCTCAGGGGCAGGCGCGACGCCGGGCGCATCCTGCACACCCTCCGCGCGCAGCACCTCGCCGCCCAGATCAACGTTGCCCAAAAAGCCTTGATCCCGGCCCGTCACCCGAAAGTGGCACACACCCACATGCTTGTCCAACACCGGGGCAATCTGATCCGTGCGCCGGTCTTCAAGGCGCACGGTCAGCGAATAGCGTCCTGCGGCCAGTTTCAGCGGGAAGCGGAACCGGCACGCGAAGGCCCCGTCAGCGCCCAGCGTCAGTTCGCCCCTGCTCGCCCGCGCCAGCAGACCGTAGAGGTTGTAGCCGCGGGCGTCGCGCAGTATCAGCGCCACCGCAGGCGCCACCTCGGGCGCATACACCCGGCCCGCCACCCGCACGCCGATGACATCGCCCGCGGCAAACTCCCCGGTGACCGCATCGGGATGCTCGATCGCCACGTCTTCCACCGCCCCGCGGCGACTCTGAAAGCGGGTTCCCGCAGCGTCTGCGTGCCACACCAGCGCATCCTCGCTCACCTGGCCGCCGCTGCGCATCAGAAAGTAATAGCGCTCGGTCACCGTCTCGGGGTCGCCCTCGGCCACTATCCGGCCCTGATCCAGGCAAATGGCGCCAGTGCAGTAATTCTTGATCAACTGGACATCGTGGGACGCGAGCAAAATACTGGTGCCGCCGTCGATCAACTGTTCGAGACGGTCCAGACAGCGCACCTGGAAGCCGACATCACCCACCGAGAGCGCCTCGTCGACGATGAGCAGATCCGGTTCGAGCGCGGTGGACACCGAAAACGCCAGGCGCACGAACATCCCCGAGGAATAGGTCTTGACCGGACGCGCCAGCGCCTCCCCCAGACCGGAAAATTCCACGATGGCATCGTAACTTGCCTTGATGCGCTCGCGCTCGATGCCATAGGTCGCGCCCATGAGAAAGATATTCTCGCGCCCCGTCATCTCCGGGTTCATGCCCGCGCCCAGTTGCAGCAGGGCGGTGACCCGGCCGCGCAGGCGCACGCTGCCCGAGCTCGGCCGCAGGGTGCCGGCAATGATTTGCAGCAGGGTGGATTTGCCGGCGCCGTTGGGGCCGATGATGCCCAGGATCTCGCCACGCCCCAGCCGAAACGACACCCCCGTCAGCGAGGCCAGGCGCTCCGGGGGGGAGCGGCGCCACAGCAGTTCCGCGAGCCGCTGGCGGGGACTCGCCCAGGCGGGATAGGACTTGCCCAGGTTTTCGACCTCAAGTACCGGCTCCGACTCAGAGGACATCGGCAAAGCCCTCCCGCAGGCGCTGGAACCACCACCAGCCCAGTTGCAGCACCACCAGCGCAACCATCCAGAGCAGCCCGAGCGAATGCCAGTCCGGCAGCGCGCCCTCGATCATCACCGCGCGCAGTCCCTCGATCACCACCGTGAGAGGATTCAGCAACAGCAGTGCCCGCACCTTGTCCGGTACCGTATGCAGTGGATAGAAAACCGGCGTCAGAAACATCACCGCCGATATCACCAGCCCGATCATATGGGCGACATCGCGCACATAGACCGTGAGCGCGGAGAGAAACCAGGAGATTCCGACCAGAAAAAGATACAGGGGTGCGATAAACAACAATACATAGGGCCAGGTCGGGGCGATACCGGGACCCCAGACCGACAGCGCTGTCATGAAGACCCCAAGGTTCATCAGAAAAAACAGCGTCAAGGTGGTCACCGACGCGACCGGAATCACCTCCAGCGGAAAAACCACTCTTTTGACCAGATTGGCCTGCTCCAACACCAACCCGGGCGCACTGCCGACCGCCTCGGAAAACAGCGAAAACACCACAAATCCGGAGTACAGGAACAGCGGGAAACTGAGTGCCGCGCCGCGCTCCACCACCCACTTGAGGGGCATCACATAGGCGAACACCAGGGAGAACACCCCGATCAGCAGCAGCGGCTGCAGGAAGGGCCACAGCAGCCCGAACCAGGAGCCCCGGTAGCGCGCCGAGACGCCGTTGCGGGTGAAGACGGCAATCAGCCCCCGGTGGCGCCAGAAGGCAGTCAGCCAGCCCAAGGACTCAGGGCCCGGCGGCAGGCGCCGCGACATCCACGGGCAGTTGTGCCAGGCGTTCGCGGGCGTCCGCCATCAGGACGCGCAACTGGTCGGCGTCGACCTCCACCCGGGCGGCCTCCAGTAGATCGCGCTCCCAGGCCGCCAAGTACTGATGCCGGTAATCCTGGCGCAGCTTGGAGACGATGAATTTCTTCGCCTCCTCGAAAGTCATGGGGCCGGGGGCCTGGTAGTGGATCGACTGGATCAGGTGCCAGCCGTACCGGCTCCGCACCGGCTCACTCAGCTCGCCCGGCTCACGCAGCGCGAACGCCGCCGCCTCGAAGGGCGCGACCATCTGCCCGCGGCCGAACTCCGGCAGATCGCCCCCCAGGTCCGCGCTGCTTTCGTCTTCCGAATACTGCCGCGCGAGCTGCCCGAAGGACTCGCCAGCCCGCACCCGGGCTGCGATCGCCTCCAGTTCCCCACGCTTCGCCTCCACCACGGCCGGGTCGGCATCCGCCGCCAGCATCAACAGGATGTGCCGCACCCGCGCCTTTTCGGGCTTCTGGTAACTCTGGCGCTCGGCCAGATAGCGCTCGCGGGCCAGCGCCTCGAAATCCGGCTCGTGCAGCGTCTCCAGCACCTGCTGGCGCAAGGCATCCCCCAGCACCCGCGCGCGGGCGGTTTCCACCGCCACCCGCACCTCGGGACGCGCCGCCACGCCGGCCCGCTCCGCCTCGGCGGCGAAGGCGTCGAGCTTGGCCAGCCCGTTGACGAAGGTGAGCGCGGCCTGGGGATCCCTGGCCAGCTGGTCCAGCACCGCCGGCGGCAGCACCGCGAACTCCGCGCGCAGCCGCTCCCGGGTCAACACCAGATCCCGACCCGAGGCGATCACCTCGGCTGCCGGATCCGGTTCGGATGCCACCGCGGGCAGCCCCCCAAAACCACACAGCAACCCCATGACCACAGCGGCCAGCTTCTTTCTCCGCGGCACCGAATATCTCGAATTCAGATCAAACCTTATCTTCAATATCACAGGGAATCGAACCTCGCGCGCTAGACATTTTCAGGGCGAGCGCATGGTACAAAAAAAACGGGCGCCGTGGCGCCCGTTTGCGGTACTGATTACAGAAAATTACGGCTGATAGGTAAACCCGGAGGGCAGGGTGATGCGGTAGCGGCAGGCGTTGCCCGAGCCGATGCCACAATCAGTCGCGGCGGGGGTGCCGGCCTGGGGCCGCACATTGAGGTAATACAGGGCATTGAGGTTGACCTGGCAACTGCTGATACCGAACGGCGGGGTGTAGCCCACCTTGTGCACACGCACCACCCCGGTTCCGGATTGCTTGCACTTGGAGGAGACGTTGAAATCGCCCGGCACCGTGGACACGGCGAAATCATAGGCGTTGAGCGATTCGCCGGTCTCGGCCCGCTCCACGCCGAAGGAATAGGTAGTGTTGCCGAGGGCGCCCACCGGGATGCGCATGGCCCAGACCTGGCCGGCCACCAGGGTATCGTACTGGGACAGCTGGCCGCCGGCCCGGCAGTTATTGTACTGGCTGGGCACGCAGCGGGGCACATAGAGCTCGGTCAGGGCGCCGCGGTCGTGCACGAAGTTGCTGCCATTGATCCAGAGCCCGGAGCCCGGATCGCCGCCGCCCCCGCCACTGGTATTGAATGCGGCGAACACCGTCCGGTCGGCGGTCATGATCGGATTACAGGACCCCGAGCCGGTACAGGCGCCGGTCCAGCCGCCGAAGGTGGATCCACCGGCCGGTGAGACGGTCAGGGTTACCGAAGTACCATCGGTGAATGACGCGTTGCAGGTCGCACTGCAATTATTGATGCCGGCCGGGTTGCTGCTCACGGTGCCGCTGCCCGAACCGGTCTTGGTGACCGTCAGGGTGAAGCTGCCGGGCGGCGGCGGATCGCCGCCGCCGGTGGGGATGCATCCCGGCTGCACGGATGCGTTGATATTACCGCTTGGATCTATGGTGGTCGTGCCAGTGGTCGCGCAGTTGATGCTGGTGGTGCCGTCGTTCAGGTTGAAGGTAATGCCCCAAGCGGTCAAGGCAATGCCCGCCAGCAGGGCCGCCGCCAGGGCGGATTTCCAGTTCGCTGCCAATTTGTGCATCGTGTTGTGCATCGGATATCTCCCTACCGGACGTCCCGGCAATCGGTCGCGGCCAGACTGCCGCCCTTGCGCGGGGATTATCCGATAACCGGGCGCCAGGGGAAAGCCCGCAGGGTGATCCAGTGCACAAGGATGACTCGAAGGGCCACAGCGCCGACCAGCGGTTGGCTGTGTCGCCTCTTTCCGCTTCCATCGCTCCCCGGAGATCTACCCGCCGGTGTCGGCCCCGGCCGCTGGTCCGCGGGCGCGGCGCACAAAAAAACCGGGGGCCGCAAGGGCCCCCGGGGTCTGGCTGACAGGCCGCGACGCGGCGATGATCAGGGGAGTTGGATGGGGGCGCCAGAGATCGCGGTCACATAGCCGTGATCCCACAGCAGCCCGTAGTTCAGCACCGAATTGCCGTTGGTGCCGTTCTCCAGGCTGGTGGCGGCGAAGCCGATCACCGGCAGGCCGGTAAAGCTCACGCCAAAGCTGTCGCCTACGATAGTGCCGGCGTCCGGGAACTCGAGCCGCATCCAGCCGGACTGGAAGCCGGCGTTGGTGAGGTCCACGTTGGCATCGATCGGCGAGTCGAACAGGTCGCTGTTATTGAAGGTGACGACCTGGGTCTCGTAGCAGATGCTGTCCTCGGGGGTGCCGGGAGGCGGCGGCGAGAAGCCGTTTTCGGAAGAAATGAGCTCGTCTTCCTCGCGGTCGAAGAAGCGGAAGGTCACCTTGACCGGCGCACAGTCGTCACCCACGGGCTTGCCCTGGACGTCGCGCGGCCACTGGAAGGTGGTCGAGTTCTCGAACGGCGGCTGCCCGAAGTAGGGCGGCGGGTTGGGGCCGTTGGCGCTCTGGCCGACGGCGCCTTCGCGCTCATCCACATACCAGTACTTGGTGGGGAAGGAGATCACCCAGTCGGTCTTGGCCAGGTTGGCGGGGTTGACGCTGTACTGGTTGGCGACCACCACACGCGAGAGGGCCGCGGAGACCGCATTCACCGGATAGAGGAATGCGTCGAAGATCGGCGTGGCCACCGCCTGGTCGATGACATCCACCACCGCCGGGAGCACCTGGTTCAGCGACGGCAACTGACTCTGCGGCGCCACCAGAAGGTTGTCGGCGATGGGCCCGGCCCCATCGACGGTGAGGGGGTTGTAGAAGTTGGCCAGGGTGGTGGGGTTGCCCGAAAAGCCCTTGCCCTCGGTGACCTTCAGGAAGCTGAAGGCGCCCTTGAGCACATTGATGGGCTCGAACATGAGGCCCCTGGTAACCCCGATGTTGTTGCTGTCGAGCTGGGTGCGCACCAGCGAGCAACTGCGCGGCACGCCGTTGACGTGCTGGGCGTTGTAGCCGATCGAGTCGGTCAGTTCCGGCGTGGTGTCCGCGTCGTGGGGGAAGTCCAGCTGCGGCGAGGGCGCGCCCGGGTTGGTGGGCGGCAAATGCGCCATCTCGATCACTTCGATGTGGCCTTCCTTGGTGCGGTCCAGGGTGATCGGGCCGCCATCGGCGGGACCGACACCGACACCGTCGATATAGTCGAAATTGGTGAAGTCGATGGCGCGGCGGCCGTTGCCCAGATCGATCGGCAACTGGCCCGCGGTGCAGGAGGCGTCGCCGGTGATGATGCGCGCGGCCTGGCCATCGGGCGAGAGGGTGACGGTGGCGTTCCACACGTCGTAGGGCGAGAGCACCACGTTGAAGTCGCGGGCGTCGCGGCTGTTGTGAGCTTCGCGGAACCGGATCTTGAAGATCACGGTGTTCTCGCTGGTGTTGGTGATGTTGATGTTGGTGTCGATGCTGTTGCGCACCGTGTAGTACGGGAACAAGAGTACCTCACCCAAGCCATTCTGGGACACGTTCACGGCCTGCGCCTGGGGCGGCACCAGTGCGGCACCAGCCAAGGCAACAGCCACCGCGAGCGGCTTGGCTGCAAAGCTGAAGGATTTATTCATTGCGCTCATTTTGCCTTTCCTCTTGAGTAGTCCATGTCACTGTGCGATCAGCACGATCCGGGGGTCGGATCCATTACAGTCTGGAGCATTGTCCGCTCGCGCCGTGGATATTAATTGGCAATTTTAGGTTTTGCAAACAGAATATCCCGGAAAAAACACCGTTCGGCAGGCTTGTTCAGTTAATGTGCCACCATTCACCTCCTGTCCTTATCCAGTGTTCCTCCACCGGTCGCTGGCCCTGCAAGACCCCGCCGACCGCATCCATGCTCGTATAGGAAACCAGCACCCTGACCAGGGCTGTTTCACCGGTATCATCCGGCAATACTTCCATCACCTCGGCCGCATCCCAGCGCAACTGGGAGCCGAATCGGCTGGTGTACAACCGCAGCGGGTTGACTTCGCGGTACGCGGGGGTCTCAAAGCTGTAAGCCTTGGCGAAATCGCCGTCGATGAGCCCCGCCCAGCGCGCCGCGGCACGTTCTTTGACGATGGCGCGGACATCCTGAGCACCACCCCCGGCAACCTTGGCGGTCGGCGCGGCACAACCCGCGGCAACGATGGTCAACAATAGGACGAAAATAGCGACGCCGGGCTTCGCGAGTGACATCTTAACCATCAAGCTCTCTAGCAAATCAGTCATTAACAAGCCTTA
Source organism: Porticoccaceae bacterium (assembly GCA_050179115.1). Lineage (GTDB taxonomy): Bacteria > Pseudomonadota > Gammaproteobacteria > Pseudomonadales > Porticoccaceae > JAGPUQ01. The sequence continues at coordinate 11,577 of JBFXFL010000031.1, read as the reverse complement.
TGTAACAATATAGCTGAGGAAAACGCAACCGCTTTCGGCGGTTTCTCTCCGAACGGCGACGAAGGTCACAACCTTGGCCGCCTTCCGGTGACGCCCCTGCCGGCCTGGGCAATCCGAGCATGGTGATCGGGGTGCTGCGGGCGGCAAGATCAGGGAGCCGGCGCTGCGGGCGCGTCGGGCGCTTCGGGTTGCGGCGCCGGAACCGCTATCTCCTCGGACAGCGCACCGTCGATCTTCAAGCCGTTGATGGCGCGCAACGAGTTCGCGAAGTGGCGCCGCATTTCATCCGACACCGCGCGCAGTTGTTCGTCGTTCTGCAAGGCTCGCGGGGTGATCAGCACCACCAGCTCGGTACGGTTATTGCTGCGCGAGGTGGTGCGAAACAAGCCGCCCAACACCGGAATATCCTGCAACCAGGGCAGGCCCGACTTGCCGCGCGAGGTGTTGTCGCGGATCAAGCCGCCCAGCACCACGGTCTCGCCCGAGCGCACCGCGACGCGGCTGGCGATAGCGCGTTGCAGGAAACTGCGCTGGCCGGTGGCCGCATCCAGAGGGCCGACATCGGTAACATCCTGGTTGATGTCCATCGTGACCAGGCCGCCCGCGTTCACCGATGGGAGCACGTCGAGCATCACGCCGGTGTCTTTGTACTGGATCGAACTGGTGGTGTTGCCGCCGTCGGTGACGACGGTGGAGGACTGTACCGGCTGCTGGTCGCCCACCTGGATCTGGGCGTTGTGGTTGTCGAGCACCATGACGCTCGGACTCGATATCACGTTGACGAGGTCCTTCTTCGCCAGGGTATTCAATACCGCGCGCACCTGACCGGCGCGGTTGGCGATGGTGTAGGAAAAGCCGGGCTGCTGCGGGCCGATGTTGCCGGAGGCGTTGGGGTTGAACATCCCGGTGCCGGTGCGACCGCCATTGATGTCGCCCTCAAACGCCCACTGCAAGCCGAAGGAAAACTCGTCGGTGAGGGTCACTTCCAGGATGCTGGCCTCGATCAGTATCTGGGTCGGGGGCACGTCGAGCTGCTGCAAGGCGCTGCGGACTTTTTCGTACTCCCGCCGCGGCGCGTAGATCAGCAGCGCGTTGTTGAACTCGTCGGACACGATCCGCACATCCGGACCCAACTCGATGGTCGTCATCTCCGCCTGGTTGCCGGACTGACCCCCGCGCCCCAGGCGACTTCCAAGACCACCGCGACTGCCGCCAAAACCACCTCCGTAACCACCGCTACTCGAGCCGCCGAAGCCGTCCCCTGAACCGCTGCGGTTCGATCCTCCGAAACCGGACTGCCCGCCCAGACTGCTACTGCCGAAACCGCTGCGATTGCCGCCAAAGCCGCCGCTTCCGGAACGCCCGAACCCGCCGCCGAAGCTGGACTGTCCCAGACCCGGAGCGACTCCCGAGTCGGCGCCGCCTCCGCCCGCTGTGGTTCCGCCGCCGTAGAGCGCGTTGAGTAGATCGGAGAGATGCTGCGAAGTGCCGTTCTGCACCGCGTAGACGAACAGTTGCGGCTCGTTGCCGTCGCCGCGCGGCTGGTCGAACTGGGCGATCCACTCGCGCGCCCGGTCGAGATAATAGGCGCGGGAGGTGACGATCAGCAGGGCGTTGAGGCGCTCCATGGCGACCACCTTGACCAGCCCGGCCAGTGGACCCGGCAACTCCAGCCCGGCCACCGCCGCGGCATTGCCCTGGGACGCGCCTTGGACACTGCCCTTGGCGGCGGCATCTCCCGCTCCGGGGGCTTTGGTTTGCGCCGCCGCGCCGCCCGACAGCGCGGCCAGCGCGCTCTCGACTTCCGCGACCGAGACGTTCTTGAGGGGAAACAGGCCGATCGACATGCCTTTGAGCACGTCGACATCGAAGGTCTGCACGATCTGCATGAAGCCTTCGAGCTGGGAGCGGGTGGCGGCCAGGATCAGCAGGTTGCGCACCGGGTCGACCCGGACGATGTTTTCCGGCGCGGCGATGGGCGCGAGGATCTCGGCCATCTCGGCGGCCCCGACGAATTGCAGCGGGACGATCATCAGGTTCTGGCCCGGCGGCAGGGTCCCGCCGAGGTTACCCAGCGACGGCGCGATGCCGCGCAGGGTCTCGGGGCGACCGACGTGATAGACCCCGGAGGGGTCGATCACCAAAGCCAGCCCGTTGGCCTGGAGAATCGACTCCAGCACCGGCAGGACCTGGTCCCGGGGCAGCGGCTGTGCAGTGTGAACGGTGAGGGAGCCCGCCACCGGTTGATTGACGACGTAGGGCACCGCCAGGATGTCGCCGAGGATGGCGTGCACCACCTCGGTCACCGGCGCCTGCTCGAAGTCGAGACTCACCGGATCCCCGGCGACCCCTTTCGCGCCCGTGGGCCGGGGCGTCCTGAACATGGCCTGGTCACCGCGCACGATCAGTGGCTGCGCTTCCGGCTCGGCTTCGGGAGCGGCCGGCACGGGTTTATCGACCTTGACCCGATCGGCGGCCTTGCCGGCTATCGGCACCACGATGTCGGTGTTGGGGGCGGCGGATTTGGTCGCGGCACAGCCCGCGACCACCAGCGCAAACAGGATGGCAAGGCTGGCGCGGGACGCGGGACTGGATTGAGAGGCTGTCATGCAGAAGGCATCCGTCATTGGCGTAATATTCATTGGGCGGTGGTGGACGGGGCTGGCGCAGCTCCGGTCTGGGCAGCGCGGATCTGGGCGGCGCGGACCTGGGCAGCGCGCAGCGCAGCCTGGCGATCACCGAAGGTTCCCGGGAGGGCACCCTGGGGTGGCGCTGCGACATCGGGTTTGGGCGCTTTGTCGGCCTTGCCCCGGCCCGGTGAGCCGGCGGGCGCGGCAACCATGCCGCCCTGCTGGGGTCGACGCACCAAGGGCAGCTCCTGCGAAGTACCGTCGGCGCTCGCGAAGGTCGCCTTGGTGGCGCTCACCGCCAGCAAATGCCAGCCCTGCCATTCACCCCCGGCAGGTAACCGGGAAACCTTGCCACCACTGCGGATGATCACACCCGCCCGCCCGCCGGATTCGTACACGCCCAGCAACTCGACCCCTTCGAGCGGATTCACCGCGGGCGCCGCTGGAGCCGACTCGGCAACGATGGGGTCAGGCGGGCGGCGCGCTTCGAGAAACAGTGGGCGCTGACCGATCTCGTTGAGCAGCGCGCCGTTCGCACCGGCGGGCGCCGGTACCGCGGCCACCACCGGCACCTCGGGTGGCCGCGCTGGGGGCGGCGTCCAATCGGCGTCGATGAGGATGAGCTCGACAGCGATGCCGGACAGCAGGGCGAGCGCGACACCTCCCAACAGGCGATTCACCGACATCAGGGCGCGAGCCTCAGCACACTCATGTTTATCTGAATGGTGACATCGGCATTGACCCCGCTGCCGCGACGGATCGCGCGCGGCGCCTGTACCGCCAGCTTTTCCACGGCAATCGGTGGCTCTTCTGCCGCCAGGGCCAGCAGGAACGCCGCCAGGGCGTCGGTCTCCCCTTCGAGGGTGCCGCTGACCATCACCACCGCGAACCCGTCCTGCTCGCGCACCGGGAGAATCTGGCTGCCGGCGACGCGGAGCTCGGCGGCCTCGGCGAGCTGGCGGATCTTCTGTTGCAGACCAGTGCCGATTTCACCGACGTCGGCATCCGCCGGATAGGCCAGCCGTTCGAGCACCGCCACCGCCTCGGCATCGGCCGCGAGAATGGCGGGGCCGCGCTCCAGCACACCGCTCAGGCGGGCGTACCGCGGCGCGATATCGGCGCGCAACTCGGCGGCCCGCCAGGCGTGCGCGGCAACCTTGCCGAGCGCCGCCACCGCCGCCAACAGCACCAGCGCGAGGCACAGCCCCGCCACCAGGCGCGCGCGCTGCCCGGGAAATGTCACGGCGCCACTTCCGGCACGGGATTCACCGCGGGCGCAGCGTCTGGTGTTGCGGTTGTCGGCGCCGCGGCCGCGGCCTCCGGCGCCAGCACGAACTCGAGGTAGAACGCATCGCGTCCGTCGCGGCCGCGGACGATGGGATTGAGCGCCCGCAGCTCGGCGACGCCCGCGTCCGCGCGCAGCGTTTCCATGAGCCCGGCGGCATCGGCGGCATTGCCGGTGATGCGCACCTTGCGGTCTTCGATATCGAGCCGGCTGAGATAGGCGCTGTCCGGCAACAAGGTAGTGAGCTTGTGCAATACATACAGCATGTCCGCCTTGCCGTCGCGCCAGGCGACGACGGCGGCGATCCGGCTATCGGCCTGCACCAGCGCGGCGCGCGCATCCAGATAGCTCGCGCTCGCATTCTGTATTTGCTCCAGCTGGCGCTGGGCGTCGATGGTGCGATGCCGCAACTGCCCGTACGGCGCCAGTACCAGCCCGCCCAGCAGCGCGACGATGAGCAGCGGCCACAGCAGCATCCGGCGGCACCGGGAACGGGCCCGGGCCAGACGGGGCGCCTCGCCCCGACCGCGCAGCACGACCGGCCCGCCGGCATCGGCCCACAGCTCGAAATGGTCGGGCAGCCCGCTGCGATGCGCCGCCACATAAGCGTTGACGTGGTCGGTGGCCGCAAAGGCGAGGGTGATCTTGAGACCGGGCTCATCCACCGCGTCGATGCGCCAGCCCCAATCCAGCCGGGCTTCGGGAAACGGACTGTCGGCCTGCAATTCGAGCCGCAGTGCGGCTTCGATTTCAGCATCGGTCAGATGGGGCAGCGTCAACTGGCGGCTCAACACCAGATCCTGGGGCAACAGCAGGGCATGGAATTCGGCGTCGGCACCGGCCGGCGCGGGGCGTTCGCTCGCTCCCACACAGCGCTGGCGGCTGCCGTCGGGACGATGCACCTCGACCGGGTCCGCCGGGGTCAGCCACGCCAGCAGGGGCCAGCGCAGCACGCCGGCCCAGCCCTGCCGCAGGCCGTTGGCGAACGCGCCCAGGTCGAGACCGAAGAGACGGAGATTGGCTGCTTCAAACGCCATGGTCAGGTCAGGCCCTTAGCTCCCCGTGATTAGTTCCCTGTGATCGGTTCGGCACGAAAACTGCGCCAGGGCGTACCGTCCGCACCGCCCTGGCCGAGATCGACCCAGCGGGTGCGGCGGTAACTGCGGTCACCCAGTTGCACGCGCGCGTCGGCCCGGTACACCGAGGCACCACCGCCGCCCAAAAAACGACCGTCAAGTCCGGTCATATCGGTGGCGGGATCGTCCGCCCGGGTACTGGCGATGCGCCCGGCCAACTCACGATCGCCGCCGGCGAGCAGCGTCAGCACGTCTTCCGATGCGGCCCGCGCCGCCACCCCGGCGCTTCCGCCGCGCACTGTAATAAGGCCGCGCACTCTATCATAAAGCGGGTAGGAGACCCCCAACACCTGGAGCAGGTCCTCGGGATACTGGAACAGTCCGCCACGCGGGCGATAGCGGACGCCGGCCGCGATGTAGTCGGCCGCCGCCTCGGTAAGCCCGGGGGTGCGCCATTCCACCACCCGCCGCGCGAGTTCGGCGGCGACCGCGGGCTCCTCGCCCCCGGTTCCGGCAAACAGCGCGGCCAGCAACTCTTCGGCCGCCTGATTGAGATCGACGAGACCGGACGCCGGCACCAGGTCGACCACGACGGTACGGTCGGCAAACTCATAGCCAAAATGCGTGAAATCTTGCTGGGCCTCGGGTGTCGAGCGCAGCTCCAGCACGGCCAACTGGATCGCGGCGTCGCTGATCGCCGCCGCTTCGGCCCGCGCCCGCACGCCCTGGGCGTTATGGAGCTCGGCTTTGGTCGCCGCCGCCAGCGCGAGCGCCAGCACCGAGAGTGCCGCCACCATCCAGAGCACGGCGACGAGGGCGATGCCGCGCTGGTATGGCCCGACGTCACTCCGCTCAGTCACCGTCGCCTCCCCGGGATTGGGAAGGCTCGATGTCCGGGCGCAGTTGCGCCTCCCACACCGGCACGATCCATTCCGGCCAGGACTGCCCGCGCACCGCCAGACCAATTTTTACGCGCGCCGGCAACACTTCGGCATCGCGCCACTCGGCGCGCCACTCGTCTTCGTCGAGGGCCCGGTAGGCAAGGTCGAAACCGGTGACGCCATCGAGCAGCAGGTGGGATTCCGCCGCGCTCCAATCGGGCGGCGGATCGTCGCCGGCGTAGGGCAGGTAATGCAACATGAGGCGCCGCCGGTCGCCGGCACCGCGTTCCACCCCAAGGCGCAGGTGGTAGAGACCGCCCACACCATGACGCGCGGGCATCAGACCCAGCCATTCCAGCTCGGTCGCCGCGCCCTGGAACCAGGTCACCGGCATGGCATCGTCCGGGCGCACCCGAATCCGGGGCGCCGCGGCGCCGAGCGACTGTTCGAGAAAGGCATAGACCAGGCGCACGTCGTCGCTGACCAGCGTCCGCTCTTCCAGACGGGTGCTGGTCTTGCCGAAGGACACCAAAGCGCTGACCAGGCCGGCCAAAATGACGGCCACCAGCGTCAGGGCGATCACTACCTCGATGAGCGTGAAGCCGCGGCCAGCGCCGGGAGTCGGGTTCATGGCGCGTGCACATCCACCGGCAGCAGCGTCACCAGGGCGAATTCCCGGTCGCGATCGCGGTCGCGCCAGTGCACCCGCGCCACGACTTCGTGCAATTCCCATTGCGGATTTTCGACACTGGCGGCCGCCGGACTGGAACTGAGCTGCCAGGCGAAACCCTCTGCCGTGATGCCGCTCTCCTCCAGGCCTTCGGGCGGCACCCGGTCGTAGAGGGCGAGCACCGACTGCGCCAGCAGCACGGCACGGGTGTCGTGCGCGGCCGCGGTCACCCCGCGCACACTGCCGCCGACGGCCCGATAGAGGATGCCGAGCGCCAGCGCCATGATGGCAAACGCCACCAACACTTCCAGCAGCGAAAAGCCGGCCTGACGGCGATGCGACGCCATCATGCCCCCGGCGCTTCCTGGCTGATGCGGCCCAGCAGCCAGTCGACACGCAGACGTACTCCGCCACCGGAGGGCCGCAGGATCTCGATACTGCCGCCGGTGGCGCTGCCGTCGGGGTAGAAACGGATGGCGCCGCGGTCGCGGCCGACCTCGGCATCGGCGACCACCAGGCGCAGTACCAGCCGTGGGGGAAGCTCGCCGGTGAGCTGGTCGCCGATGCCGAAGCGGTGTTCGGTCGGCGCCACGGTAAAGGCGACGCTGGCGCCGGTTTCGATGGCGGTTTGACGCGCGCCTTTCAGCCCCGCCAGCAGATGGCGCACCGCCGCGCGATATTCCATGGTTTCCATGGCGCGCGACAGCAAGGGTGGCGCGGTGGTGAGCAGCAGCGCCACCACCGCCAGCACCACCATCAGTTCGAGCAGGGTAAAACCGGCGCCGCGCTCCGATCCGGGAGACGCCGGCACCCGTTGCGTCACTGCCAACTTCCGATATCGGCGTTTTCACCCTCGCCGCCGGGCGCGTTGTCGGCGCCCAGGGTGTAGATGTCGATGTCGCCGTTGCGGCCCGGCGCTTCGTAATGATAGGGGTTGCCCCAGGGATCGTCGGGCAGCCCCTTGCGCAGGTAGGAGCCGTTCCAGCCGGCGGCGGCGGGCGGCGCGGACACCAGCGCGGCCAGACCTTCCTGGGTGGTGGGGAAGCGGCCCACATCCAGCTTGAACAGCTCGGCGGCCTGCTCCAGATCGCGGATCTGCACCACCGCGGATTTGCTCTTGGCGCCGCCCAGCTGGCCCAGCACGCGAGGTCCGACCAGACCCGCCAGCAGGCCCAGAATGGCGAGCACCACCAGCAACTCGACTAAAGTGAAGCCGCGCTCACGGGCGCTATCACGGGCGGAGGAGAAAGGACGACGACGCATGAATGACCTCGGCAGGGCGGGAAACGGACTGGTCTCAAGACCACGGCGATCGATTATAAGTTCAAAAAGCCGGGGCGGCGTCCGCCTCAGGCGGCCAGTTCGTTGACCGACAGAATACCGAGCAAGATGGAAACGATGATGGCGGCGATAACGGCACCCAGAACCAGGATCAGCAGCGGTTCCACCAGCGTCAGCGCGCGCTTGACGCCGGACTGGACCTCACCGTCGTGAACCCGCGCCAATTCGAGCAGCATGGCGTCCAACCGGCCGGTCTCCTCGCCCAGCCGCACCATGTTGAGCGCCAGGGGCGTGAACAACCCGGCATCCTCCAGAGCGTCGGCAAGCCGCCCGCCCTGCTTGATGGTCGGCGCGACGGCCGCCATGGCCGCGCGCAGTTCGTGGTTGTCCATGGTGTCGTTGGCGATGCCGACCGCGGTGACAATGGGTACCCCGTTGCCGAGCAGGGTGCCCAGGCTGCGGGCGAATCGGGTGATTTCGTACTTGCGCACCACCTCGCCAAACACCGGCAGCCGCAACAGCGCCGTATCGCGCCACAAGCGTCCGGCCGGGGTGGCGAGCCAGCGCCGGGCGAACCAGACGCTCGCTCCCGCCAGCACCGCCAGCAGCCAGCCCCAGTCCGCGACCAGATGACCCAGGCCGACGATGATGCGGGTGGGCAGCGGCAGCGCATCGCCCAGATCCGCGAACAATGTCTCGAACTGGGGCACCACGAAACCCAGCATCAGCACCACCGAGATAGCGGCCACCACCACCAGGATGGCGGGATACATCAGCGCCGAGATCACGTTTTCGCGCAGCGCCCGCAGCCGCTCCAGATGCTCGGCGAGGCCGTCCATGACCTCGCCCAGATGCCCGCCGGCCTCGCCGGAACGCACCATGTTGATGTAGAACTCACCAAACAGCGCGCGATGGGGCGTCAATGCCTGGCTGAGGCCCTTGCCCGCCTTGACCGCCTTGAGCACATCGTCGAGCAGCGCGGTCAGCGAGGGTTTGCCGCCCATGCCGATCTGCACCCGCAGCGCGCGATCGAGGGGCAGGCCGGCGCGCAGCATCACCGCAAGCTCGCCGGTCAGGTGATGCACATCGGTGGCATTGGGACCGCGATCTGTGCCCCGCCAACCCCCGCGTGGCGCCGGTTTCGCGGGCGCCCGGATTGCCGTTGCCGGCGCGGCAGCGCCGGTGGAGGCGCCGGTTTCGGTCAATTGCAGGGGCGTCAGGCCCTGACCGCGCAGCTGGCGCAGGGCAGCTTCACGCGTCGCGGCCTGGACCCGTCCGTCCCGGGCCGTACCACCGGCATCGGCAGCGCGGTAAGAAAACTCAGGCACTGTTCTGGTCCTGGGTGACGCGCAGCAGTTCTTCGAGCGAGGTAATGCCGGCGGCCACCTTGCGCAGACCGTCTTCGTACAGGGTCAGCATGCCGCCGCGGCGCGCGACCTGATGCAACGTCATGGCGTCGGCGCCATCCAGAATGGCCTGGTGGGCGGCAGCGTCCATGACGAACAGCTCGTGGATCGAGGTGCGGCCGCGGTAGCCGGTCTGCTTGCACTGGGCGCAGCCGCGCGCGGTGAACAGCTGCAATTCACCGCCATCCCGAATCCGGTCGAGACCGGCTTTTTGCAGCGCCGCCGGCGGCAGCTCGGCGGGTTCGCGACACCGGGTGCAAAGACAGCGCACCAGGCGCTGGGACAGCACCCCGTTGACGGTGGACGTAATCAGGTAGCGCTCCACCCCCATGTCTTCGAGGCGGATGATGGCCGCCGCCGCGGTGTTGGTGTGCAGGGTGGACAATACCAGGTGCCCGGTGAGCGATGACTGCACCGCGATCTGCGCGGTCTCGGTATCGCGCATCTCGCCGATCATGATGATGTCGGGGTCCTGGCGCAGGATGGAGCGCAGCGCATGGGCGAAGGTCATGCCGATCTGCGGCAACACCTGCACCTGGTTGATGCCGCTGAGCTGGTATTCCACCGGATCTTCGACGGTGACGATCTTGAGCGAGGCGGCATCCAGCTTGGCGAGCGAGGCATACAGGGTGGTCGTCTTGCCGGACCCGGTGGGGCCGGTCACCAGCAATATGCCGTGGGGCCGGTCGATCAGCTCCCGGTAGCGGCGCAGATTGTCCGGCGCGAAACCCATGACTTCCAGATCGAGGCGGATGCTGGCGCGGTCGAGCACCCGCATCACCACGCTCTCGCCGTGGACGGTGGGCAGCGACGACACGCGCAGATCCAGTTCGTGACCTTTCACGCGGCTCTTGATGCGGCCGTCCTGGGGCATGCGGCGCTCGGCGATATTGAGGTGCGCGAGCAGCTTGATGCGCGAGCTGACCGCGGCGGAGAACTGGCCCGGGATGACTTCCGCTTCCTGCAACACACCGTCCACGCGATAGCGGACATGGAGGCCATCCTCGAAGGGTTCGAGGTGAATATCCGAGGCGCGCAGATCGATGACGCGGCCGATGAGCTGGTTGACCAGACGGATGACCGGCGCTTCGGAGGCCAGATCCTTGAGGTGCTCGACGAACTCGCTGTCGCCACCCAGGGCACCATCGAAAAAATTGTCGGCCTCCGTGTCGGTGTCGTCCTCGCCCGCTTCCGTCTGGCCGTACAGCCGCGTCAGGGCGACGTTCAATTCGCTTTCGAGGGCGAGTGCCGGACTGACGGCAAGACCGGTCGCAAGCTGCAGGGCTTTGCCGAGAAAGGCGTCCTGGGGCACCGCCATCGCGACATGCAGCCGGCCGTCGGCGTTGCGCAGTGGCAGCACGGCGTGATCGATCAGATAGTCGGAGCTCAGCCCGGACACCTCGATCGGCGCCTCCGGAAACTCTGCCGCCAGCACCAGGGGCACCGCGAGTTGCTGCGCCAGCACCTGGGCGACATCGATCTCCGCAAGCAAGCCGAGCCGCACCAGCACGCGGCCCAACAGATCGCCCATCTCGCGCTGGGCGGCGAGCGCCTGATCGAGATCGCGCGGGGCCAGCTTGCCCGCACGCACCAGCAATTCGCCGAGGCGCTGGCGCGGCGCGACGGGCTGCGCAGACATGGCCGGGTCGGTCTTGAGCTGCGCGGTAACGCTCTCGTCACTCATAGTGGCGTGGCTGTCACTCATAGTGGCGGGGTTATTGGTGGCGTGGCTGTAGTGTGGCCTGAAGCCGGGCGCCGCTGCACGGCGCTTCCCGCATACAGGAAATCGTTGCTTACGCCCGGTTGATCACCGGGGTGGGCGCCATCATACCGCGTCGCCGCCCGTCTCCCCGGTACGGATGCGAATCACCTGCTCCAGGGGTACGACGAAAATTTTGCCGTCACCGATTTTCCCGGTGCGCGCCACGGAGGTGATGGCATCGATCACAGCGTCCAGCATGGCATCATCCACGGCGATCTCGAGTTTCACCTTGGGCAGGAAATCCACCACGTACTCGGCACCGCGATACAGCTCGGTATGGCCCTTCTGGCGCCCGAATCCCTTCACTTCGGTGACCGTGACGCCCTGCACGCCGATCCCGTTCAGGGCTTCGCGGACATCGTCGAGTTTGAACGGCTTGATGATTGCGGTTACCAGTTTCATGCGTCGTTTCCCAGTTGCCGGCGCCGGTTGCGGGCGCACAGTATTAACACAGACACCGCCACGGGACCAAATTTAACAGCTTGTTGAAAAACTGCTGCGGCAGCCATCTGCTTCGTTGCGCGGTGCTCGCTCCCTCGCCTATCTATTTGATATGTCTCGGTCGCTGCGCGCCGTGCGCCTCGCA
>JBFXFL010000030.1:19796-39379 GCA_050179115.1 Porticoccaceae bacterium | reverse complement strand
CGCCGGCTTCATAGGGCGATCACCTGGCGAATCGCCTGGCCGGCGGCGAGGCGATCGAAGCCGGCATTGATGTCGTCGAGCGCGATCACGTGGGTGAGCAGGCGATCCACCGGCAGCTTGCCCTGCTGATGCAGCGCCATGTAGTGCGGCAGATCGACGCTGGGCACGCAGGCGCCGATATAGCTGCCCTTCAGCGTGCGTTCCTCGGCAACCAGACTGACCGCGGGGATCGAGAGCTTGCGCTCCGGGTTGGGCAGCCCGGAGGTCACCGTGGTGCCGCCGCGGGCGGTGATGAAATAGGCGAGTTCGAGGGCCGGCACCGAGCCCGCCATCTCGAAGGCGTAATCGACACCGCCGCCGCTGAGATCCCGGATTTCCTCCAGCGCGCGCGGACCGCCGGCGTTGACGCAGTGGGTCGCGCCCAACTCCTTCGCAAAGGCGAGCTTGTCGTCGGCGAGATCGACCGCAATGATCTGGCGCGCCCCCGACAACTGCGCGCCCAGCAGCGCGCACAGGCCGACGCCACCGAGGCCCACGACCGCCACCGATGCGCCCGGCGGCACCTTGGCGGTATTCACCACCGCGCCGACGCCGGTGAGCACCGCGCAGCCGAACAGCGCGGCCTTGGTGAGATCGAATTCGGGGTCGATCCTGACCAGCGATTGCTGGGATACCACCGCATGGTCTGCGAAGGCCGACACGCCGAGGTGGTGATGGATCGGGTGCCCCTGGTGGCTGATGCGCCGTGCGCCGCTCAGCAGCGCACCGCTGCCATTGGCGGCGGCGCCGGGTTCGCACAGTGCGGGCCGGCCGCGGGCGCAGAAGGCGCAGTAGCCGCAACTGGGGACGAACACCATGACGACATGATCGCCGGGGGTGAAGCGGGTGACGCCGGCGCCGACTTCCAGCACGACGCCCGCCGCTTCGTGGCCGAGCGCCATGGGTGTCGGCCGCGGCCGATTACCGTCGATCACCGAAAGATCGGAGTGACACAGCCCGGCGGCGGCGATCCTGACCAGGACTTCACCGGGACCCGGTGGCGCCAGGTCCACCTCGGTCACCACCAGCGGCAGGGATTGCGCATAGGGCGGCGGCGCACCCATTGTTTGCAGGATGGCGGCATGGGCTTTCATCGCTGTCATCTCCCGCGAGCCGCGGCTCGCTCGTTGAAATCCGGAGCCCTGTCACCCGCTAACAGTTCGTTGAAAAACTGCTGCGGCAGTCATCTGCTTCGTAGCGCGGTGCGCCTCGCACCTGGCCGCCACGCGACGTTTTTCACCAAGCTGATAAAGCGATTACCGTGCCAGTGCGCGGGGCCTTCACCGCGCGCGTGCGCCGCGCTCACAGATGGACGGATTTGATCACCAGCATTTTTTGCACCTGCATGTCTTCGAAACTGTACTGAATGCCGCCGATGCCGAGCCCCGAGTGTTTGAGGCCGGCAAAGGGCATCCAGTCGACGCGAAAGGCGGTGTGGTCGTTGACGATGACAGCGGAAGCATTCAGGCCCTTGTAGGCGTGCATCGCGGTGTCGATGTCGCGGGTGAAGACCGCCGCGTGAAACGCGAACTTGAGCGAATTCGCGCGCGCGATGGCCGCATCGATGTCATCGTAGGCGTACACGCAGATCACCGGGCCGAACACCTCGTCGCAACTGACTTCGGCGGAATCCGGTGGATTGAACAGCACCGTGGGCTGGTAGCAACTGGGCGATAGCCTGGTCCCGCCGGACAGCTTTTCGGCGCCGGCGGCGACGGCTTTTTCCACCCAGGCGTGGACGCGGTCGGCTTCCCGGGGGCGGATCAGCGGGCCGATCGCGGTGTCCTCCGCCGTCGGGTCGCCCACGATCATGGCGTTGCCCGCGGCGGCTATGCCCTGGGCGACTGCGCGGGCAATCGTGCGGTGGGCAAACACGCGCTGCACCGATATGCAGACCTGGCCGGCGTGATAGAAACCGCCTTTTGCCAGCAGCGGCACCGCGGCGTCGAGATCGGCATCGGCGGCGACAATCACCGGCGCGATACCGCCGTGTTCCAGCGCGCAGCGGGTGCCGGGCGCGAGCTTCGAGCGCAGCATCCAGCCGACCGCGGCGCTGCCGATGAAGCTGAGGAAGGCGGTGCGCGGATCGCTGGCGAGGGCTTCGGCAACATCGTGATCTATCGTCGACACCACCTGGCACCAGGCTTCCGGCAGACCGGCCTGATGAAAAATCCTTACCAGCTCGTAGCAGGACAGCGGGGTGTCGTTCGCGGGTTTCACTATAACCGGGCAGCCGGCGGCAATGGCCGGCCCAACCTGGTGCACGATCAGATTGATCGGATGATTGAACGCACTCAGGGCGACCACCACGCCGATGGGTTCATGGTGGCTGAAGGCGATCCGGTGCATCGACGCGGCGTTGATGCCCATGGGGATTTCCTCGCCGTGACCCGTGCGGATGCACTGCGCACAGAGCTTGATGCCGTCGATCGCGCGGGTCATCTCCACCCGGGAATCGATCAGCGGCTTGCCGCCTTCACGCGCCGCGAGCAGGGTGAGCCGCTCGGCATGCTGCTGCATCAGTCGCGCCGCGTTGTTGAGAATCTCGATGCGTCGCGCGGCCGATAACCAGGCTGACTTGTCCGCAAACAGACGGTGCGCCGTGGTGAGCGCCTGGTCGATGCCGGCCTGGTCGAGGGTGGCGACCGTCGCGATCAGGCTGTCATCGAAGGGCGCGCGGACTTCCAGCAATTGCGTGGTCGGCGTCGCGCCGGGCACCATGGAGGCATAGTGTTGAGTCATGACTTTTCCCGCGCAGTCAGCCGGATCCTGGCGAGCACCGCCGGTTCAGCGACAGCGCTGCACAGCCCCGAGCGTCAAGATACATACCTGTTGTTGCCACCCGATGAAAATCGCAAAGTATTTGCCGTCAGTGAGCCGTGGCCAGGTGCAACACGCGCCGGCGGCCCGCTCCGGTGACGCAGCAATTAGCAAGCCAACCGATCCCGGTGCGGAAAGACAAAGGACACTGGCCCCCCGGGTTGTCGTTGATCCGCCCGTCAGAGAAAAGTGTTGACGTGTCTGTGCGCCGTTTGCGGATGCCTGCATCGGGACGTTTCCAGGTTGGTCGTGCTGTGTTATTTCCCCGTGGGTCATGGCATCCGCACCCGCTGTTGCCACCCGCGACCACACCGAACAAGTGAGCGTGGAGGTTTTCGATGGAATTATCCGACACGGCGATTCACCAGCATCTCCAGGCCTGGCCCGTGGCCCGGTTGGCGACCCTGAACCCCGATGGGACACCGCACCAGATCCCGCTGGTGTTTGCCTGGCACGACGGTCTGCTGTGGTCCCCCGTTGATGGGAAACCCAAGATACCCCGGCAGCTTGCCCGGGTGCGCAACATCCTCGCCGACCCGCGCGGAAGTCTGCTGCTTGACCACTATGCCGCTGATTGGACGCAACTCTGGTGGCTGCGTATCGATGTCGAGTTGCGCGTGCTGTTCCTGGATACTCTGAGCGGCGCTGCGCGTACGCAGGCCGAGGGCGCGGTGGTGGCGCTGCGCGCCAAATATCCGCAATACCGAAACGCGCCGCTGTTGCAGGATCCGCCCACGCTGATCGGGATGCAGCCGGTTGGCTGGCGCAGCTGGACTGCGCGTTGAACGCTGAAATTCAAAAATGGAGATCGTCGTCCATGTTGGCGCTCAGCAACGACGGCAGCGCAAAACGCCCGCGGATGCAGAAAGTCCTGATCAGTAGCCGCCAAATGCTCGCCGCGGTGTCTTACAACGTTTCGCCCCGTATCGTTCTGGACGCCGGCACCGCCTGGGGACTGAACAGTGCGTCGCCCAACACAGTGCTGTTCTCCGGCATCACCGTGCTGTTCAACTAGCAGGGTCACGGGGGCTCGATTTCCCGTTAGAATGCGACGACGGGCCCGGATTTACGTCACCCTGAATGCACTTCTGCAAGAGGAACATCCTATGAGCAAGGGCATGGACAGTAAAAAGGCCGAGAAGAAAAAACCGGCCAAGACCCTGAAGGAAAAGAAGGCGGCAAAGAAAGAAAAGAAAGCCGGCAAATAGCACCCGCTCGGGCAGGGCGCGGCGACCGCGGTGGGTAGCCGCGCGCCCGGTGCTCACCCGGCGAAAATTTCCAGAACACCGGCAAGCCCGGGTCGGCGCCGGCAGTCGATGACCTGATCCGGGCACCCAGGCTGCCGCGACTGTGTCCGTTGGATATGTCGCTGGCGGTGGACCAACCGGCGCCGGGCAAGCACATCAGCCGCGAGGTTCCGAAACCATGGCCACCAACCTCTGCTACGACCCCACCACGCGCGCCGTCATCGACAACCCCTTTCCCCTGTTTGAACGCCTCCAGCGCGAGGCGCCGGTGCACTGGAGTGCGCCACTGCGCGGCTGGGTGGTGACGCGTCACGAGGACTGCAAGGCGATCCTGCTCGACAAACGATTTTCCGCCGCGCGCATGATGCCGTTCTTCAATGCGTTGCCACAGGAACAGCGCGCCAGATTGCACGCTCTCGAAGCCTCGGTCAGTTTGTGGACGGTGTTTCTCGATCCGCCCGATCACACCCGCCTGCGCCGCCTGCTCAACCGCGGCTTCACGTCGCGCGCGGTGAACGCCATGGCGCCGCGCATTGCCGAAATCGTCCACGAGACGATTGATGCCGTGGTGGGACGCCGCGAAATCGATTTCATCCGCGATCTGGCCTACCGGATTCCGGCTGCGGTGATCATGGAAATGCTGGGCGCGGAGCGCAACGAGATCGAAGCGTTCAAGCTGTGGTCGGACGACCTCGGACTGTTCATCGGCAGTTCCCGCGTCACTGCGGACAAGTACGAACGCGCCGAGGCGGCGATGGCGAATCTGACGGGAGCTTTTCGCGATCTGGTGGTGGACCGCCGGCGGCATCCGCGCGCGGACATGATCAGCGAGCTGATCCGCGCCGAGGACGCGGGCGAAGTGCTGGATGAGCAGGAGCTGATCGCCACCTGCGTGCTGCTGCTGTTTGCGGGCCACGAGACCACCGGCAACCTGCTCGGCACCGGCATGTACTATCTGACGCGCCACCCGGACCAGCTCGAGGATCTGCGCCGGCATCCGGAACTGGCCGAATCCGCGGTGGAGGAAATCCTGCGCTACGACGGACCCAATGCGGCGGTGACCCGGGTCGCGGCCGAGGCTATCGAATTCGGCGGCCAGCGCATCGCCAGGGGCCAGCGCGTGTTCGCCATGATCAACGCGGCGAACCGCGATCCGGAGGTGTTCCCCGATCCGCAGCGGTTCGACATTCGCCGTCCGCCGCCAAGCGGCACGCCCCTCGGGCAGTTCGCCTTCGGCCACGGCATCCACTTCTGTATCGGCGCACCCCTGGCGCGCCTGGAAGGCCGCATCGCGCTGCCGATCTTTGCCGAGCGCATCCGCAATCCCCGCGTGATCGGCGGCGAACCCGAATGGCTGGACAGCCTGAGTTTCCGCGGCCTCACCGCGCTGCCGCTGGCGGCTGAGTTCGTCGCCCGCGACGGTTAGCGGGCGCACCGCGCCGGTGTGCGGACCGGGCTCGCGGCGGGCACATCAATCCGGGAGCACGGTTCCTGTGCTACAAAGCCCGCCCACACCATGACCCGTCCCGCCATACCATGCTGACGCTGCTGTTCAATGGGCAAATCGCCCTGTTCGCCATCCTGCTGCTCGCGATCGTCGTCTCGCTCAGCCTGCACGAATTTGGCCACGCCCAGGCGGCGACCCTGCTGGGCGACGACACTGCGCGGCGCCTGGGGCGGCTCACGGTGAATCCGGTGGCCCATATCGACCCGCTGGGTCTGCTGATGGTCGTGCTGGTGGGATTTGGCTACGCGCGGCCGGTGCCCTTCAATCCCGCCAACATGCGTCGGCGCTGGTCGCCGGCGGCGGTGGCGGCGGCGGGGCCCGGCATGAATCTGCTGCTCGCGGTGGCGGCGGTGAATCTGCTGGCCCTCGGCGCCCAGTCGGGCGGTGCCGCCTGGTCGCGGGAAGTCGTGCTGGCACTGACAATTCTGGCCCGGATCAACCTGCTGCTGATGCTGTTCAACCTCTTGCCGCTGGGGCCGCTCGATGGCCACTACATCCTGTCCTGGCTGCTGCCGCCCCGCCTTGGCCGCCGCTACGACCATTTCAATGCCCGCCGCGGCACCCAGGTGTTTCTGGTGCTGATCCTGCTCAGCGTGATGGGCGTGCCGGTATTTCGCGTTCTCTCCGAAGGCGCGGATCGCGTGCTGCCGCTGTTGATTTTCGTCTGAGCCGGCGCCCCGCAGAATCAGCCGACGGCCTTCCGGATCAGCGGTGCCAGCGCATCCGGCAGATGAATTTGCCCCGTCAGCACGAAGGCATGCGCTTGCGCCGACATCTTGCGCCAGGTCTTGCGGATGATGTCCAGCCACTTGGCTTCGTCGTAATCGGGGTGCTGGGCGGCGAAGCCCGCCAGGTAGTGTTCCAGAAAGACCAGGGCGGACACATCCTCCAGCAGTTGTGTCTCGCTGTTTGCCTTGAGGTCCTGCTTGCTTACGGCGGCCTTGACGCGCGCGATCATCGCCGCATCGTAGCCGGTCTCCGCCATGATGGTCGCCGCGGTCTCGGCATGGAACTGGTACAGCCCGGCGCGCCACTTCAGGTAACCCAGCCGGCCCGCTGGATAAGTGGAACGGGGCGTCAGCCAGCGCTGGATATGCTGGGCGCGCACCGCGAGCTGGACCGCTTCCGAGGCATCCGGCGCGAAACGTTTCAGCATGGCGGTCATGCGCTCGGCATAGAGCAATTCCCGGGGTCGGCCGTCCTCTCGATGGGGATCCTGCGCATTGGCGGCGTCGAAGCGGGCGATGGTGTTCGTGAAGCGTTGTGGGTCGGTGATCATTTGGGCGTGTGGTGGCTGCCTGAAAGATGGTCCGGGGATGTCGGTCTGAGGACGCAGCGCGAAGATCTGGCGCGCGCAACGCGCTGACTCCGCACCCGCCGCCGACATGATCGCGAAAATGACGTCGGGAAGCGATCCCCGCGCCATTGCCCGACACTCCGGCAAGCCATTTCTGTAGTCCGCTAGGCTGACCCGTGGCGCAGCAATGCCAGGGTCGGCTGGCGCAGCGCGCGGCGGCTGGCGCCGACGCCGGCCGCCGCTACCAGTACCGCCAGCAGCGGCGGCAGCAACAACCAGGGTGAGCTGAGGGGCAGCGCAATACCGAGCCGTGACCCCAGCGGATACAGCACCGCCAGCGTTATCAGCACGGCGCCCAGCGCGGCACAGCCGCCCAGGGTGAGGAACTCGATCCAGGCGATCTGGCGCAGCAGCACCCGCTCGCCACCCAGGGTGCGCAGTAATGCGTTGTCGCGGCCGCGTTCGGCTTCACCGCCCTCCAGCGCGGCGCCCAGCACCAGCACCGCCGCGAACATCAGCAGGGCCGCCAGCAGCGCGGTGGCGCGGCTCGCCTGACGGGCGATGTCGCCGGCGCGCGCCAGCAACGCCTGGACGTCGAGCAGGGTGATGTGGGGCAGCTCGCGCAACAGTGCGGCCGTGCGCGCGGAGCTGCCCGGGGGCAGCCAGAAACCGCTGAGCCAGGTGATGTCCTCGCCGGCCAGTGCGCCCGGCGCGAACATGAAAAAGAAGTTGGGCTCGAAGCTGTCCCAGTCCACTTCGCGCAGGCTGGTGACCCGGGCGTCGAGCGTGCCCCGGCTGGTGACGAATTGGAGCCGATCACCCAACGCGAGCCCCAGGTTTTCCGCTAGTTCCCGCTCCACCGAGACACCGTCGCCGCGGGTTGGCCAGACGCCCTGGATTACCCGATTGCTGCGCGGCAGCAGCTCCGCTTCGGTGAGGGCGAGATCCCGGTTGAGCGCGCGTTCGCGGCGGGTGTTTTCCTTGGTCACCGCATCCCGCATCGGCACGCCGTTGATGCCGGTGAGGCGGCCGCGCACCATCGCGTAGAGCGGCTGGCCTTCGGCATGCTCGGCATCCAGCCAGGCGCGGTAGGCATCGCGATCGGCGTCGAACAGGTTGAGCACGAAATGATTGGGCGCGCGTTCCGGCAGCCGGGTGCGCCAGTCATCCAGCAGGCGCGTGCCCACCAGCCCGGACAGGGTCAGCGCGGCCATCGCCAGCGTCAGGGCGGCAAGCAGTGGCAGGGTCAGGGTGGGACGCCGGCCGAGGCGGCGCAGCGCCAGCCGCGCGGCGAGGGGGAGGCGGGCCCCGGCAAGGTCCAGCGCTTTCAACAGCGGCCACAGCACCAGGGGGAGCAGGGTACCCAGCGCCGCCATCAGCAACAGCAGGACGCCGAGATCGGCGAGCGAGTCGGTCAGCAGGCCGGCAAGCAGCACCGGCACCGTCAGGGCAGCGGAGAGCTCCAGCCCGCTTGCGGCCGCGCGCTGCTGCACGCCCTGGCGGAGTACCACCAGCGGCGGCACCCGTGCCAGGCGCGCGAGGCGAGGCAGGGCGAAGCCGAACCACAGCAACAGCGGCGCCAGGGCAAGCGCCAGCCAGTCGGCCGGGGTTCCGGCCCAGGGTTGCTGCCAGTCGAGCAGCCGGCGCAACGCGGCGACCAGGGCGATGCCGAGACCGGAGCCGCACGCGGCCGGCGGCAGCACGGCGGCGAATTCCCGTCCCAGCAGGCGGCCGATCACCTGGCGGCGGCTGGCGCCGAAACTGCGCAGGAGTCCGGCGAGCCGCGCGCGGCGCGCGACCCGCAGGCTGGTGGCGAGATGGATGGCGGCGCCACAGAGCAGGCTGATCAGCAGCACCGCGAGCTTGGCCCAGAGGGTCAGCTGGCGCAGCGGTCCGAGACTGCGCACCGCCGCGTCCGCGACGTCTTCCAGTTGCTGGTCCGGGCGCAGTCCGGGCCGCAGCGCGGCGGCGATGGCGTCCAGATCCGCCCCGGGCGCGCGGCTCATCAACAGTCGGTAATCGACGCGGGTGCCGGGCGCCAGCACGCCCGTGGCGGCGAGATCGTCGCGGTGGAACAGCACCCGCGGATTCATGCCGTAGAAGCCGGCGCCTTCGTCCGGCAGTTGGCGGATCACGGCGCCGATGATGAACGTCTTGTTGCCCAGCTCGAGTGTTTCGCCGGTGGTCACGCCCAGGCGGTCGAGCACTGCATCCGCGACCCAGAGTTCGCCGGGCACCGGGCCCTGCGTCCGCGCCGCGGCGGGCGCGAAGCGCGATGGCGCCACTGCGAGGGTACCCGCCAGCGGATAGGCCGCATCGACCGCCCGCGCGCTCACCAGCAGCAGTTCGTCGCCACGCACGAGCACGGTGGAAAAATCCACCACTTCGGCGTGGCGTGCCGGTGCCGCCAGGGCGCGTTGCCCGGCGGCCGGTTCATGCGTGCCCGACAGCACCAGCTCGCCGCCCAGGGCTTCGGCGGTGCGCACCGCGAAGCGGGCTTCCAGTTCCGCGCGCAGCAGGATCATGGCGCCGAGCGCGAAGGCGGCGATGGCAAGGGCGGCGGCAAGCAGCCGGAAACCCGGGTCCCGCCAGGGGCGCAGCAGCGTACGGATCACGGGCGCAGCCGTCGTAGCGGCTGGGGCTGATCGCGAATGCGGCCCTCTTCGAGATACAGATGGCGCCCGCAGCGCGCCGCCAGTGGCGCGTCGTGGGTTACCAGTACCAGAGCGGCACCCGTTTCCCGGTTGAGTTCAAACAGCAGATCCTGGACCCGTGCACTGTTGGCGTGGTCGAGGCTGCCGGTGGGTTCGTCGGCGAACAGTAGTTTCGGCGCCACCGCGAAGGCGCGGGCGAGCGCCACCCGTTGCTGTTCGCCACCCGACAGCGTGGCCGGAAAGTGTCTGACCCGGTGGCCGAGTCCGACCCGGTCGAGCCACGTCCGCGCCCGCTGCGCGGCGTCCGGGGTGCGCTGGAGCTCCAGCGGCAACATGACGTTCTCGAGTGCCGTGAGATCGCCGACCAGATGAAAATCCTGGAACACGAAGGCACAGAGTTCGCCGCGCCGCTGGGCACGGGCGTCCTCGTCCAAAGCGCTGAACGGTCGGCCGTCCAGCCAGACCTCGCCGCTGGTCGGGATATCGAGCCCGGCGAGCAGGCCGAGCAAGGTGGACTTGCCGCTGCCGGACGGCCCGGTGATGGCGAGGCTCGATCCCGCGCCGAGCGCCAGCTCGATGTCCTGGAGCAATGTGAGATCGCCATCCGACCCCGACACCTGCTTGCCGAGATGGCGTGCTTCGAGCAAAAGCGTCTCAGGCACGGATGTGTCGGACGTGGATGAATCGGGCATGGCGACAAGACTTCAGGAGAGGGGGCAGGTACCGGGGGCAGTATCGACGCTGTCTGGAAGCCTGACAAGTCGCTGTGCTCCAGCGTCGCCGCAGGCGGCGCGGGTTTGCGGTGGGCAACGGAGCTCCGTTGCCCACTGACGTACAATCCCGATCCTCGATCGCCGCCGCGCCGAAGGCTGCGCAAGCTCATCCGCGAGGGTTCGTTTCATGACGGGTTTCCGCCGCGTTTCCCCGGCTCGCTGTGGCGCGGCACTGCTCATTGCGCTGGCGCTGCACTCCGCCACCGCAGTCGCCGCCGGGGGCATTCTGATCCTGGGCGACAGCATCAGTGCCGCCTACGGCATCGACAAGGCGCAGGGCTGGGTAGCGCTCATGGAACAGCGACTTGCGCAACAGTGCCCGGGTGTAGAGGTGACCAATGCGTCGGTCAGCGGCGAGACCACGGCAGGTGGTCTGCATCGCTTGCCCGAACTGCTGGCCCAGTGGCGGCCGCAGTTGGTGGTGATCGAGCTGGGGGGCAACGACGGTCTGCGCGGTTTGCCGCCGGAGCCCATGGCGAACAACCTGGCGCGCATGGCACAGCTTGCGCGCGCCGCCGGGGCCCGCCCGATACTGCTCGGCATGAAGATTCCGCCCAATTACGGGCCGGTGTACCAAAGGCGCTTCGAACGCGCCTTTGCCCGCGTGGCAGAGGATGAAAAGCTGCCTTTCGTGGAGTTTTTCCTCGCCGGTATCGGCGGCGACCCGGACTTCATCCAGGCCGACGGGATTCATCCCAATGCGGCGGCGCAACCGTATCTGTTGAAAAATATCTGGAATTCGCTGGTACAGGTTCTCGATGCCGCGGCAGGCTGCCGACTCGATCCGCGCTTCGATGCGGCATCGGTGGGCGGGAGCGGTTCAGTGCGGCCGGTCGCCCTTGAGTGAAATCCGGTGCAGCAGGCGGCGATGGCCGTGATAGTCGTTGACCGGATAATGCTGGGACGAGCGGTTGTCCCACATCGCCAGCGCACCCGCGGTCCAGCGGAACCGGCATTGGTATTCCGGCTTGCGCTGGTGCTGATAGAGCAGATTGAGCAGTGGCTGACTCGCTGCCTCGGTCCAGCCGTCGAAGCGTTCGGCGTGACCTTCATTGACGTAGAGAATTTTTTCGCCGGTTTCGGGATGCGTCCGCACCACCGGATGGATGCTGACAAACTGCTGGCGCAAGGCGCTGTCGCCGGCGTCCTTGAGGCGGTCTTCGCGGGTTTTGCTCACATCGGCTTTGGCCGACGAGTTGACCACGCGCAGATCGTGAATCTGCTCCTTGATCGCGTCCGGCAGGGTGGCATACGCGAGCACCATGTTGGCGAACAGCGTATCGCCGCCGAGCGGGGGAATCTCCAGCGCGTACAGGGTGGCGCCGGCCGCCGGCGTTTCGAGGTAAGTCGTATCCGAGTGCCAGAGGCCGCCGAAGTTGACGGTTTCGTGAGGAAGTTTCAATACCGGCGCAATCAGCGGATGACCTTCGATACCGGGCAAAAACGGATATTTTTCGACTTCGCCGAATTGCCGGGTGAACGCGAGCTGTTGATCCGGCGTCAGGGTCTGGTCGCGGAAAAACAGCACCTTGCGCTCCAGCCACACCTTGCGCAGCTCCGCGAGTGTGGCTGGCGGAATGGGCCGGGAAAGATCGAGCCCGGTGATTTCGGCGCCGATCGCCGGCGTCAGCGGATCAACCTCGAAGTGCGTGTTCATGGAACCCTCGGTGCTGCGCGCAGTTTCGCGACGACCTTGTCGCCGAAGGCTTCGGTACCGATGGTCTCTACCTTGACGCCCGGCTGCGCGAGGTCGGGTGTGGAGAAGCCGTCGGCGAACACCGCCTGCATCGCGGCCCAGAGGTTGCGGGCTTCCGCTGCCATGCCGAAGCTGTACTCCAGCATCATCGCGGCCGAGCCGATCATCGAATAGGGATTGGCGATGTTCCTGCCGGCAATGTCCGGCGCCGAACCGTGAGACGGCTCGTAATAGGCTTTGTCGTCGCCGATGCAGGCGGATGGCATCAGGCCCAGGGAGCCGATGATGCCGCCGCCCTGATCGCTCAAAATATCGCCGAACATGTTTTCCATCACCATCACGTCGAACTGGCGCGGATTGAGACACAGATGCGTGGCGGCGGCATCGACCAGCATGTGGACGATTTTCACGTCCGGGTATGCGAGCGCCATCTCCTCCAGCACCTCGTTCCAGAGCACGCTCGATTTCAGCACATTGCTCTTGTGGATATTGTGCAGCACACCCTTGCGGCGCTGCGCCAGCTCCAGGCCCTTTTTCAGTATCTGCTTGATCTGGATCTCGTCGTAGCGCAGGGTTTCTTCGACATAGCGGTGGTTGTGGGCGTCCACAGCCACGGTCTTGGTGCCGAAATAAAGTCCGCCCACCAGCTCGCGGATCAGCATGATGTCGATGCCAGCGCCGATGATCTCCGGCCGCAGCGGCGAAAAATGTGCGAGCGCCTTCGGCAACACGATGGGGCGGAAGTTGGCGTAGGTGTTGTAGCGCGCGCGCAGCGGCAACACCGCGCCGCGTTCGGGCTGCATGTCCACCGGAATCTTTTTGGTCGCCTCGTAGTCCAGGCCAACGGGCCCTTTGAGAATGGCGTCGGCGCGGTCGCACACGGCCTGGGTCGCTGCCGGAAACGGGTGGCCGTGGTCGAAGTAGGCCTGGGCGCCAAAGGGCGCCTGAATCAGGTCGAAGTGGACCGGGTTGCGCTCCTCCACCACGCGCAGCACCTTGAGGGCTTCGCGGGTGATCTCGGGGCCGATACCGTCTCCGGGGAGTACGGCGACGCGATGGGTTTTCATGAGCGCTCCGGGGTTGAGTCGAAAAAACGGAGGCTATTGTAGGGAAGAATGCCCGGGCGTGAACCCAGGGTCCGCATCGGCCCGAGCTTGATCAATATCCGGGAATCGTCGCCGCCAATCAGTTGCGGGGGATGACGACCTGCACAAGGTTACGGCCGTTGGCGCGCTCGTAGGCCAGGGAACTGGCCGCCTTGCGCACCAGCATGATTCCCAGGCCGCCGACCTTCGCCTCCGCCAGCGATGTAGCCGGCACCGGATCCGGCTGCTCCAGGGGATTGAACGGACAGCCCTGGTCGCTCACCACCAGCACCACATCTTCCGGCGTCAGGCTGATCGTCACCGCGACGGAATGATCGCTGTCGACACCGCCGTGGCGAATCGCGTTCGTCACCAGTTCCTCGAACACCAGCTCGGTCTGAAAGCGCGGTCGTTCGCCCACTCCGGCCTGGATCAGGATGGCGCCGAGCTCGGACATGCCGCGAGCCAGTTCGCCCGGGCCGCGCCCGATTTCCAGTCGCGCTGTGTCCGATGTCACGCAGACCTCGCGGTGGCTGGTCAGGATTCGTTATCCGTTGAGTTGTCCGAGTGCTTCCTCGGTGCTGAAAACGATCGGAATGATGTCGGCCAGTGCTGCATTGGCCAAGACTTCGTTGACCATTGCCTGAGGCGAGAGCAGCACCAGCTTG
Organism: Porticoccaceae bacterium; assembly: GCA_050179115.1. Classification (GTDB taxonomy): domain Bacteria; phylum Pseudomonadota; class Gammaproteobacteria; order Pseudomonadales; family Porticoccaceae; genus JAGPUQ01. The sequence continues at coordinate 25,593 of JBFXFL010000030.1, read as the reverse complement.
CCGCCTTTTTTACCCACGGAACGGGCCACGGTGATGAACATGCGCAGCCCCATCGAGGCGATGAAGGATACCTCCGAAAGATCGACGATGGCTTGGTGGCCGCCCGGCACGATACTCGCGGAAAACCGGGTTTCGATCTGGTCGACGCCCGCGGTATCCAGGCGGCCACGCAACGCTATTTTTATCGCCTTGCCGTCCAATTCGGTCACTTCCATTTCCATGCCGGGTCGCTCCACTTCGGTTACGGGCTGGGGGCGGCCACAGGGCCGCCCAAATGACCCGACGCTAAAGGGCTTTCATGAAGCGAATGTGACAGTCAGCAGAGAAAAGTCGTCGTCGAAGGGGCCCGGGCGAGCGATGGCCCTGATCTGCCGATGCAGCCGCTCCGGCTCCGTCGTCAGGGGGTCGGCAGCCTGGGTCAGCAGCGGCAAAAAATCATCGAGGCCCCACTCCGCGCCCGCGGCGGTGACGATCTCGAAGACGCCGTCGCTGAACAGATACAGGGTCGAACCCGGCGTCACGGTCAGCACTTCCGCCTGGTAAGCGTGGTCGGGCATGAGTCCGATGAGCGGCCCCCGGCTCTGCACGGGGGTCGCCTGCATCCGGCTCCGCTCAACCAGGAAACCTGGATGGTGGCCGCCGGAGGCAAAGCGCAAGGAGCGCGAGGGACGGTTGTACACGCCGTACCACATGGTGAAGTACATATCGTCGTGTTGTTCCATCGGGAACATCCGGTTGAGTTTGCGCAACACCTGCCCGGGATCGGTGAAGTCCGTATCCGGGAGCGCGCGCTGGCGCAGCACATTGAGCAAGGACACCGAATGCATGGCTGCACTGACGCCATGCCCCGCGACATCGACGATGTAGGCGACGAAGTTGTCGTCATCCAGGGCGCTGTAGCCGAAGGCATCGCCGCCCAGGCGTTCCGAGGGCAGATAGCACCAGTCGGTCCGGATCGGACCGTCGCCGAGCGGCAGGGGGAGCAGGGCGTGAACATAGCTGCTGGCCTTGGTCAGCGCCTTGTCGAGATCCAGGGACTCGCGGGTTTCCTGCCGATTGCGAAGCTCATATTGGAGGACATGGCTGCCGACCGAGAACACTACGCCTTCGGTCAGTTCGAACGGCTGGCTGATGCGGGAACCGCCGACCAGTGTGCCGTTGGTGGAATCGTGGTCGATCAGCACCGGCGTGCCGGAACGCAGTTCCACGGTGCAGTGACGGCGCGACACCCGGCCATCCGGCAGAACGAGGTCGCACTCCGACCCGCGACCGATGACCAGAGATTCCGCGATGATTTCAATCCACAGGCCCGGCTGCGAACCTTCGAGCACGAGAAGATAGTGGCCCATCTCGGCCTGCCTGACGCGTGCCACCGGCAGTGAATCGGAAAAGAAAACCGCGGTGCGATCGAGCGGCGAGTCGTCCAATGAAGCCATGCTGTATCCCGTCAAGTGAAGTCTGTCTCGGTACACCATAATGGAGAGCGGCAACGAAGGTAAATGACTTGCGGCCAGTGCCGATGGCCAGCCATCAAGTAATGACAATCGGTCCCGCCCGGTCGCGCAGACGCCAAGCCGATTTCGGCTGCATGCCCGGGGTTGTCGCGCGTTCCGCCCGTCGTTGGTGGTCGCCCTGCACAGGCTGGGAGAAGGAGGACTGCACCGCCACGGCGCACGACCGTCACTGTTTCACCGGACGCTTGGTGAGCTTGCGTTGCAGAGTCCGGCGATGCATGCCCAGCGCGCGCGCGGTGTTGGCGATGTTGCCGCTGTGGGCGTCCAGAACCCGCTGGATATGCTCCCATTCCACCCGCTCCAGCGAGGGTATGGCCGCGGGCGGCGTCGGCGCCTCGGGGGCTTCATCTTCAAAGGCGGCGAGGATCTCGGCAATGCCTGCCGGCTTGCCCAGATAATGAGTGGCGCCCAGTTTGATGGCATTCACCGCCGTGGCGACGCTGGCGTAGCCCGTCAGCACGACTATATGGAGTTCGGGGTCCAGCGCCTTGAGGCGGGGGATGAGATGCAGGCCCGAACTCTCCGCGAGCTTGAGGTCGAGGATGGCGCGCTGCGGACGGAAACGCGCGCATTCCCGCACTGCCGCGTCGGCGTCATGGGCGATGACCGCCTCGTGCTGGAGGCGGCCCAGACTGTGGGCCAGCGCCGCACAGAACGCGGCATCGTCGTCGACGATCAGATAGCGGCAGCTCGTGCTCACCGACCGGGCACCGTCAGGGGCAGGGTGATTCGCGTCAGGGTACCGCCTTCCTCATCATCGCGAAGCTCCACCGCGCCGCCGTGGCGGCCGATGGTGGAGTGCGACAGAAACAGTCCCAGCCCCAGTCCGCGGGGTTTTGCGCTGCGTCCCGGTTGCCCCAGGTAGGGCCGCTGTTCCGGAGCGATCCCGGGGCCGAAGTCGCGAATCCGGATGGTCAGGATGTCCGGCGTCCAGTCGGCTTCCACAAGGATGCGCGGCGAGGCATCGGCGGCATTGTCGAGCAGATTCTGCAGCGCCGGTTCCAGGGCCGGGTGGAAGAGTGCGCTCACGTCCGGGTGCGCCGGGTTCAGCCGCAGGTCGGCGATGGCGGTGGGGCGCAGCACCTGCCAACGCGCGAGGAGATTTTTGAGGTAGGTGGCTACCGGCTCGGATTGTGGTTGCTGGTCGCGGATGCCGGCCGCATGCGCGAGCTTCTGCAGGGTTTCGCGGCAGCGCGCGAGTTGCTGGTCGAGGATGTCGAGTCCCGGCCCGCCGAGTCCGGCGCGGTCTTCGCGGGCCGCGTCGACCAGCAGCCTCATGGTATTGAGCGGAGTACCCAGTTCGTGGGCGGCGCCCGCCGCCAGCGTGGCCACACTCAGCAACTGCTCGTCGCGCAACTGTTCTTCCCGCTGCTGGGCGATCTGTTGCTGCTGGCGGCGCAGGGTTTCCGCCATGTTGAACAGGAAATAACTGATCAGTGCCGCGCTCACCGCGAAGTTCGCCCACATGCCCAGGACATGCAGGCTGAAATCGTCGTGGTGCGTGGCGGGCAGCAACGCCGGGAGCGGCTGGTGAAAAATCAGCAGCAGGCTGTAGCACGCAAAGGCGAGCGCGGTGACCGACCAGGCGAGGGTCCGGTTGAGTGTCGCGGCGGCGATGCTGACCGGCACCAGGTAATAGGAAATGAGCGGATTGGTCGCGCCGCCGCTGAAAAACAGCAGGCCGCTGAGTCCGCCGATATCGAGCAGCAGGTGGCTGAAAAACTCGGTTTCCGAGATGGGTAGCGGGCGCCGGATGCGCCAGCGCGCCAGCGCGTTCAATACCGCAAACAGGCCGAGCAGGGCGGCGAGTGCGAGGAGGTGTGGTTCCCGCGCGAGATCCGGACCCAGGACGGCGAGCGCGAGGCCGAGACTGCCGAGCGCGATATAGCGAATCGTGGTCAGCTGGCGCAGATTGTCGCGGGCGGCGGACAACAGTGGCGGGGGCCGGATCATCCGCGGATGTTAGCAGAGCGCCATGCCGGGGCGCGGGAGCGCGTCGGGGAAGTTCTCGTGGGGGGAAGTTCTCGTGCAAGGGCGACGGATGCTGGGTAAAATCCCGCCCCCTTCAGATCGTTTTCGGGAGATGTCAGTGTCCGCCATCAACAAAGTGGTGCTCGCCTATTCCGGCGGTCTGGATACCTCGGTGATCGTGCGCTGGCTGCAGGAAACCTACGGTTGCGAGGTGGTGACCTTTACCGCCGACATCGGTCAGGGCGAAGAGCTGGAGCCGGCGCGTGCGAAGGCCCGGGCACTGGGCGTCAAGGAAATCCACATTGACGACCTGCGTGAAGAGTTCGTGCGGGATTTCGTGTTCCCGATGTTTCGCGCCAATGCCATCTACGAAGGCGAATACCTGCTCGGTACCTCCATTGCGCGACCCCTGATCGCCAAGCGCCTGGTGGAGATCGCCAACGCGGCGGGCGCCGATGCGATCTCCCACGGCGCCACCGGCAAGGGCAACGACCAGGTGCGTTTCGAGCTCGGTGCCTATGCGCTCAAGCCCGGTATCCGGGTGATCGCGCCCTGGCGCGAATGGGATCTGGGTTCCCGCGACTCGCTGATGGCCTACTGCAAACAGCACAACATCCCGGTGGATTTTGCCAGCGGCAAGAAGTCGCCCTATTCCATGGACGCCAATCTGCTGCATATCTCCTACGAGGGCGGCCAGCTTGAAGATCCCTGGCTGGAGCCGGAAGAGAGCATGTGGCGCTGGTCGGTGGCGCCCGAGGCCGCGCCCGACAAGCCCGCCTACATCGAGCTGTCCTATCGCGGCGGTGACATTGTCGCCATCGACGGCGAGGCCCTGAGCCCGGCGACGGTGCTGGCGCGACTCAACCAGCTGGGCGGCGCGCATGGCATTGGACGCCTCGATCTGGTCGAGAATCGCTATGTGGGCATGAAGTCCCGCGGCTGCTACGAGACGCCCGGCGGCACCATCATGCTCAGGGCCCATCGCGCCATCGAGTCGATCACCCTCGATCGCGAAGTGGCGCATCTCAAGGACGAGTTGATGCCGCGCTATGCGAGTCTGATCTACAACGGCTACTGGTGGTCACCGGAGCGCCAGTTGCTGCAGGGCATGATCGACGCGTCCCAGCGTCCGGTGAACGGCACGGTGCGGGTGAAGCTCTACAAGGGCAATGTCACCGTGGTCGGCCGGCGTTCCGAGGACAGCCTGTTCGACGCCCGCATCGCCACCTTCGAGGACGATGCCGGCGCCTACAATCAGCAGGATGCCGAGGGCTTCATCAAACTCAATGCGCTGCGTCTGCGCATCGCCGCCAGCAAGGGGCGCCAGTTGTCCTGATATAACCAGCTCACCGAGGAGACCAGATCATGCGACTTTTGCACACCATGCTGCGGGTCGGCGATCTCGATCGCTCGATCGCGTTCTACACCGGGCTGCTCGGCATGCAGCTGCTGCGCCGCAAGGATTTTCCCGGCGGTCGTTTCACCCTGGCATTTCTTGGCTATGGCGCGGAATCCGAACAGACGGTGCTGGAACTGACCCACAACTGGGATACTTCGAGCTACGAGCTCGGCACCGCCTACGGCCATATCGCGATCGGAGTGGACGATGTCCATGCCGCCTGCGAACGCATCAGGGCCGGGGGCGGCAAGGTGGTGCGGGAGCCCGGGCCCATGCAGCACGGCAGCACCGTGCTGGCCTTCGTCGAGGATCCGGACGGGTATCGGATCGAGCTCCTCTCGATTTAGCCATCCGCTGGATCGGCTTCAGTCCTCATCGTCCACCACCAGGGGTGGCGCGCCCGTCCTGGCGCGCAGCCAGTTGAGCCCCGACAGCACCGCATGCTGGCGCGCGATACGCCGCTCCAGGGCGAATTTCCCAGGGTAGTCGAGCAGCAGCAGTCCCATCGCCATGGTCAGCAGGCCCTGGCCGGGTATGAAGATCATGGCGAAACCGCCGGTCAGCAGAATGGCGCCGAGCAGATTTTTCCCGATCAACAACAGCCAGCGGATCACCGGGTGGCGTTGCTTCAGCGGGATGGCGTGACGCCTGTGATGGGCAAAATAGTCAGCCGGAATGCGCGCCACCAGCCAGGGCAGGGCGACCAGACTGATCACGAAGGTTGCCACCGACGCGGCGGTGAGCCAGCTCAGCAGCACCTGGTTGGCCGTCAGCCAGGCGTTCACTCTGCCGCTGTCGTGTAGGGCAGCGGCAGGAACTCGACGGCGATCGGGCCGCCTCCGAATTCCAGAACGCTCACATCATGGGCTTCGTCCCGCAACACCACCAGCGCCTCGCAGCGATCAGTGCCGGC
>JBFXFL010000030.1:0-19696 GCA_050179115.1 Porticoccaceae bacterium | reverse complement strand
CGGGTCTTGGAGAACACCGCGTATTTGGCGAGGGTTTGCAGACTGGGTGCGACCAGTGCCCGATTCATCACCAGCAGGAGTTCGGTGGCGGTCGCGGCGGCGACAAAGCTCGTGAATACCCGTCCTTGCAGATTGCAGCAGGCGCCCCTGAGCGCGCCGCCCGGGACCAGTTTGCTGAAATCCGCGGTGCTCTGGCCCTGGAGGAATTTCGCGCTGTCGGGTCCGCTCAGACTGAGCACCCCGAGATCGCCGAGATCGCAGAGCACGGCATCAGCCAGCAGTGGATCGTAGTCCGCTGGCGTTTCCCCGAACGAGAGCGCCAGCTCGCCAGCCATGCGGGCTCCGCGCGCCGCGAGAAATCGGGACCAGTCTGTCACGCCATTGTCTCCATCATGCGCGGCGAGTGTAGCGAGTCGGTCCATGGCCATCCATACCTATAATGCTCGCTGTATTCGCGGAGACTTGGCTATGGACCACAATCGCCTGCGCTGGGCGGCGCGCCGCGGCATGCTCGAGCTCGATCTGTTGCTGACCAGCTTTGTCGAGCGCGGCTATGCGCAGGCCGAGTCGGAAGATCAGGCGCGTTTCGAACGCCTGCTGGCATGTGAGGATCAGGATCTGTTCGGCTGGTTGATGGGACGTACCGAGCCGCCGGATGCGGATCTGAAGGCGATTGTCGCGCTGGTGCTGGATGTCTGCCGCGCCGCGCCTTGAGCTGGCGCTGCGGCCGTCGCGGCGCTGGGCGTGGTTGCTGGCGGTCAGCCTGGGGACGGTTGTGCTCGTCTGCATCGGACTGCCCCTGCCGCCCTGGGAGCGGATCGGATTGCTCGGGGCGCTGCTCGGCGTTGGCATTATGACGGCGCGCAGCTGGCGCTGGCTGGCCGGCGCGGACCTGCTGCTCTGGGACGGCACCGCCTGGCAACTGCGCCGGCGGGGCGACTATGTGCGGCTCGAAAACTGCCGGCCGGAATATGTCTCGCCCTGGTTGATCGTGCTCAGCTACAGGGCGCCGCAACGCCGTCGGCAACTGCCCCTGTTCAGCGACGCCATGACGCCGGACGGGTTCCGGCGGCTACAGGTGCTGGTGCGCAGCGGATTGTCGGTCTGAACTGGCCGCCCGACAGTCTGGGTGGGGCGATGCCCGAGGGGAAGCAGGCGGCGCGATTCAGTCCGCCTTGTTGACGATCAACTCCTGGTTGGCGAAGTTCATCGGCACCAGGATACTGTCCTTGGCAATGGCCGACTGCTCCGGGTGATCCAGTGTGAAATGGAGTCCGCGGCTTTCCTTGCGCAGCAGCGCGGAGCGAATGATCAGCTCGGCCACCATTGCCAGATTGCGCAGTTCCAGCAGATCGCGGCTGACCCGGTAATTGCTGTAGTACTCGTTGATTTCGCGCTGCAACAGCTGGATGCGATGCTGCGCCCGTTCGAGCCGCTTGCGGGTGCGCACGATGCCCACATAGTCCCACATGAAGCGGCGCACTTCGTCCCAGTTGTGGGAGATCACGACGTCCTCGTCCGACGAGGTGACCCGCGATGCGTCCCAGGGTTTGGTGAAGCTGGGGCGCGGAATGGTTTCCAGCTCGCGCGCGATATCGGTCGCCGCGGCGGTCGCGAAGACCACGCACTCGAGTAGTGAATTGCTCGCCAGGCGGTTGGCGCCGTGCAGACCGGTAAAGGCGCACTCGCCGATGGCGTACAGATTCTTGAGATCGGTGCGGCCGCGGGTGTCGGTGACGATGCCGCCGCAGGTGTAGTGCGCCGCCGGCACCACCGGGATGCGCTGGCGCGCGATATCGATGCCGAAGGTCAGGCACTGCGCGCGCAGTGTCGGAAAGTGTTCTTCGATAAAGGCGAGCGGTTTGTGGCGGATGTCGAGATACACGCAGTCGGCGCCGAGGCGCTTGATCTCGTGGTCGATCGCGCGCGCGACGATGTCGCGCGGCGCCAGCTCGGCGTCGGGATGCACGGCCGGCATGAAGCGGGTGCCGTCGGGCAGTTGCAGCTGGGCGCCTTCGCCGCGCAGGGCCTCGGAAATCAGAAAGGACTTGGCGCTGGGATGAAACAGGCAGGTCGGGTGAAACTGGTTGAACTCCATGTTGGCCACCCGGCAGCCGCGCCGCCAGGCCACCGCAATGCCATCGCCGCTGGCGCCATCCGGGTTGGTGGTGTAAAGGTACACCTTGCTCGCCCCGCCGGTGGCCAGCACCACCACGCGGGCCTGGAACAGGCAGACGTCTCCGGTGCGGGCATCCAGCGCGTAAGCACCGTTGCAGCGCAGGTGGCGCGACCCCACGTCCGCCTGGGTGGTCAGATCGACGATCAGGTGATCCTCGAAGACCGCGATGCGGGAGTCCGCGGTGACGCGGTCGGCAAGCGCGCCGGAAATCGCCTTGCCGGTGGCGTCCGCGGCATGCAGGATACGGCGATGACTGTGGCCACCCTCGCGGGTCAGATGATGCTGGTGGCTGTCGGGATCGCGACTGAATTCGACCCCCTGGGAAATCAGCCAGGCGATGGCGGCGGGGCCGCCCGCGACCGTGAACTCCACCGCGTCGCGATGACACAGACCGGCGCCCGCGATCATGGTGTCGTGGGCGTGCGCGGCCAGGCTATCCTCGGCGTCGACGACGGCCGCGATGCCGCCCTGGGCGTGCCAGGTCGAGCCGGTTTTCAGGCCTGCCTTGCTCAGCAGCGCGACTTCGCACTTGCCGGCCAGCTGCAGCGCCAGCGTCATCCCGGCGGCGCCGCTGCCGATAATCAGCACATCGTGGTAGAAATTTCGCGTCATAACGGGGCGGGTTTTGATGCTGGCGACGCATGATAGTATGGGCGCCGCAAAAAACCCATGATGCCCGGGCAGGGGTGGACATCCGGAATGGCCACCGCAAGCCGCTGGATGGGTCCCCGCCGGAAAGACTGTGGAGCACTATGTGAGGCCGCCGAAAGAGTCGGTACCGGACAGCAAGCTGGTCCGGCGGGTACAGCAGGGTGACAAGACGGCGTTCGATTTGTTGGTGCTCAAATATCAGCATCGGGTGCGCGCCATCGTCACCCGCTATATCCGCGATCATGGCGAAGTGGACGATGTCGTCCAGGAGGCCTTCATCAAGGCGTATCGAGCCATCGGGAATTTTCGCGGCGACAGCCAGTTCTATACCTGGCTGTACCGGATCGCCGTCAACACCGCCAAGAATTCTCTGGTTTCCCGTGGCCGCCGGCCCCCGGCGAGCGATGTAGACATCGACGACGCCGAACATTTTTTCGACAATCAGGGACTGACCGACATCAACACGCCGGAGAATCTGGCGCTGCGCGACGAACTGCAACGGGTCGTCGACAAGGCCATCAATGATCTGCCGCAGGATCTCCGCACCGCGGTTACGCTGCGCGAATTCGAAGGTCTCAGTTACGAGGATATCGCCGCGGTCATGGAGTGCCCGGTGGGCACGGTGCGCTCGCGTATCTTCCGCGCCCGGGAAGCCATCGACCAGCAGGTCAGCGCGCTGATGGGCGAGGGCCAGTAGTGACGGAACCTTTGCGGTGGCGGTCGGTCCCACTGCCAGCGCCTGGATTGTGCCGCCGGCAGTTGGCACAGTGTTGCTCGGCAAACACTTCATTTGACAAAGAACAGAGGTCTCACTGCCCATGAGTGCTGACATCAATCAGGAGCCCGCTGCCCGACTGTCCGCGTTGATGGACGGCGAAGTCGGCGATTTCGAGTTGCGCCGTACGCTTGGACAGATCAGTCAGGATCCCGAATTGCGGCGCAAGTGGGATCGCTATCACCTTGCAGCTGCCGCCATGCGCGGGGAATTGGCGTCCGCGACACCCGATCTCTCGGGTCGGATTGCGGCGGCACTGGAGCGTGAACCGGGCCCGCGCAGTCGAAGTGCGCTGCGTACCTTGAGTCGAGTCGCGGTGGCGGCCTCGGTAGCGGTCCTGACGGTCGTCGGTGTGCGGTATGTGGTGCCGACCACCGGCGCGGGAAGAGATGCGGAAGTCGCTGTCAGTGCGCCGCTCGGCGGCCAGCCACAGGCGACGGGCCAGGTGGCGTCCTCCCTGCAATCACCCGTGGGAATGAGGCTTCCGCGCGTGCATGTGGCAACCGTAAGCGGTGCTGGCAGCGCGCCCGCAGGCCGCACCGGCTCGCTGGTTGTCGGCATTTCGGCTGCGGAAGAGCCTGAGGTGCGTCGTTATGTGGAGCAGCGCATGCTGCGCCAAGCCGAGCGTAATGGAGCGGATCGCCAGGATATGTTGCCTGTGGCGCGTCCTTCCCAGCCGGCATCGGTGCCGGCCGGCCAGTGAATCCAAGGAGACCCGTGAGCGCAGAAGCGCTGGAATGGTGGCGGCTGCCACGGTGATCCCCTCACCGATGGTGCCAGCAGTGGTTCCGAGCGGTGGGAGAAGTTCGTGCTTTTCGTGGCCGGCGGTGTTGTCGGCCCCACCGCCATCCCCGCCCTGTCCCTCTGGGGCCTCATCGTTCTGGCGGTGGCGCGCTTATTTGTATCCTGGGCGAGCCGCCCGCGATGGTCGCCAAACGCATTGCGGAGGGTATTCGTCCGGCGTCGAAGCAGTCACGCTCAGTGGTCTGGTCGCGGCCGGTTGCGGTGTGCCGGCGGACTCGATTTGATCGTTAAATCCGAACCAACTCGTTAAGTCCGAACCGAAAAAAGAGGTATTCAATGGCGGAGTGCTGGCGACCGGTTTGCGTCGGGTGGATAGCCGTGATCGCGTTCCTGTTGGCGGCGGGGGTCAGGGCGGCGGCGCTCCCGGATTTTACCCAATTGATTGCCGACAACTCAGCGGCGGTGGTGAAGATCAGCACAACCCGCAAGGTGGCGAGCCGGCGTCCCCAGGGCATGCCACCCGACATGCCGGATGCTTTTCGGGATTTCTTCGGCCAGCGGCAAGGTCCCGAGCGTCGCGCAAGTGGCTTGGGATCCGGGTTTGTGATGTCCGCCGATGGTTACATCGTCACCAACAATCACGTTATCGACGGAGCGGAAGAGATCAAGATACGTCTGATTGATCGTCGCGAGTTCGACGCCAAGGTGGTGGGGGTCGATGGGCGTTCGGATCTGGCGCTTCTCAAGATCGATGCGAAGGGTTTGCCGGCGATTCGCTTCGCGCAACCGGAGAATCTCAGGGTCGGGGAGTGGGTGGTTGCGATCGGTTCGCCTTTCGGTCTCGATTATTCGGCCAGTGCCGGCATCGTAAGCGCCATCGGCCGCAGTATTCCCACCGAACGGGGGGAAGACTATGTTCCCTTCATCCAGACCGATGTGGCGATCAATCCCGGCAATTCCGGAGGACCGCTGTTCAATCTCGACGGTGAGGTGGTGGGAGTCAATTCGCAGATCTATACCCGCTCCGGAGGGTCCATCGGCCTGTCGTTCGCGATCCCGGTCCAGGTGGTGCTGGAGGTCGTGACACAGCTCAAGGACAGCGGTCGCGTCGAGCGCGGGTGGCTTGGTGTCTATATTCAGGATGTCGATGGCGCGCTGGCCGAGTCCCTGGGACTGGACAAGCCTCAGGGCGCACTGATTGCGCAGGTTGAACCCGACAGCCCCGCCGGCAAGGCGGGACTGGAGGCGGGCGACGTGGTCGTGGCGTTCAGCGGACGCCCGATCGTGGATGCGAGCGATCTGCCCCATGTCGTCGGACAGATGAAGCCTGGCGCGAGTGCCGACGCCGAAATCATTCGCAAGGGCAAACACAGAGTGCTGAAGGTGGTCGTCCTGGGCCGCCCCGGCGATGGTGAGGTGGCGGCGCACACCGGGCAGGACCGGCTCGGGGTGGAGGTTACCGACATCGATCCCCAGGTGCGGGATAACGCACATCTCCCCGGCGGGGTACAGGTCGAACAGGTGCACCCGGATTCACCCGCCGCGGACGCGGGGATCGAGCCGGGTGACATCATCGTGCAGCTCGGATACAACGCCATAACCGATCTGGCCACCTATCATCGGGTGGTCGCCGAATTGCCGGCCAAAAGCCCGGTGGCACTGCGCTTCTTTCGCAGCGGACGCTCCATTTTTCGCACCGTCGTGCTTGAGTGAATCTGGTGCGACGCGGGCGCTCCGGGGCGCGCCCGCGTCGCAGGCGCCCCCCGAGAGCACCGGGGCGGCATGGCTAGGTGGGGGCAAATGCGCTAGACTCGCGCCTGCTTCCGCTGCCCCTCCCGGTTTCGAGCCAGCCACGTGCCCGACCTCGATCATATTCGCAATTTTTCCATCATCGCTCACATCGATCACGGCAAGTCGACACTGGCCGACCGCTTCATCCAGACCTGCGGTGGCTTGGCCGAGCGCGAAATGGCCGAGCAGGTGCTCGACTCGATGGATATCGAGCGCGAGCGCGGCATTACCATCAAGGCGCAAAGCGTCACGCTGAATTACGTCGCCCGTTCCGGCGAGACCTATCAGCTCAATTTCATCGATACGCCGGGCCACGTGGATTTTTCCTACGAGGTGTCGCGCTCGCTGGCGGCCTGCGAAGGCGCGCTGCTGGTGGTGGATGCCGCCCAGGGTGTCGAGGCCCAGTCGGTCGCCAATTGCTACACCGCGATCGCCCAGGGGCTCGAAGTCATTCCCGTGCTGAACAAGATCGACCTGCCGCAGGCGGATCCGGATCGGGTAGTAAAGGAAATCGAGGAAATCATCGGGGTGGAAGCGACCGATGCGGTGCGGTGCAGCGCCAAGACCGGCGTCAACGTCGATCTGGTGCTGGAACAGCTGGTCGTCCGGGTGCCGCCGCCGCAGGGCGATCCCGAGGCGCCGCTGCAAGCCTTGATTATCGACTCCTGGTTCGACAAATATCTGGGGGTCGTGTCCCTGGTGCGCGTCAAGCAGGGCACGATCCGCTGCAAGGACAAAATCCTCGCCAAGACCGCGGGCAAGACGCACGGCGTCGACAGCATCGGCATTTTCACCCCCAAGCGTGTCGAAACCGGGGTGCTGCGCGCGGGCGAAGTCGGTTTTGTGGTGGCCGGCATCAAGGAAATTCACGGCGCCCCGGTTGGCGATACCTTCGTGCACGCTCAGGGTGCCGACCTGGTGCCGGCGCTGCCGGGGTTCCAGCAGGTCAATCCGCAGGTCTACGCCGGGCTGTTTCCGGTGGATTCGGATGACTTCGAGGCATTTCGGGACGCGCTCGACAAGCTGACCCTGAACGATGCCTCGCTGTTCTATGAGCCGGAAACTTCGGACGCCCTGGGCTTCGGTTTTCGGTGCGGGTTTCTCGGCATGCTCCACATGGAGATTGTCCAGGAGCGTCTGGAGCGTGAATACGACCTCAATCTGATCACTACCGCGCCGACGGTTCAGTACGAAGTGCTGAAGACCGATGGCACGGTCGGGCATTACTCCAATCCGTCGACACTGCCGAGTCCGAGTCAGACCGCCGAGATGCGCGAGCCCATCTGCGAAGCCAACATTCTGGTGCCGCAGCAGTATCTGGGCAACGTGATCGGCCTGTGCGTGGAAAAACGCGGCATCCAGCTCGACATGCGCTACGTCGGCAATCAGGTGTCGCTCACCTACGAGCTGCCGATGAACGAAGTCGTCATGGATTTCTTTGACCGCCTCAAATCCGCGAGCCGTGGTTTTGCCTCGCTCGATTATCATTTCAAGCGTTTCGTGGCCGCACCGCTGGTGCGACTGGATGTCCTCATCAATGGTGAGCGCGTGGATGCTCTGGCCATCATCGTGCATCGCGATCAGGCTCCTTACAAAGGACGCAATCTGACCGAGCGGATGAAGGAACTGATTCCGCGCCAGATGTTCGACGTGGCGATCCAGGCGGCACTGGGCGGACATGTGATCGCCCGCACCACGGTCAAGGCGCTGCGGAAAAATGTCACCGCCAAGTGCTATGGTGGCGATGTTACCCGCAAGAAGAAGCTGCTCGAAAAGCAGAAGGCCGGCAAGAAACGCATGAAGCAGGTCGGCCGGGTGGATATCCCGCAAGAGGCCTTTCTGGCAGTGCTGAAAACAGACGGTTGATGGGGACAGCGATGGATGTTGATTTTCCTCTGATCCTGGTGATCCTCACGGCGATCACGGGCGTGGCATGGGGTTATGAGAAACTCGCAGCCCGTCGCCGTACCGATGCCGGTGCGCGGCGCCCCTGGTATCTTGAGCTGACGGCGCCATTCTTTCCGGTATTTTTTGTCGTCCTGATGCTGCGCTCCTTCGTGGTCGAGCCGTTTCAGATTCCCTCCGGGTCCATGATCCCGACGCTGCAAGTCGGCGATTTCATCCTGGTCGACAAGTTCTCCTACGGGCTGCGCCTGCCGGTCCTGGGTACCAAGGTGGTGCCCGTGGGCATGCCGAAACGCGGCGATGTTATGGTCTTCTTTCCGCCCACGGACAAGCGTTATTTCATCAAGCGCGTCATCGGTCTCCCCGGCGACGACATTCGGGTCATTGATAACGCGCTCTATGTCAATGGCGAGATGATGCCGCAAGCGCATGTTTCCACGGGCTATCTCGAAATAGAGCCCGGGTTCTCCGTGATGTTGGAGGAGATCGGCGATGCGCGGCATTTGATCCGAAAGCGCGGACAGGCGGGACCGCTCGGCCGTAATTTTCATGCCGTGGTGCCGGACGGACAGTATTTCATGATGGGCGATAACCGCGACAACAGTTATGACAGTCGCGTCTGGGGCGCGGTACCCGAGCAAAACATCGTCGGTAAGGCGGTGCTGATCTGGATGCACTGGGACAATTTTTTCAGCTTGCCGACCTTTGAACGGGTTGGCAGAATTGATTGAACCGCATGGAGGGTTAACGTCATGGGCAGATCCGCCGAGCACGGCGTGTCCCTGTTGGGGATTCTGTTTGTTTTGTTGTTGGTGGGTTTTGCCCTGACGGTACTGTTCCGTGTCGGGCCGCTTTATCTCGACGATTACACGGTGCACAAATCCTTTGCAGCCCTGAGCGACGGCGATGCGCGCAATTTATCGGACCAGGCGATCCGGCAAAAGCTGTACAAGTATTTTGTCGTCAACAATGTCGACAGTATCGACCTGAAACAGGTCCGTATTGACCGCAATGCGGCGCGGATTCTGGTGTCTCTGTATTACGAACGGCGCATCGAATTCATGGGTAATCTCGATGTGGTCGCGAAGTTCAATCATGTCTATGACAGCTCCAAGGATTGAGGTGCACAACGGCGGTGGCTGAGCCGGGCGGCACGACCGGTGCCCTGGGTGGCTATGCGTTTGGCGACCCCGGCTTGTTGCGGCTTGCCCTGACGCATCGCAGCAGTGGTTCGCCCCACAATGAACGACTCGAATTTCTGGGTGACGCCGTGCTGGGTTTGGTGATTGGTGAGCTGCTCTACCGGCGTTTTCCCGAACTGGACGAAGGTGCGCTGAGCCGCCTGCGCGCGCGTCTGGTCAGCGGTGAATATCTGGCCGGCGTCGCACAAGCCCTGAATCTGCCCGATCGGGTGCGGTTGGGGCCGGGAGAACGCAAGAGCGGTGGCGCGCGGCGCAAAACCATTCTCGCCGGCACCCTCGAAGCGGTTATCGGTGCGGTGTATCTGGATGGCGGCCTGGCCGCCTGCCTCGCTTGCATCGAGCGATGGTTTGGGGAGTCGCTTGCGGTAGTGATCCGCGATCCGGGTGACCGCGACGAAAAGACCCAACTCCAGGAATTTCTTCAGGCGCGCGGCGAGCCGCTGCCCGTCTACGCCGTGGTAGCGGTCTCCGGTCCCGAGCACGCGCGGCGGTTTGAGGTGTCCTGCACGGCATCACTGCTGGAAATTCCGGTTTCCGGCGCGGGCGGCAGTCGGCGCGAGGCGGAAAAGCAGGCGGCCACCGCGGCGCTCGCGGCGCTCGCGGCGCGAGGATCATCATGACCAGACACTGTGGTTACACCGCCATTGTCGGGCGTCCCAACGTGGGCAAATCGACGTTGCTCAATCATCTGCTCGGACAGAAACTCAGCATTACCTCCCGCAAGCCCCAGACCACGCGCCACAACATTCTCGGCATCAAGACCCAGGACAGCCATCAGATGCTGTTTGTGGATACGCCGGGCATCAACAACGCCAAGGGCCGGGCCATCAATCGCTACCTCAACCGTTCCGCCCTGAGCGCGATGCGCGATGTGGATCTGATTATTTTCGTCGTCGACCGCGACTTGTGGACCGATGCCGATGCGGCGGTGGCGCAGCAGGTCATGCAGGCCGGTGCCCCCGTGGTAGTGGTGCTGAACAAGGCTGATCGCCTGTCAACGCCGGGGGTGCTGCTGCCGCGTATGTCACAGCTATCCGAATTGCTGCCGAACGCGGAATGCCTGCCGGTGTCCGCGCTTAACGGCACCAACCTCGACGCGCTTGAACGCATCGTCAAGGCGCATATGCCGGTGGGCGAGTTCTGCTTTGCAGAGGATCAGTACACCGACCGCAGCGAACGCTTTCTGGTTGCCGAGATCGTGCGCGAAAAAATCACCCGGCAACTGGGGGCGGAGTTACCCTACAGCACCGCCATCGAAATCGAGGAATTCCGCGACGAGGAAAAAATCTGCCATATCAGCGCCCTGATTCTGGTGGAGCGCGAGGGACAGAAGCGCATCATCATCGGTGATGGCGGGCAACGCATCAAGAAAATCGGCGAACAGGCGCGCCATGATGTCGAGGCGCTGCTCGGGAAAAAAGTGATGCTGCGACTCTGGGTGAAGATCAAGAGCGGCTGGTCCGACGACGAGCGGGCGCTGCGCAGTCTGGGCTATCGTGACGAGCGCTGACGCGCGGGAGCGTGGCGGCTGCTGAAGCGTATACAAAACCAACCGGCCTATGTGCTGCACCGGAGCCCTTACCGGGAATCCAGTCTGCTGGTCGATCTCTTCGCACGGGAACACGGTCGACTGCGGGTGGTAGCGCGCGGCGTCCGCGGCGGCAAACCCCAGGCGTTGCAGCCATTCGTCGCACTGGAAGTGGCCTGGAGCGGCAGCGGCACCTTGAAGACGCTGACCCAGGTCGAAGTCGCTGCGCCGACCTCGCCACTCTTGACCGGACGCGCGCTTTACCTGGGGCTGTATGTAAACGAGCTCCTGGTGCGTCTGCTGCACGAATACGATCCTCACCCCGCGCTCCATGCCCGTTATCGGCAACTGCTGCAAGACCTGGCCGGCGCGGGCGACGCCGAACCCCTGCTGCGCCGGTTTGAGCTGGCACTGCTCGCGGATCTCGGCTACGGCCTGACGCTGGATCGTGACGGCCATGCCGGACTGCGGATCGAGCCGGACGTCGACTATGTGTATGTCGCGGACACCGGGCTGGTGCGAAGGGACGCAGTGAGCGGCGACGCTGCGCGCCATCGGCTGAGCGGCCGCCACCTGCTGGCCATGGCGGCGGAAGACTATACCGAAGCCGGCGTTCGCCAGTGCGCCAAGGAGCTGCTGCGCACTGCCCTTGCGGACCATCTCGGCGGTCGTCCGCTGCGCAGCCGCGAGCTGTTCCGCAAGCTGGTGACCGCCGGCGTCGGCACCCCATGATCCGGGGCATCGGCACCGACCTCGTGGCGATAGCGCGCATCGAACGGGCGCTCGTCCGGCACGGCGCGCGTTTTGCAGCGCGTATCCTGCGCCCCGAGGAGTTGGCGGCCCTGGGCGCAGCGGCCCGTCCCGCCGCCTGGCTCGCCAAACGTTTCGCGGCGAAAGAAGCGCTCGGCAAGGCGCTCGGTACCGGCATCGGGGTCGTGTCCTGGCAGGATTTCAGCGTGCTGGGCGCGCCCGGCGGGGTGCCGGTCGTGCAGTGCCACGGGCGTGCGCAACAGCTGTTGGCGCAGCGGGGCATCACCGAGGTCTGGATCAGCCTCTCGGACGAGCGCGACTATGCACTGGCGTTCGCGGTACTCAGCGGCTAGCGCTCGCGCGCCCCGGACCGTCCGCGCGATGGGTTATGGGTTGCTCCGGACCGGGGAGTAAAATGCCGGTATCTGCGACGGCGAGATGGCAACGCTATGGAGTTCCCCACCATTGAATCCTGTGTCGGCAATACGCCCCTGGTGCGCTTGCAGCGCCTGAGTGCGGGCCGCAACAACACCATTCTCGTCAAGCTGGAAGGCAACAATCCGGCGGGTTCGGTCAAGGATCGGCCGGCGCTGAGCATGATCCGGTGCGCCGAAGCCCGGGGCGAGATCAAACCCGGCGATACCCTGATCGAAGCGACCAGCGGCAACACCGGGATCGCGCTCGCCATGGTGGCCGCGATCAGGGGTTATCGCATGGTGCTCATCATGCCGGATCACATGACCGAGGAGCGCAAGGCGGCGATGGCGGCCTATGGCGCGGAACTGGTGATGGTGAGTCGCGAAGCCGGCATGGAAGGCGCGCGCGATCTGGCGCTCGCGATGCGCGCCGAGGGCCGCGGCATCGTGCTGGACCAGTTCAACAATCCCGACAATCCCCGCGCCCACCGCGAGACCACGGGACCGGAAATCTGGCGACAGACCGGCGGCACCCTGACGCATTTCGTCAGCGCGATGGGCACCACGGGCACCATCATGGGGGTATCCCAATACCTCAAATCTGTGAATCCCGCGATCCAGGTGATTGGCTTGCAGCCCGCCGACGGCTCGAATATCGCCGGCATCCGGCGCTGGCCAGAGGCCTATCTGCCCGGCATTTACGACCCGGCACTGGTGGATCGGGTGCTCGACATCGAGCAGTCCGAGGCGGAAAACACCACGCGCGAACTGGCGCGGCGGGAAGGAATTTTCTGCGGTGTTTCCTCGGGCGGCGCCGTGGCGGGAGCCTTGCGGGTGGCGAGCGAACTGAGCGATGCGGTGATCGTCGCCATCATCACGGATCGCGGTGACCGCTACCTGTCCTCGGGCCTGTTTCAGGCACCCTGATTTTCCGCGCCGCGACGGACCCCAGCCATGGTGCATGTGCGCAACATTCCACCGCTGCCGACCGATGTCGAAGTCGATCTGGCGGACTGGCTGCAACGTCTTGCCGCGCGCCACGCCTGGGATGCGCGCAAGATCGCCGCGGTCACCGCGGCGGCGGAACTCGTCGCCGCCAACGCCCCGGCGGCACTGACGCCGGGGTTTGCGATCACCGAAATTCTCGCTGACCTCTATATGGATGCCGAAGGGCTGGCCGCCGGCATGTGCTATCGCGCGGTGCGCCGCGCCACCCTGGCGCTCCCGGTCGTCAGCGCCAAACTCGGTGAAGGCGTCGCGAAGCTGATTGAAGGCGTACTGCGCATGGCCATCATCGGCGAGCTGCGCAGCAGTTCCGATCAGCCGGTGCTGGGCGTGAATCCGGCGCAGCAGGCGACCAAGTTGCGCGCCATGCTGGTCTCCATGATCGCGGACATGCGCGTGCCGCTCATCAAGATCGCCGAGCGCACCTGGGCGCTCCACGCCGCGCGGGATGCCGCCGTGGAGCGCCAGCAGCGCATCGCGCGCGAAGTCTTCGATGTCTACGCGCCGCTGGCGCACCGCCTCGGGATCGGCCATCTCAAGTGGGAGCTCGAGGATCTCGCCTTTCGCTACCTCGAACCGGCGGAATACCGCCATATCGCGGCGTTGCTGGAAGAAAAACGCAGCGATCGTCAGCACTATATCGATGAGGTGATCGACACCCTGCAAACCACACTGCGGCAACTGGGCAAGGAAGCGCAGGTCAGCGGTCGCCCCAAAAGCATTTACAGCATCTGGAAGAAGATGCACAACAAGGGCCTGGGTTTTTCCCAGATTTACGACATTCGGGCGGTGCGTGTGCTGGTGCCCACGGTGACCGACTGCTACGGCGTGCTGGGTATCGTGCACAGCCTGTGGCGCAACCTTCCCGATGAGTTCGACGATTACATTGCGTCTCCGAAAAACAACGGCTATCGATCCCTGCATACCGCCGTGATCGGGCCCGGCCGAAGGGTGGTCGAAATCCAGATTCGCACCTTCGCGATGCACGAGGAGGCGGAGCTGGGGTTTTGTTCCCACTGGCGCTACAAGGACGGCACCAACACCGCCGGCGCGGATTACGAGGAGCGCATCGCGTGGTTGCGCCAGGTGCTCGAATGGCAGGAGGAACTGGGCGGCGAAGCGATCGAGGATTATCTGCGGGTCGATCAGGCGCCGGAACGGATTTATGTGTTTACGCCGGAAGGGCATGTGGTCGATCTGCCGCAGCAGGCGACACCGCTGGATTTTGCGTATCGCATTCACACCGACATCGGGCATCGCTGCCGCGGTGCGCGGGTTAACGGCGCCATCTATCCCCTCAACCGGCCGTTGGAAACCGGGGTCCAGGTCGAGATCATCACCGGGCGGCATCAGGCGCCGAGCCGCGACTGGCTGGTGCGCGCCCAGGGCTATCTCACCACGGCGCGGGCGCGCGCCAAGGTGCGGCAGTGGTTTCGCGAGCGCGACCAGGGCGACAATCTGGCGGCCGGACAGAATCTGTTGCAGCGCGAATTGCGTCAGCTCGGCTTTGCCGATACCGACCTCGATGCCCTGGCGCGAACCTTCAACCGGCAGGACGTCAACGCGCTCCACGAGGCCATTGGTGCCGGCACCATTCGTCTCGACCAGGTGGTGCGACGGGTGCTCACCGAGAGCCAGCGCGACCGTGATCGTGCCACACCCCGGCCCGCCGCCCGGCGTTCCGCCCAGCGTTTTGCGGAATCCGAGTTCTATATCTACGGCGTCGGCGATCTGCTGACCCGCACCGCGCAGTGCTGCATGCCGACTCCGGGCGACGAGATTGCCGGTTACCTGACGCACGGTCGCGGCGTCACCATCCATCGGGCCGACTGCGGCAACCTATTGCACCTCCAGGCAACCCAGCCACGCCGGGTGTTGCAGGTCAGCTGGGGTGCGATCCCGACCACCGCCTACGAAATCAAGTTGCGCATCAGCGCCTATGATCGTGCCGGCCTGCTGCGCGATGTCACCGCAATACTCGATGATGCCCGCCTGTTCATCCTGACTCTGCACAGCGGCGACACGCGGGACGGCATCGCCAGCATCGAGGTCAGTTTTGAAGTGTCGGGAATGGATTCCTTGCGCGAACTGATCGGTAGGCTCGAACAATTGCCGAATGTCATTGACGTCAGTCGCATCACCGACTGACTGCGCCCGGAGAACCACGATGCCCAACGCGTATACCGTCGCGGACTTGCTGCAGCTCATGGCCAGACTGCGCGACCCCGATACCGGTTGTCCCTGGGATCGCGCCCAGGATTTTCGCTCCATTGCGCCGCACACGCTGGAGGAAGTCTGCGAAGTGATCGACGCCATCGAGCGCGACGACTATCCGCACCTGCGCGAGGAACTGGGCGATCTGCTGTTTCAGGTGGTGTTTTACGCGCAGCTCGGCGGCGAACGGGGATTATTCGATTTTGCCGCGATAGTCGATGGCCTGGTGGCAAAACTGGTGGCGCGTCATCCCCATGTGTTTCCCGCCGGCACCCTGGCGAGCCGACGTGACGCGGGTGGGCAGGCGCCGGAGATGAGCGGCGTCAAGCAGCTCTGGGAAGGTATCAAGGAGCGTGAACGCGCCGCGCGCGGCAGTAGCGGGCCGCTGGGCGAAATACCGGCGACGTTATCGGCACTGATGCGTTCCGCGAAAATACAAAAGCGCGCCGCGCATCTGGGCTTCGATTGGCCGGATGCGGCCCCGGTGCCCGCGAAGATCCGCGAGGAACTCGCCGAAGTGGAAGCCGCGGTGGCAACCGGCGTCAGGGCGGATATCACCGAGGAAATCGGCGATCTGCTGTTCGCCTGTGTCAATCTAGCCCGTCACCTCGGCATCGACAGCGAGACCGCGTTGCGCGGTGCCAATCGCAAGTTCGAACGCCGTTTCGAGCAGATGGTGGCGCGCATGGATGGCGACGCCGATGCATTTCGCGCCCTTGGCGCAGACGAGAAAGAGGCGCTGTGGCAAGCAGTGAAGCAAGCCGAACGCGATCCGCCGGAAAGCGCGGCGAAAAACTGAAAGTGCGCGCGGCAAGTGCATGGCCCCGATGTTGAGGCAGTTCGGGAATCTGTGTAAGGTGCCCGCTTTCTCGCGTTGCGCAACCGTGCGTGGCGCCGGAGCCGAGGAGATACTTATGCGAATTATCCTGTTGGGACCGCCGGGCGCAGGGAAAGGAACCCAGGCAGAATTCATCTCCCGCAGCTACGGCGTGCCACAGATTTCCACCGGCGACATGCTGCGCGCGGCGGTAAAGGTGGGCAGTCCCCTGGGTCTGAAAGCGAAGGACATCATGGCCGCGGGGGGTTTGGTCCCGGATGCCCTCATCATCGATCTGGTGAAAGAACGCATTGCCGCACCGGATTGTCGGGAAGGCTTTTTGTTCGATGGCTTCCCGCGCACCATTCCCCAGGCGCAAGCCCTGGCGGATGCCGGCATCGAGATTGATCGTGTGGTTGAGATTCATGTGGACGATCAGGAGATTGTCGCGCGCCTGAGCGGTCGGCGCGTGCACGAGGCGTCCGGTCGCGTCTACCATCTGAAACACAATCCGCCACAACGCGAAGGCCTCGACGACGTCACCGGCGAGCCGCTGGTGCAGCGCGCCGATGACCGTGAAGACACCGTGCGCAAGCGCCTGCAGGTCTATCACGAGCAGACCGAACCGCTGGTCGCCTTCTATCAGGATTACATTGCCAACCATCCGGGGAGCACCCGCTACCGCCGGGTTGATGGCGTGGGGTCGCTGGCTGAGGTACAGGCGCGGTTGGTAGAGGCTTTGCAGGGCGATTGACGTTTAGCGGACGGTCCCGACCACCATGCCAGCCGATGTCTACGGGGTTCTGCTCGTCAATCTGGGCTCGCCACAGACACCGACGCGGCGCGGTGTAGCGCGGTTTCTGCGCGAATTCCTGCTCGATTCCCGCGTGGTGGAGCTGCCGCGCCCACTCTGGTGGTGCATCCTAAACGGTCTCGTCATCCCGCTGCGTGCGGCGCGCGTGGCGCGTACCTATCAGTCCATCTGGATGCCGGAAGGCTCGCCATTGCGGGTCTACACCGAAAAGCTGGCGGCGGCCGTCGCCCAATGTTTTCCGCTGCGAGCCAATGCGCCGCGGGTCCTGGTGATCTCGGCGATGACCTATGGCGGCCCCTCCATCGCCGCGCAAGTTGCTTCTCTGCGTGCCGCGGGTGCGCACCGGATTTTGCTCATCCCGCTGTTTCCGCAGTACTCCGCGACCTCCACCGGTGCGGTCTACGATGTAGTTGCACGCCTGGTACAAAACTCACGCGACATTCCCGATATTCAGGTGGTGAAGAGCTACGCGACTTTCCCGCCCTATATTGCCGCGCTCGCGGCGAGCGTGCGTGATCACTGGGAACGTCAGGGTCGTGCGCAGCGGCTGTTGATATCCTTTCATGGCATTCCCCAGGTGTGTGCCGAGCGCGGCGATCCCTATCCGGTCCAGTGCCGCGCGACCGCGCTGGCGCTGGCTGAGGCGCTGGGATTGGCCGACGGGGACTGGGTCATGGCGTATCAATCGCGCTTTGGCCGACAGCAGTGGTTGCAGCCTTATACGGCGGATACCTTACGCGCGCTGGCCGGATCGGGAATAACGTCGGTGGATGTTATCTGTCCCGCCTTTGCGACCGATTGTCTCGAAACCCTGGCGGAGATCGCAGAGGAAAGTGGCGAACTGTTTCGCACGGCGGGCGGCGAACGACTCGCGCTGATCCCTTGCCTGAACGACTCCGAGATGCACGCCGCCGCCCTCAAAATGTTGATTGAACGAAAACTCTGCTTGAATATGGCAGAATGATCGAATGGGAAGTTGTGGCGGTTTTCCCTTGCTGGTTTGTGGACAGTAAAAATTCGCTTGGCTAGAATCGTTGGCGAATGCCTGTCGACAACAAAAACAACGTTTCTTCATTATTTGTCAGGAGATGCCGAATGGTTTCGACTCGAGTGGATGCCACGTCAAAATTGAAGCAGGCTGATGCAGCCGTAGCGGCAGCCAGAAAAGTGATTGCCCAGCATGGGGCGAAACTTTCCGCCGCGCGTGCCCAGGTGAAAGCCCTGCGCGCCAAAACCGGCAAGGGAAGCACCAAGGCCGCCAAGGCAGCTCTACTGAAAGCGCGGGATAAAATCCGGGCCGAGCAGAAGGCGCTGGCGCAGGTCAGGGAAAAAGCCCGGGCTGCGCTGGTTGCGCAGCGTCTGGCCAAGGTCGAAATGCGCAAGACACTGGTCGAGCAGCGCGCCCGCGCCCGTGTCGACAGCGTGCGCAAGACCATCGAAAAACGTCGGGGTGGCGATCTCGCCAAGGCCCTGAAAAAATATGAAGAGCGTTGGCTCAAGCGACGTAGTGCGGCGGATGCCCGCAAGCTCAAGGCCTCCGAAACCAAGGCGGCACGGCGCATCAAGAGCGCAGTGAAGCTGGCTGTGTCCGCTATGAAATCTGCGCAAAAAGCGACGTCTGCCAAGAAGGGTGCGCCGGTACTGGCCAAGCGTGCAGCAAAGGCGAAGCCTGCTGCAAAGCCCAAAGTCGCAGCCAAGGCAAAGCCCGCTGCCAAAGTAATGAAGGCTGCCAAAGCCAAGGCGGCTCCCAAAGCCAAGGTAGCGCCGAAAGCCAAAGCAGTGCCGAAAGCTAAAGTGGCCCCCAAAGCCAAGGCGGCACCCAAAACGCGACGGGCGAAAAAGACGGCAGTCGCTCCGCAGGTTGCCGTCGTGAAGCCGGCCTGATCCGACGACCGGCTTCACCGCCGAAACCGTGGCCGGTCGGGGTTTTTCCCAGGCCGGCCCGGGTGCGCAACCGTTCGGTGGCGGATAATCCTAACGTTGTCGCCGTGGTTCCCGGGAGGAAGCAACCCTCCGGTACCCTGTCATGACCATATTGCTCGCCATCGAGACTTCGGCCAATCTGTGTTCGGTCGCACTGATGTACGATCGCGAGATCAGCGAAATCGTGGTTTCGGAACCGCGCGGACACACCCGACATCTGCTGCCGGCGATTGATCGCTTGCTGATCGATGCAGGTCTGACACTGAGCCGTCTTGATGCGATTGCCGTGACGACAGGGCCTGGCTCCTTTACCGGACTGCGGATTGGTATCGGTGTGGCCCAAGGTCTGGCCTATGGCGCGGATCTTCCGGTAGTGCCCTTATCATCGTTGGCGACCCTGGCTCAGGGTGCGATTCGCGCTCGGAAATTGCTGTCCGATGATGTCGCGGTGGCAGTGCTCGATGCCCGCATGAATGAAGTGTACTGGGGCCTTTATCGGGTTGCCGGGAAACTGGTCGTCGCGGTGCGGCCCGATCGGGTCGATGCGCCGCACGCGGTAACAGCGGGCGCCGAGCTGCCGATTGGGTCGCGTTGCATCGGTCTGGGCGACGGCTGGAAATTTGCCTCGCAATTTCAGTTGCAGCCCGCGCACTATGATATCGAGGCGGTGCCCCAGGCCCGGGACATGATTCCCCTGGCGCTCGCCGCGCTGCGTGCCGGCGCGACGCTGGCGCCGGAAGCCATCGAACCCCAGTATTTGCGCGCTAACCACTGGCAGAAGCGGCAGCCCCCGGAGCGAACCGGGTGAGCTGGATGTCCGGGGAGGCCAGACCGATGCGACCGGGGTGCCTCGATGGACGACTGTGTTGCAGTGCATCGACCTGTCGCTGGAGCCGCGCATGAAAATCGAACGGGTGGCCTTTATTGGTCTCGGTGTCATGGGCTTTCCCATGGCGGGCCATCTGCGCACCGCGGGGCTCGA
>JBFXFL010000029.1:0-39750 GCA_050179115.1 Porticoccaceae bacterium | reverse complement strand
CATATTCAGCCATGTTGCCGAGGAACTGCATCACATTGATGTCCTTGCCATTCAGATGGACACGGGTGGTGCCGTCCATCATCTTGCCGTCCGGAGTGCTGCGCAGGCAGAGATAGGGCTCGCTGCGTAGGCAGTGATAGCAATCGCCACAGTTGGGCACAAAGGACAGGGTGACATGATCGCCCGGCTTCACATTGGTCACGCCCGGCCCCAGCGCCTCCACGATGCCGGCACCTTCGTGGCCCAGCACCATGGGAAACGGGACCGGAATGGTGCCATTGATGACGGAGAGATCGGAGTGGCAGATACCGGTCGCCTTCATTTTCACCAGAACCTCGCCCGCTTTCGGTGGATCCAGCGTGACCTCTTCAACAGAGAACCGGTTCAGCTCGTGCGCAACGACAGCTTTCATCTTCATGGCAGTACTCCCCCGTTAAAATGGCGGCGAGTGTACCATCCTTACGCGGCCGCTCGAGTGCCGATGGCGGTGGTAATACCCGTGTTCTTACGCCATTTTTCGCCGCTGGAGGTTGCGTGTCCCGCAAAGCATTTACTCTTCATTCGCAACTTGCGCGCGACTGTCACGTGCTTGGCGAGACCGCGACAGCCCAGGTATTGCTGCATCGCAACGCGGTTGTGCCCTGGCTGATTCTGGTCCCCAAAACCGAACACCGTGATTTGCTCGAATTGCCCGTTGCACTGCGCACCATTCTCATCGACGACTGTGCGCAACTTGCCGGGTATCTACGGACGCGTCGGGGTGCCGAGAAAATCAACTTCGCCGCCATCGGGAATCTGGTGCCCCAGCTCCATCTGCATGTGGTCGGACGCCACGCGGGCGACGCCTGCTGGCCACTGCCGGTCTGGGGACACCTGAAGACCACCGCCGCCTACTGCGACGCAGAAGTCACGACGATCCGGGAGGAGATCAGGGCCGCACTGGGGATCGGGTAACCGAAGTGGCGTCGGGGCATTGCCGGTTCAACGGCAATCCGGACCACAGGGATAGCGGAGGGACGCAATCAGGAAGTCGGAAAAATGGGGTGGCTGACGGGGCTCGAACCCGCGACCACAGGAATCACAATCCTGTGCTCTACCAACTGAGCTACAGCCACCATCGATCTTCGGGGGCGTTCCCCGCGTGCATTGACGTCGCCCGGCGCGGATCAGCCCGGCGACCAGGCGTCTGCGCTGGTCGTCCCGCCTGGGTTGGCGCGCCCGGCAGGACTCGAACCTGCGACCCACGGCTTAGAAGGCCGTTGCTCTATCCAGCTGAGCTACGGGCGCATATGGTCATCGCGCTACCTACCAACAGCATCCCGATGCCGGGGCAGGCGCTTCTCAGAGCACAGCCCGGGCCTCGAAATTGGTCGGGGAAGAGGGATTCGAACCCCCGACATCCTGCTCCCAAAGCAGGCGCGCTACCAGACTGCGCTATTCCCCGATAAGCCTCGCCGGAGCGAGGCGGCATCATACGCGCGGCCCCGAAAGCGGTCAATTTGCACGTCCGCCACCTGCTCGCGCAGGACCGCGAACCCGGCCAGGCTGTCGCCCGTGTAAAATAGCACGGCAAAGCATGCCTGAGGCAAGACGATGTCGGCAAGAATACTGGACGGCAAGGCGCTGGCGGCGCGATCCGAAACTGAAATCGCCGGCCGTGTCGCCCAACTGATCGCGGCCAGCGGTGGTCATCGCCCGATTCTCGCCACCATTCTGGTTGGCGATGATCCCGCATCGGCCACCTATGTACGGATGAAACAGAGTGCCTGCGCGCGCGTCGGCATGACCTCCCGGGCCTTCGAACTGCCCAGTGCGACGACCACGGACCAGCTGCTTGCCAGCATCGAGGAACTCAACGCCAACCCGGACTGCCACGGTATCCTGCTGCAACACCCGGTGCCCGCGCAGATCGATGAACGCCGCTGCTTCGACGCCATCGCGGCGCGCAAGGATGTCGATGGCGTCACCTGTCTGGGATTCGGCCGCATGGCCATGGGCGCCCCCGCCTACGGCTCGGCGACACCAAGAGGCATCATGCGTCTGCTTGCCGCTTACGAAATTCCACTCGCTGGCAAGCACGCGGTGGTCGTCGGGCGCAGCGCCATTCTGGGCAAACCCATGGCAATGATGCTGCTCAACGCCAACGCCACCGTGACGATTTGCCACTCCCACACGCGCGACCTTCCGGCCATCATCCGCAGTGCCGATATTTTGGTGGGTGCGGTGGGCAAGCCCGAATTTATCCGCGGGGACTGGATTCGGGACAATGCCGTGGTGGTCGATGCGGGCTATCATCCCGGTGGAGTCGGCGATATCGAATTGAGTGCGCTCACAACGCGTGCGAGCGCCTACACGCCGGTCCCCGGCGGCGTCGGTCCGATGACCATCAACACACTGATTCTGCAAACCCTGGAAGCCGCGGAAGCTGCGGTGCCCGGCGCGCGTTAACACCGGCGCCTCCTGGCGTCGGTCCAGCCGGACGCGACCTGAATCGACCCTGCTTCTCTGCCTCAGGATTCCAATGTGTTCAGCTATGTAGATCCCGGCATTCGTGAACAGTTGATCGCCAAGCATCAGTTGATCGATCTCGGCCCCGACGGTCGCATCATCGACAAGGACGGCCAGCCCTTTATTTCGGTGCTCGGCCCGGTGACCATCCCCCGGATGATCCACGGTCAGGAAGTCCCGCTGGACTGGTATCCCTTCGTGCGCCGGGTGGAACTTGCGCATGTGCTGGATGCCGCGAGTCAGGTAACCGACGGCGCCAGCGCCGCATTTCGCGAACTGCTCCATGCCAACCTGTCGGTGAACTCGGTATTTGCCCTGCCCGGCTTCACCCGCGCAGAAAATCCTCTGGTCCGTGTCCATTCCTGCTGCCTGACCGGCGATATTTTCGGCTCCATGCGCTGCGACTGCGGCCCGCAACTCGCCGCGGCCTTCGAGCAGATGCTGGCGGCCGGCACTGGCGCCGTGGTGTACATGTCCGGTCACGAAGGACGCGGCATCGGGCTCTGGGCCAAAGCCATCACCTATCTGCTCCAGGATGCCGGCCAGGATACCTTCCAGGCCAATGTGACCCTCGGGCTGCCGGAGGATTCGCGGGACTTCACCGATGCCGCCGTCGTATTGCGACACCTGTTGTCAGGTCGACCGGTGCGTCTGCTGTCCAACAACCCGCACAAGCGTGAGGACCTTGAACGCGGAGGACAGAAAGTGTCGGAGGTCGTGCCCCTGGTGTCGGGCATCACCAGACACAACCTTCGCTATATCCGCTCCAAACGCGGCAAGGGGCATTTGCTACCGGACCAACTTTCACCAGACTGACACGCTTGCGCGCATATGATCGGCAGTCGTCATCCGAAACCGCTATGAGCTATCGTATGCGGTCTGTCTTCGCTAGGAGTGGATCATGCGAATTGCCATCAATGGTTACGGTCGTATCGGCCGCTGTGTTGTGCGTGCGATCAGCGAGCGCGGCCTGGAAAAGCAGCTGGAGATCGTCGCCATCAACGACCTCACCGACCTCGCGATGATGGCGCACCTGACCCGGGTGGATTCGACCCACGGCCCCTTCCACGGCAGCGTAGAGAGTGCCGACAGTACCCTGGTCGTCAACGGCCGCGCGATCCCGGTGTCTGCCCACAAAAACCCCGCTGACCTGCCCTGGCGCGCGCTTGGCGTCGACCTGGTGCTGGAGTGTGCCGGCAAGTTCAAGCGACGCGCCGAGCTCGCCGGCCATCTGGATGCGGGCGCGCCCCGGGTGCTGGCGAGCCATCCGGTCGCCGATGCGGACCGGACGGTGGTCTACGGCGTAAACCACCAGACGCTTACCGCCGCCGACGCTATCGTCTCCAATGCCTCGTGCACCACCAACTGCCTGGCGCCCATCGCCCAGATCCTGCACGAGGCCGTCGGTATCGAACAGGGTGCGATGACCACCATTCATGCCGTCACCAACGACCAGCAACTGCTGGACAAGGCGCACGGCGATCTCTACCGCGCCCGCGGCGCGCTGCAATCCATCATCCCGACCCACACCGGCGCCGCGGCTGCCGTCGGCTTGGTCCTGCCGGAACTCGCCGGCAAGCTCACCGGCATGGCGCTGCGCGTGCCGGTGGCCAACGTCTCGCTGGTAGACCTGCACTTCACCGCGCAACGCGACACCGCCACGGACGAGATCAACCAGCTGATGCGCGCAGCCGCCGCCGGCGCCTGGGCTGGTGTCCTCGCCTGCAACGAGCTGCCGCTGGTCTCCATCGATTTCAACCACAATTCCGCGTCCAGTATTTTCGATGTCAATCACACCAGCGTCAGCGGACGCCAGGCCAAAGTGATGAGCTGGTACGACAACGAATGGGGCTTCACCAACCGGATGCTGGATGTCGCGCTGCACATGGGCAGCCTCAGTTAAGCAGCCGGCACAGGCCAGCAGGCGCGGGAGGTTTTTCGGGATGTTGCAGGATCGCCTGGTGGCCCATCGCGGCTACCAACGGAACTACCCGGAAAACACCTTGCTGGCCTATCGCGAAGCCATTGCCGCGGGCGCCCGGGCCATCGAAACCGATGTGCAACTGAGCGCCGACCGGCAACCCGTGCTTTACCACGATGCGACGCTGTCGCGGGTAAGCGGTCGACGCGGGCGCGTCGACCAACTGACACTGGCGCAGTTGCTGGCGCTGCCCGCCCACGAGCCCAAACGCTTCGCTGCCACCTTCGTCGCCAATCGCATCACGCCCCTGTCGGCGCTGGTCGAGCTGCTGGCGGCCCATCCCGGCGTCACCGCCTACATCGAAATCAAGCACGAGGCCCTGGCTTTCGCCGGCATCGAACAGTGCTACCGGATCATTGCGGATTGCCTGGCTCCCGTCGCGTCTCAATGCGTGCTCATCAGTTTCGCCTTTGACGTTATCGTCCACGCCAGCGCGCAGGGCTGGCAGCGCAACGGGCTGGTGCTCGAACGCTGGTCGGACAGCCGCAGCGGTACCGTCGCGGCGATTGGACCTGAGGTATTGTTCTGCAACTATCGCAAGGTGCCGGCGCGCGCCGACCTCAACCAGATCGTGCCCGAGGTCGTGCTGTATGAGATCGACTGCCCCGAAACCGCGATCGACTGGTTCCGGCGCGGCGCCGACAAGGTCGAAACCTTCGATATCGGCGGCATGATTCAGGCTCTCGCCCGGCACGCGCTTTGAACCCGGAGTTGACGGACCGCACCAGCCAATACGACATCGTGGTGGTCGGCGGCGGTATCCAGGGCGCCGGCGTCGCTCAGGCCGCGGCCGCGGCGGGTCATTCCGTGCTGTTGATCGAGCGCAGCGCCTGGGGTGCCGGTACCTCGAGCAAATCCAGCAAGCTGATCCACGGCGGCCTGCGCTACCTGCAAAGCGGCGCGCTGGGCCTGGTGCGGGAAAGTCTCCGCGAGCGTGCGACGCTGCTGCGGATCGCGCCGCACCTGGTCCACAGGGCCGAGTTTCACATTCCCGTCTATCGGGAATCGCGCTACCGACCCTGGCAGTTGTATCTCGGGCTGACCCTGTACTGGGCACTCGCCGGCTTTGGTCGCGGAAGTACCTTCGCAACCTTGCCCGCTCGGCTGGACACCGACTTTCCCGGGCTGCGCCGCAGCGGGCTGCAAGCCCTGTTCCGCTATTGCGACGCACGCACCGACGATCGCCGTCTCACCGAAGCGGTCGTGGCTTCCGCGGCCGGCCTCGGCGCCACCCTTGCCTGCCCGGCCAAAATGCAGCGTGCCGAGCACGTGAACGCCGGCTGGGAACTGGAGATCGTCAAGGGGGGCGAGCGACTTCTGGTTCACGCCGGCATCCTGGTCAACTGCGCCGGCCCCTGGGTGGACAGCGTCGCCGCCACCGTCCATCCAACGCCGCCGCGGCCGGCTTTTGATCTGGTTCAGGGGGCGCATCTGGTGCTCTCCAGTCCAATAGCGGATCGCTGTTATTACCTGGAATCGCCCGGTGACGGCCGCGCCGTCTTTTTCCTCCCCTGGCAGGGCAAATCCCTGCTCGGCACCACGGAGACGCTGTTCCATGGCAATCCGGATGAAGCGCAGGCGACACCGGCCGAGGAGGCTTACCTGCTCGCGGTGTTGCGCCATTACTTTCCCGCCGCTGCGCCTGTGGTGACGGAGCGGATGGCAGGCCTGCGTGTTCTGCCGCAGAGCGCGACGACCGTCTTCAAGCGCAGCCGCGAAGTGGTTCTGATCACTGATTCCCCGCGTCGGCCCCGCTACATTGCCGTCTATGGCGGCAAACTCACCGGCTACCGGGCGACTGCGGCGAAGGTGTTGCGCCTGGCCGCCACTGCCCTGCCCCGACGGCGGATGCGGGCCGATACCGCCCGCCTGATGTTGCCGGATTTGGGTTGACTGCTCCACGCGTTGATTTCCATCAATGCGGCCCTTTCCTCGCTCGCCCTATCCTGCGTCTGCCCACTCAAGCAGGATCGACACCATGGACAGCCTTAGCGACAAACAAATCGCCAAAAGCCTGGCTCTTACCATAGGCATCCTCGTGATGGTGATGCTGGCCTTCATTCTGGCCGCCAATATCGTCTGATCCGGGGGCGCGGAGCGTCGCGCTGGCACCGCTGCTGGAGCTTCCGGGAAGATCTCCGGTGATCCGGATCGGCGGCGTGTGAATTCCGGAAAGTGGTCCGGAACGGATGGCCAAAGTCTGTCGCGAGATCTATAGTCAAGCGCTATGCATGATTCGCATCGCTTGGAGTCCACCATGAACAACCCAGCCTACGCAGTCATAAAGTCACAACAAAACCGCTGCAAACCGGAAACTTTCGAGTCGCCACAGGCCGAGCGCCTGCATCGCAAGCAGCGTCTGGCGGCCGCATTTCGGCTGTTCGGAAAACTCGGCTTTGACGAAGGCGCCGCCGGCCATATCACGGTCCGCGATCCCGAGCGCCCCGATCACTTCTGGGTGAATCCCTTCGGTACTTCGTTCAAGCAGATGAAAGTATCCGATCTGTTATTGGTGAATCATGCGGGGGATGTGGTCGAGGGCGACGGGCTACTCAATGCCGCAGCTTTCGCGATTCACGGCAGCATCCATGCCGCGCGCCCGGATGTGGTGGCTGCGGCCCATGCCCACTCGGTGTACGGCAAGAGCTGGTCATCCCTCGGGCGCCCGCTCGATCCCCTCACCCAGGACGCCTGCGCCTTCTACGAGGACCATATCGTTTTCGACGATTTCACGGGAGTGGTACTCGACCCCGCCGAGGGCCGGCGCATTGCGCGCTGCCTCGGGCAGCGCAAGGCCTGCATCCTGCAAAATCACGGGCTGCTCACCGTGGGTGGGAGCGTCGAATCCGCCGCCTGGTGGTTCATCACCATGGAGCGTTCGTGCCAGGCGCAACTGCTCGCGGAAGCGGCCGGGACGCCGAAGCTGATTCGCCCGGAAATTGCGCAGCTCACGCAGGACACCATAGGTACCGAGCAATCCGGCTGGTTCAGCTTCCAGCCGCTCTATCAGACCATCGTGGCCGAGCAGCCCGACCTGTTTGGCTGATCCACCGCGCTACCAGTTATTGCGCAGCTCCCGCAGCTTGACGAACACGGTTTGCGGATCGGGATGTTCGTCAAGATCGGGAAAAGCTTCGCGCAGGCGCGCGATCACCCCCGGGCTTTGCAGGCGAAAGAAGGTGTTGATCTCCTTCTCCTGCGCCAGCGTGGAAACCAGGGCCTGCGCCGGATCCTGTGATTCGGTCCGGGTCAGCAAGTCTCTGGCTGCCGCGTTGTCCGGCTCACGATCGAGGGTGAACTTCAGATTATTGTTGATGTAATCGTGCCCCGGATACACTAGGGTGCGATCGTCGAGTTTGGCCAACTGCTCCGCAAAGGTGTGATAGAGCTGCACGGGGTGACCGCCGTGGTGGCAGTTTCCCGCGCCGGCGTTGAACAGCGTATCGCCGCAGAACAGCGCTGGCTGATCTGTCTTGGCGAGCAAGCAAATGTGGCACATCGTGTGCCCGGGCGTATCCAGCGCCACCAGTTCGACGGTGCGACCTACCTTGATGATGTCACCGGCCGCGAGGCCGCGATCCATGTTCGGAATACTGTTGTGCGCGTTCGCGTGCGCCAGAATCTTCGCACCGGTCGCGGCAACCAGAGGCGCATTGCCGCCGGTATGATCGAAGTGCTCGTGGGTGTTGAGGATCTGGGTGATCTGCCAGCCCCGATCTTTGGCCACCGCCAGGCACAGCTCATGGGCCAGCGGGTCCACCGCCAGCGCCTCCCCGGTTTCCGGGCAGGCGATCAGGTAATTGAAGTTGCGATAATCGTTGCCGGTCCAGATCTGCTCGACAAGCATGGTGATGTCTCCTGTGTGACGCAATGTTCCGCCGGCGGAACCTCAGCCGGCAAGCTGTCGGATCAACGCAGGCCGCGAGTCCGCCGGCGCAAAACTGAAATCCAGGGTGACGCGATCCACCAGGCCCGCGAAGCGTTCGCGGATCATGGGGACGATCCGATCCGGTGTGCCGACCACGGCGAAAGTGTCGAGCATCTCCTCCGAGATCAGCTCGCCCATCTCCACCCAGCGGCCCTGCTTGGACAGCTGATTGAGTTCCGGTTGCAGATCACCCCAGCCGTGGCTTTCCAGCACGGTCCGGTAAGCGGGTGTCGAGGAATAAAACGCGATACGCTCCCGCACTGCCCGCCGACTGTCGCGAAAAGCCTCCTCGGTCGCACCCGAGACCACGAACATTCCGTGGGACAGTTCGAAATCGCGGCGCGACAGGCCGCGCCGCTTCAGGCCGGCCTCGATGATGGGCAGCGTGTGATCGCGCAGATAGCTGACCGAGGTGAGCGGATGTACCAGCATGCCCTCGCACAGGTCGGCCGCCACCTGGGTCATCAGCGGCCCCACCGCCGCCAGAAACACGCGCGGCGGACCGGCGTCGCTCGGCTTGGGGGTGAACACCGGGGTCATCAAGGTGTGCTGATAGAACTCGCCACGAAAATTCAGCGGCTCACCCTGATACCAGTTGGCCCAGATCGCCTGCATCGCCGCGATGAATTCGCGCATCCGCGCCGCGGGCTGCGACCAGGGCATCGAGAAGCGCCGCTCGATGTGAGCACGGATCTGCGAACCCAGGCCGAGAATGAAGCGCCCACCGGAATAGCCGTTGAGGTCATTGCCGATGGCGGCCAGATTCATCGGGTTGCGCGCAAACGCCACCGCAATGGCCGTGGTCAGATCAAGCCCCTTGCTGTGTTCAGCGGCAAGCAGCAGCGGAAAAAACGGATCGTGACCGGTCTCGACGGTCTGGACGCCGGCGAAGCCGGCAGCTTCCAGCGCGGCGACCTGCGCCGGCACCGCGGCCAGATTATGGTGTAACAGGGCATCGACTTTCATGGCGCACCTCCGCTGGATTCTGGTTATTGGATGCGCGCAACCCGTGCCGCGCCAAGCCCAAGGATAGCCCATACAAGCATCGGTTCCAGTATCCGACAGAAAGCAGCATCCCGGCACCGTGCCAATCTACGGCTACACCTTCGGCAGCGGCTCCAGACGCATCACATCGAAAGCCGGTTCCTCGTAGGGATGCGCCGCCCTTAGCGCGGCGATGACGGCGACGATACAGTCGTCCGCGCAGACCATCTCGACCCGGTATTCAGGGACAATCTCAACTTGGCCGTGCACGCCAAGATGGGGATTACTACCGATCAGCGGCCGGAACTGACCCTCGCCCAGTACCTGCCAACAACAGTTGGCGTAGGCGCCGATACAGCCGGCGCCGGCCGCGAATACCGCCTGTTTCACGGCCTCCAGATGGCTCGCGGGAACATAAAAGCAGAGCTTGTACGCCGGCTCCACCCCACTGGCCACGACGCGCGCCGGTGCGCTAATACAGCAGATTGAAGAACTGGCGCTGGAACCGCGCTGCCATCGGATCACCCTTGCCCAGTGCGGCCAGCGTATCCAGAAAGGCTTTCTTGGCGGCGCCTTCGCCGAACTCGCGATCGCGTTTCAGCAAGCCCAGCAACAGCTCGAGCGCGGTTTCAAAATGGCGTTCGACGCGGTACTGCCCCGCCAGTTCCAGCACGAGATCACCGTTATCCGGCTGGTCCTGCAGGCGGCGTTCGAGGGCTTCGACCTCCGGCGACTTGGCGGCTTCACGTCGGGCTTGCAGTAAGGCCTCGACATTGTCGTAATCCGGCCCTTTCCCCGCTGCACTGATGTCCTTGAGGACGGTTTCGGCTTCGTCGCAGCGATTCAGTTGAATCAGATCCTGGGCCAGAGCGAGGCCGATGTAATCGATGCGCCCGGATTCGTCATAGGCGGTGCGCAATTGCGGCAGGGCACCATCGAAATCACCCGCCTGCATTTTGGCAATTGCGTCATCGAGCGTTGCCTCCCAGGCCGGCGGCAGATGTTTTTCCAGAATCTTGCGCACCTGGGTTTCCGGCTGTGCGCCCTGAAAGGCATCCACCGGCTGGCCGTCGCGCATCAGTATCACCGTGGGCAGGCTGCGCACCCCGAACTGACCGGCGATATCCGGCTCGCGGTCGGCGTTCACCTTGGCGAGCAGAAACTGGCCTTTGTACTCGGTGGCGAGTTTTTCCAGGATCGGCATCAGCGCCTTGCAGGGCGCACACCAATCGGCCCAGAAATCGACCACCACCAAGCGGCGCCGGGACTCATCGATCAAAACCTGGCGGGCATTCTCAAGCGTGACTTCGACGATATCTCGATTCATTGCACAAACACCCTTGCGTTGCGAAACAGGCGCAGCCAGGCGCCATCCTCTCCCCACCCGTCCGGCCGCCAGGAATTGGTGACGGTACGAAACACGCGCTCCGGATGGGGCATCATGATGGTAACTCGACCATCGGTGGTAGTGAGCCCGGCGATTCCCGCCGGCGAGCCGTTGGGATTGGCCGGGTAGCGTTCGGTGAGTTGGCCTTGATGGTCCGCATAGCGCAGCGCCACGGTACCCGACTGCTCCGCCCGTGCCAGCTGTCCCGGGGCGAAGGTCGCCCGACCTTCGCCATGAGCGACCGCAATGGGCAACACCGAACCCGCCATTCCCGCGAGCAATATCGAGGGCGATGGCTCGATCTTCAGCAGCAGCGTGCGCGCCTCGAACTGCTCGGACTGGTTGCGGGCAAACAACGGCCAGTGGTCCGCGCCCGGGATCAATTCGCGCAGCTGCGACAGCATCTGGCAACCGTTGCAGACACCCAGCGCAAAGGTCTCGCCGCGCGCAAAGTAGCCGGCGAAGGCGTCCCGCGCCCGGGCGTTGAACAGCACGCTGCGGGCCCAGCCGACGCCCGCGCCCAGCACGTCGCCGTAGGAAAAACCGCCGCAGGCGACCAGACCTCGAAACGACGCGAGTTTGATGCGTCCGGCGAGTATGTCGCTCATGTGGACGTCGATGGCGGAAAACCCCGCGCGGTCGAAAGCTGCCGCCATTTCGAGGTGACCATTGACGCCCTGCTCGCGCAGAATCGCCACCCGTGGCCTCACGCCGGTCGCGATATAGGGCGCCGCCACGTCGTCCGACACCACAAAGGCGGGCCGTGCCACCAGTTGATTCTCGGCACTGTCGATGCCGGCGAATTCCTGCAACGCGCAATCCGGATTGTCGCGCAGCGCCTGCATCCGGTAACTGGTCTCGGCCCACAGTCGCTGCAGATCGACGCGTGTCGCGCGGTAAATTTCCTGCCCGCCGGCGGCGATGACGATATCCTCCGTCGCCGTCACCCGACCCAAGCGCTGCACACAGCCGGCAAGACCGGCCGCCTCGAAGCGTGCGCTGACCGCCGCCGCGTTGGCCGGGACAACTTCAAGCACCACACCGAGTTCTTCGGAAAACAACGCGGCAAGCGAATCGCGATCCGCCGGCAAGACAATGTGCACCCCGCGCCGACCGGCAAAACACATCTCCGCCAACGTGGTGAACAGGCCGCCGTCGGAACGGTCGTGATAGGCCAGGACATCGCCCGCGGTGAGACTCTCCTGCATGGCCGTCACCAAGCCGGCGAGCCGCCTGGGGTCATCGACATCCGGAACCCGGTCGCCCAATTCGCCGAACACCTGCGCCAGAATGGAGCCGCCCAGACGATCCGCGCCGGCACCCAGGTCGATCAACAACAGTTCGTTGTCGGTGCCCCGCAACTGCGGCGTCAGCGCGATGCGCACGTCGCTGACTGGAGCGAAAGCCGAGACGATCAGCGACACCGGTGCCGCGACCGACTTGTCGACCGTGCCCTCGGACCACACCGTGCGCATGGACAGCGAATCCTTGCCGACGGGGATGGCGATACCCAGCGACGGGCACAGCTCCAGGCCCACCGCGGCGACCGCGCGATAGAGATTGGCGTCCTCGCCGGGCGCGCCGGCGGCGCACATCCAGTTCGCGGACAACTTGATATTGCCGATGACGCCGACCGGCGTTGCGGCGATGTTGGTGAGCGCCTCGCCCACGGCCATGCGAGCCGCCGCCGCGGCATCCAGCAATGCCAGCGGCGTGCGCTCGCCCATCGCCATGGCCTCACCGGCACAGGTATCGAACGCCGCCGTGGTCATCGCGTAGTCGGCCACCGGCACCTGCCAGGGCCCAACCATCTGATCCCGCACCACCATGCCGGTGATCGAGCGATCGCCAATGGTGATCAGAAACGCCTTGCTGGCCACCGCGGGATGGCGCAGTACCCGGGTCACGGCTTCGGCAATGGCGATGCGGCTGGTGTCGAACGGCACGCCCGGGCGCGCGACGGATGTCGCATCGCGGTGCATTCGCGGTGGCTTGCCGAACAGCACGGACAGAGGCAGATCCACGGGGCGATCCCCGAACAGGGGATCCGCCAGCGCCAGATGGTGCGCGGCGGTGGCCTCGCCGACTACCGCGTAAGGACAGCGCTCGCGGGCGCAGATGGCGGCGAATTCCGCGAGATGCTCCGGCGCGACGGCCAGCACATAGCGTTCCTGGGCTTCGTTGCACCAGATTTCCAGGGGCGACATGCCGGGCTCGGCATTGGGGATCGCGCGCAGGTCGAAGTTGCCGCCGCAGCCGCCGTCCTTGACCAGCTCGGGAAACGCGTTGGACAGGCCCCCTGCCCCCACATCGTGGATAAAGGCGATGGGATTGGTCTCGCCCCGCGCCCAGCAGCGGTCGATCACTTCCTGGCAGCGTCGCTCCATTTCGGGGTTCTGGCGTTGCACCGAGGCAAAATCCAGATGCTCGGCGCTGTCGCCCGAGGTCATCGACGAAGCGGCCCCGCCGCCGAGCCCGATCAGCAGCGCCGGTCCGCCCAGCGCGATCAGCTGATAACCAGGCGCAATGCCGCGCTTGATGACGTGCTCCGGGCGCACATTGCCGTAGCCACCCGCGATCATGATGGGTTTGTGGTAGCCCCAGCGGCTGCCATCGTGATCGGCCTCGAAAGCGCGGAAATAGCCGCACAGATTGGGCCGTCCGAATTCGTTGTTGAAGGCGGCGGCGCCGATCGGGCCGTCGCGCATGATGGTGAACGCGGAGACGATGCGGTCGGGGCGCCCGTAATCGCTCTCCCAGGGCTGTTCGAAGCCCGGAATGCGCAGATGGGAGACGCTGAAGCCCGAGAGGCCCGCCTTGGGGCGCGCGCCGCGGCCGGTGGCGCCTTCGTCGCGGATCTCGCCGCCGGCACCGGTGCCGGCACCGGGAAACGGCGCGATGGCGGTAGGGTGATTGTGGGTCTCGACCTTCATCAGGATATGAATCGGCTCGGCATGGGCGCCGTATTCGCCGCTCCGGGAATCCGGAAAAAACCGCCCTCCCTGCGAACCTTCTATCACCGCCGCATTGTCCGAATAGGCCGACAGCACACCGCCACGCGAACAGGCATGGGTGTTCTTGATCATCCCGAACAGGGTCTGCGCCTGCGAGCTGCCGTCGATGGTCCAGTCCGCATTGAAAATCTTGTGCCGGCAATGTTCCGAGTTGGCCTGGGCGAACATCATCAGCTCGACGTCGGTGGGATCGCGCCCGAGGCGGAGAAAATTTTCCAGCAGATAATCGATTTCATCGGCGGCCAGCGCGAGGCCGAGGTCGGCGTTGGCACGCTCCAGCGCCACCCTGCCCTGCGCCAGGACCGGCATCCGCACGAGTGAACGCGGGTCGTGTTCCGCAAACAGCGCGGCGGCGGCATCGAGGGAATCGAATACCGCCTCCACCATGCGATCGTGGAGCAGCTCCGCCAGTGCCTGATATTCCGTAGCGGCAAGGACAGCCGCGGACCGCACACGGTAGGCGATGCCGCGCTCGATACGGCGCACGCTGGTCAGCCCGGCGTTGTGGGCGATATCGGTCGCCTTGCTCGACCAGGGCGAGAGCGTCCCCGGGCGCGGGACCACCAGCAGCGTGGTGCCAGCGTCGAACTCGGGCGCGCGGCCGATGACGCTGGCGAGCAGGTCGTTGAGGCGACTGTGATCGAGCGGCGAGAAATCCGCCGCCGTGTCGACGAAATGCACATGCCGCGCAGCGAGGTCCTGTACCGCCGGCACGGCCCGGGTCAGCGCCGCAAGCAGACGCTCCTTGCGAAACGCGGAAAGCGCCGATGATCCGGGCAAAATCAGCATCGAATAAGTTCGCGGATAAGGGCGGATTAGGGTCGCGGCATTGTACTGAAAAAGGCCCGTCGCGGGCGTTCAAAGCGCTCGCTCAGCCGCGTCGGGAGCGGAAAAAATTTACCAGCAGCGCGCCACATTCCTCCGCCAGCACGCCTTCGCGCCAGTCGACGCGGTGGTTGAAACAGCCCGCCTCGAGCAGCCGGAGCTGGCTGACCACCGCCCCGGCGCGCGGTTCCCGCGCGCCGAACACGAGCCGCGCCACGCGCGCGTGAATCAGCGCGCCCACGCACATGGCGCAGGGCTCCAGGGTAACGTAGAGCGTGGTATCGACCAGGCGGTAATTGCCGCGTTGACGCGCCGCAGCGCGCAGCGCGTTGATTTCGGCGTGGGCCGTGGGGTCGCAGGAACCAATGGGGCAATTCCAGCCCTCGCCCAGCATCTGCCCGTCGGCGACCAGGACGGCCGCAACCGGGACTTCCCCGGCCGCCGCCGCGCGCGCGGCAAGCTCCAGCGCCAGGCGCATCCAGTGTTCATCGGTACGAAGAGCGGCGGCTTCCACGTCAGCGGCTTGTGAGTGGGCGGTTGATCGATCCAGAGCAGGCACGGCGGTGCTTGCCCGGGAGTTGTGCGAGGCGACGCGCGACGGTTCGCGCCAATCAGTCGTCGCGCGTCATGCGTGCAATGATGTAATCGAGGCTTCTGATGCCGTCTTCCTGCTCCTGCTCCGACAGCTCGGACAGGCTTTCACGGTAAAACTCCAGCAACCGCGGCCGCATCTTGGCCAACACCTCGCGTCCGAGCGGGCTCAGCACCACACGGCGCGAGCGCTGGTCGTCGGGGTTGACCAATCGGCGCACATAGCCAGCTTCTTCCATGCGGTTGAGCACACCGTTCAGGCTCTGGCGACTTACCAGCAGGTAATTGACCATTTCGCTGACCGTCATGCCGGCCTGGAAACCGGGACGGGACAGCGATCCCAGGATCGATAGCTGCTGGGCGCTCATGTTGAATTCGTCGAGGATCTTGGCGACCCGTCGCAGGGAGATATTCGACGCCTGATAGAGGCGAAAAAACAGTTTCTCTGGTGTGTGCTGAATACTGATCGCTGCTTTCGTCATGGCCGCCAAATACATTGGGTTATACTTTTCGGGGTTAGTATAAGAAGAATTTCTCCGGCATGGCAATGACGCACGAGCTGGCGAGGGCAACCGTCGCGTTGGCAATGTCATTGCGCAACCCGCACCAAAAAAGGCACAGGAAATCCCGATGGACTTCGCGTTAGACGAATTTCAGACCAGCCTGCTGACCACCGCGCAACGCTTTGCCGCCGACCGCCTGGCGCCAGCGTACCGCGCTCGTGAAGGCAGCGGCGTGATCGAACCGGATTTGATCCGCGCGATGGGCCGGCTCGGCCTGATCGCCCCCGAGGTTCCGGAAGCCCACGGCGGCAGCGGGCTCGACGAACTCACCTCGGGTCTGGTTACCGAAGCCATCGCCGCCGGCGACATGAACGTCGCCTATGTGCAGATCATGGCATCGTTGCTGTCCAGCTGCATTCTGAGTTACGCCACGCCGGAAGCCATTGCCGCCACCGTGCCGGGTCTGTGCAGCGGCACGCTGCTGGGTTCCATCGGCGTCACCGAACCCCGGGGCGGCTCCGACGCGGCGAGCCTCATGCTGCGCGCCGAACGCGACGGCGATCACTATGTCCTGAACGGTGAGAAAACCTCGATCTCGCTCGCGGACCAGGCGGATTTCAATCTCGCGTTTGCGCGCACGGGAACACCCGAGCAAAAAGCCCACGGGGTATCGGCTTTTATCGTGGACCTGAAGGCCCCGGGTATCAGCCGCTCCCGCTTCGACGATATCGGTGAGAAGGCCGTGGGGCGCGGCTCGATCTTCTTCGACAATGTGCGGGTATCGCAGACCTTTCGAGTCGGTGACGAGGGCAAGGGCTTTGTTCAGGTCATGCAGGGTTTCGACTTCAGCCGCGCCCTGATCGGCCTCCAGTGCATCGCGGTGGCGCGCATCTGTCTCGACGAGACCTGGCAGTTCATTCAGGAACGTCAGGCGTTCGGCAAGCCGCTGGCCGCCAACCAGGGCATCACCTTCCCTCTCGCCGAACTCGAAACCCAGCTGGAAGGCGCACGTCTCGTCTGTCTGAAAGCGCTCTGGCTCAAGTCGCAAAAATTGAAGCACACTCGCGAAGCCGCGATGGCCAAATGGTGGGCACCCAAGCTCGCCTTCGAAGTCGTGCAGCAATGTCTGCTGATCCACGGTCACGGCGGCTACAGTACCGACCTGCCGTTCGAGCAGCGCATGCGCGATGTATTCGGCATGCAGATCGGCGATGGTACCGCCCACATCATGAAAATGATCATCGCGCGTGAACACGTCGGCCGCATCGGCTGAAACGGGAGGAGCTTCGTGGAACCTTTCATTCGTCATGAAATTCGCGAACAGGTCGGCGTCATCACCCTGGATCGCGCGCGCCAGTTCAACAGTTTGTCGCTGGCCATGCATCACCAGTTGACCGACGCCATCCGGACGCTGGAGCAGAATCCAGCAGTCCACTGCCTGATGATCCAGGCCGAAGGCACCCATTTCTGCACCGGCGCCGACCTGCATGAAGTGACCGGGCTGCGCCACTCCGCAGAGCAACTGGAAACCTTCCTGCGGACCGGACTCGAGACCTTCCGCCGCCTGGAGCAAAGTCCCCTGCCCGTGGTGATCGCGGTGCAGGGTCTCGCGCTTGCCGGCGGACTGGAGCTGGTGCTCGCGGGCGATGTCGTCTTTGCCGCCGAATCCGCGCGCCTGGGCGACCAGCACGCCCAGTTCGGCCTGGTGCCCGGCTGGGGCGGCAGCCAGCGGTTGCCCCGGCTGATCGGCCGTCGGCGCGCCCTGGAATTGATGCTGAGCGCGCGCTGGCTCGAAGCCCCCGAGGCGCTGGCCATGGGCCTGGTCAACTATGTGGTGCCGGATGCCGAACTGCGCGAGCGGACCTTCGCGTATTGTCGGAACCTGGCCGGCAAGAGCCGCGCCGGACTCAGCCTGATGAAGCGACTTACCGATCATGGCCTCGACCTGTCCCTGGACGAAGGTCTGGCCCTGGAGTTGGCGCTCGCCGCGCCCGCCCTGCAGAGCGACGATGTCTCCGAGGGACTCGCCGCCTTTACCGAGAAACGCACACCGCGTTTTTCCAGCTAACCCGCAACCAGAGGACAATCCGCGGATGAAATACCAGGACATCATCTACGAAGTCAAAGATCGCGCCGCCTACATCACCATCAACCGGCCCGAGAAATACAACGCCTTTCGCGGTATCACCTGCGATGAGCTGATCCACGCCTTTCAGCGCGCCGGCTGGGACAAGGAGATCGGCGTGATCGTATTCTCCGGCGCGGGCAACAAGGCGTTCTGCACCGGTGGCGACCAGTCCGCCCACGACGGCCAGTACGACGGGCGCGGCACCATCGGGCTGCCGGTGGAAGAACTCCACACCGTCATCCGCGACGTGCCCAAGCCGGTGATCGCCCGCGTGCAGGGCTTCGCCATCGGCGGCGGCAATGTGCTGGCGGTGTTGTGCGATCTCACCATCGCTGGCGAAAGCGCCCAGTTCGGCCAGGTCGGTCCCAAGATGGGTTCCGTGGATCCAGGCTTCGGGACCGCCTATCTGGCCCATGTGGTGGGCGAGAAAAAGGCGCGTGAAATCTGGTATCTGTGCCGCCGCTACAATGCCCAGGAAGCGCTCGCCATGGGCCTGGTGAACAAGGTCGTGCCCGACGATCAGCTCGATGCCGAAGTGGCCGCCTGGTGCGCCGAGATCGTCGAGCGCAGCCCCACCGCCATCGCCATCGCCAAGCGCTCCTTCGTCGCCAATACCGAACACATCCGCGGCATCGGCAGCCTGGGCCTGCAGGCCCTCAAGCTCTACTACGACACCGACGAATCCCGCGAGGGCGTCAATGCCCTGCAGGAAAAGCGCAAACCCGATTTCCGCAAATATGTGAAATGACCCGGAGCAACCCATGGATCTCGATCTGAAAGACAAATCCGTCATCGTCACCGGCGGCGCCTCCAACATCGGGCGCGCCATCGTGCTGGGCTTTGCCGCCGAAGGCGCGAAAATCACCATCGCCGATCTGGATACCGTCGCCGGTGAAAAGGTCGCCGCGCTGGCACTCCAGCAAGGCGCGGGCGCTGCGCGCGTGGTGAAGACCGATGTCACCGACCTCGCCAGTGTCCAGAACCTGTTTCGCGAAGCCAACGACCAGCACGGCGGCATCCACTGCCTGGTCAACAACGTGGGCTGGGACAAGCTGATGTTCTTCACCCAGACCACCCCGGATCTGTGGCAAAAGCTGATCGCCATCAATTATGTGGGTGTACTCAATTGCACCAAGACCGCACTGGAGTACATGACACCCGCCGGCGGCGGCTCGATCCTATCGATCAGCTCCGATGCCAGTCGCCAGGGCGAGGCCCGCGAAGCGGTGTACGGCGGTTTGAAGGCTGCGGTGAACAGCTTCATGAAAACCATCGCGAAGGAAAACGGCCGTCACAACATCCGCTGCAATTGCGT
This sequence comes from Porticoccaceae bacterium, assembly GCA_050179115.1. Lineage (GTDB taxonomy): Bacteria > Pseudomonadota > Gammaproteobacteria > Pseudomonadales > Porticoccaceae > JAGPUQ01. The sequence goes on along the minus strand of JBFXFL010000029.1, from coordinate 20,586 downwards.
CTGCCCGGGTGTAACGGTGCCCGACAGCGTGGACGAGACCAGCGAAAACAGCATGTGGAAAGAGAAAAATTCGATGTTCACCGATGAACAATTTGCCGCCATCGCCAAAACGCTGCCGCTGAAGCGTATCGGCAAACCTTCGGACGTCGCCAATGCAGTGGTGTTTCTGTCGTCCCAGAAAGCCGCCGGCTTCATCACCGGACAGGTCCTGTCGGTCAGTGGCGGCTACAGCATGATCGGCTGAGGACTCGGCGCCATTGCGGCTTCCGGCTTCGCGCGGTCCGGTGGATCGCGCGAAACCAGCGCCGAGTTGGAATCAGATCAACCGGCGCCGTTGACGGGATCCCGCGGAACGTAAACAACACAGCAGTTGCGCCCCGCCTGCTTGGCTTGATAAAGGGCGGTGTCCGCGGCTTCAATCCAGGCGGGCAGATCCGCAATGTGCGGCCCGAGTTGCGCCAGGCCAAAGCTCACCGTCAGGTCACCGGGATAATCGGGCTCCATATCGAACCCCATGATGGTCGCCCGCAAACGCTCAATGATGATCAGCGCGCCGGTACTTTCCGTATCAGGCAATACCATCGCGAATTCCTCGCCGCCGTAACGGCACAGGAGATCGCTGATGCGTAGTTTCCTTTGCAGCAGCGCGGACAGACGGCGCAGGACCTGGTCGCCCACGCCGTGCCCAAAACGGTCGTTGATGTTCTTGAAATGGTCGATATCTGCGAGCACCAGCACTGCGGGAGCACCCTGACGCCGGCAGCGGCTCAGCTCCGCCAGTGCGCGCTCCTGCCAGTAGCCACGATTCGATAATCCGGTGAGAGCGTCGATGCGACTGCGCTGCAACAGGTTGCGCTTTTCCACGTCCAGACGCTGTGCAAGCCGGAAGGTGATGATGCCCACCAGTTGCGGATAGATCAGCAGGAACGGCAGACAGAACAGTATTTCCCGCACATTCGTGACCGGCGCCGGCGCCCATCCAACCAGCAGGACACCGGCCGCAACGCCGGCCAGATGCGCCAGCAGCCCTCGCAGGAACAGCCCCATACCGCCGAGAGCGATATTGTCCATACTGAGCATGGCGAGCAGCAGAGCACTGGGAAGCAGATTGAACTGCATCATTGCCACCCAGAAACCGCCTCCCACGGCATCGATCATCAGGTTGCGCCGCTCCGCACGGCGCGGATCCGCCGCGCTACGCGCACTGAGGAAAGCGATATGGGGCCAGACGAAGCCGTTAAGGATCAACAATAGCCAGGCCCACGGCGGCGCCCCGGCGGAGGAGAACACTCCGGCCACACTGATGAAGCCCAGACCGACTCCGATCACCCGCGCCGGATAGACGCGCCGCGGAAAACCTCGGCCCGGTGTGCCGGCAGACTGATTTTCTTCGCGCATCGCAGTCCCCGGGGCGGAAGGTGTGCGGTGAGAAGCCGTTTGCGGAGTCACAGCGCTGAAAATAGTGCGGATTCAAGGGTCGCTCTGGGCCGCACCCCATTCGGGGATCGCCGGATCAAAGCGGCGCGCATTCTACTGTAAAAACTCCATCAAACGGGACTTGCCGGACCTTGTGGTGCTGGCTTCCGTGACTGTGCTTTAATCCGATGCACAGGATGTTCTTATGTCATCACAACAACAGAGCGGGGGTATACATGAAAGTACGACGCATCATTACCGGCACCGACGCCCAGGGGCGTTCCATTTTTTCCAGCGACGAACAGTTGCCGGACGTATTCGGCGGCGCCGGCATGGAGGGATTCCACGAACAGGGCTCGCTGTCCCTGGTGGAGCTCTGGAAAGGCGTACTGCCATCCGATAATTCGGTCGTCAGCATGCGTGACGGTCCCTTCGAGCTGGAACCGGATCCGGGCTCGCTGATGGTTCGCCTGGCAACTTTTCCGCCGGAGCCGGAAGGCACCGCAAAACCGGGCAAAGGCGTGGATTCACACCCGGGCTTTCACATCACCGATACCACCGACATCATCATCGTACTGGAAGGCGAGGTGTATTCGATGATGGAGACCGGCGAAAAACTGCTCAAGGCCGGCGATGTCCTGATTCAGCGCGGCACCAACCATGCCTGGTCGAACCGCTCCGGCAAGCCGACCAAGATCGCCGCCATCATGCTGAGCACCAAAAAACCCTGAGCGTCGCCTTGCATTCCCGGGCATAAAAAAACCGCGGCGATCGCCGCGGTTTTTCGTTTGCCTCAAGGCCTGGTCAGGGCGATCCCGCGGCCGCGACCTCGACCTTTGCGGTCTCGATCAAGGCGTTGCGCGCGCCCTTGGGGATATCGTCCAGATTGCCGTCATAGATCAGGCAGTAGAGCGTTTTGCCATCGGCGCCGCCCAGGTTGCAGGCCACCGCCCTCCGCCCGCCGGTGACGATCTTGTGGGTGATCTCCCCACCCTCGCGGACGCGAAGGAACTCGCCCTGCTCAAACGCGGCCACCCAGATCGCACCTTCCGCGTCCAGGCAGATGCCGTCCGGGGTATAGGGTGCCAGATCGGCGAAGGTACGCCGATTGGTCAGACTGCCGTCGGCCTGGATGTCGAATGCCGTCAGTTTGCCGACGAAGGTTTCGGCCACCACCAGCAATTTGCCGTTGTTGCCGATTACCGCACCATTGGGAAAGTGCACCTGATCCGCGACCGTCTTCAGAGTGCCATCGGGTTTGACCAGGGTCAGCGTCGCGGGCTTGGCGGCTTCGTGGGCGAACACGTCGTAGCCAAACGTCCCCACGTAGATGTCGCCATTGGGGGCGCAGACGCAGTCGTTGATGTCGTACTTGAGCAGACCCGACAGGTCGGCGTACAGACTCAGTTGACCGTCTTTCACCTTCATCAACTTGCGGTCGGCCATGGATACGACCACCACCGAACCGTCCGGCAGGAAATTGATCCCCGACGGGCGATTGGGGAGCTTCGCAATTTCCTGGCGCTTCCCGTCCGGCGTCAGCGTGTACACCGTCAGCCCGAACATGTCGGACACCCAGAGCTTGCCGTCGTGCCAGCGCGGCCCTTCCAGAAACACGAAATCCCTGGCAAACGGCTGTGTCGTCAGTTGTTTCATTTTTTTACTCCTTCCTGTCCCCTTGAATGCCGCCCAGGCGGCGTCACCCCATTCAGTCGTACATGATGACCGAGCGCGCGCCTTCGCCGCGACCCATGGCATCAAAGGCATCGTTGACGTCTTCAAGGCGAATGCGATTGGTGATCATGGCATCCAGCTTGAGGTCGCCTTTCATGAACAGATCGACGAACTTGGGAATGTCCTTCGATGGTACCGAGGTGCCGTAAGCCGAACCCTTGAAGTGCTTCTCGCCGAAGAAACCCAGTACCGGCAGTTCAATCTCGGTATCCATGGACGGCACGCCGACAATGACCGCGGTGCCGGTGGCGCGCGCCATCGACCAGGCCTGTTCGATCGTCGCCTTCAGGCCCAGCGCTTCGAACGCGAAATGCACACCGCCCCGGGTCAGCGCACGCACTTCCTTGACGGGATTTACGGCCTTGGGATCGATCGCATGGGTGGCACCCAGCTTCAGTGCCAGTTCGCGCTTCTGGGGCACCGGATCAATGGCGATGATCGTGGTTGCGCCGGCGATGCGCGCGCCCTGGATGATGGAGAGCCCAACGCCGCCGCAACCGATCACGGCACAGCTGTCGCCGGGAGTGATCTTCACGGTATTGAGCGCAGCGCCGGCACCCGTGGTCACCCCGCAGCCGATCAGACACACGGTGTCCAGCGGCGCGTTGTGATCGACCTTGATGGCATTGCCCGCCGGGATGACCGCCCGTTCGGAAAACGTACCCACACCGACCAATTGTCCGATGGCCTGACCCTTCGCGTTTTTCAGGCGGGTGGTGCCGTCGGGCAGGCAGCCCTGCCAGATCACCTTGCCCATTTCGACGCACATGAACGGCTTGCGCTCCAGACAAAACAGGCAGTTGCCACAGGCCGGCGTCAGCGAAGCGATGACATGATCGCCAGGCTTGAGATCGGTCACGCCCGAGCCCACCTCCTCCACAACGCCGGCACCCTCGTGGCCCAGCACCGAGGGGATTGCACTTTTGATGACGCCGTAACGAAACGAGTAATCGCTGTGGCAGATGCCGCTCGCGGTATATTTGACGAGTACCTCATTGGCCCTGGGGCCTTCCAGCTCCAGCTGCTCGATCACGAGTGGAGCACCGATTTCGTAGAGTACTGCGGCTTTTGTTTTCATGAAAATATCTCCCGGCCGATCCCGGATCGGCGTGCAAGCAAGTTAGTCTGATTGTCGAAGATCAACCGTAGAGGATGACCGAGCGCGCGCCTTCGCCACGCCCCATCTCCTCGAACGCGCGGTTGATGTCCGCAAGTCCGATCCGCTGGGTGATCATTTCATCGAGCAACAGCTGGCCCCGCTTGTAGAGATCGACAAAGCGCGGGATATCGCGCTTGGGCGACGACGAGCCGTAGCAGGAGCCCTGAATTTCGTATTCGGCCAGCAGCCCGGCGGCGGGGATTTTCACCGACTGATCCAGGGATGCGACGCCGACGATGATCGCCTTCCCGGTGGGTCGAATCATGCCCCAGCACTGCTGCATGGTCTGGACCTTGCCCAGCGCCTCAAACGCGTAGTGAACGCCGATCCCGCCGGTGATTTCCTTGACCTTGGCCATGGGCTCTTCGACAAACGGATTGATGGTGTGGGTGGCGCCCAGCCGCATCGCCAGCTCGCGCTTCTCTTCCATCGGGTCGATGGCGATGATGATGCTGGCACCCGCGATGCGCGCGCCTTGCAAAATGGACAGGCCAACTCCACCGCAACCGATGACGGCCACACTCTCGCCCCACTGCACCTTGGCGGTATTGAGTGCCGCGCCGGTGCCGGTGGTAACGCCGCAGCCGATCAAGCAGGTGATGTCGAGGGGCGTGTCGTCGGGCACCTTGATGGCCGAGCCGGCCGGCATCACCATGTGTGAGCCGAAGGAACCCACGCCGCAGAGGGCATAGACATCTTCGCCGGCCAGCGTCTTGTGGCGCGTGGTGCCGTCGAGCTGGGTGCAGTCGGTAAGCAGCTTGTTCATCTGGGAGCACATGTACTCCTTGGATTCCCGGCACATGCCGCACTTGCCGCAGCTGGGGGACAATGAGGCGATTACCTTGTCGCCCGGTTTGACGTGGGTGACGCCGGGTCCTACGGCCTCGACGATACCGGCGCCCTCATGGCCCAGTACCACCGGGAATGGTGAGCGCAGCACCCCATGGGCTACGGAATAGTCGCTATGGCAGATGCCGCTGGCGACAGTGCGCACCAGCACTTCGTTTGCTTTTGGCGGGGCGAGCTCCAGCTCCTCGATCGTAAACGGCTGGTTGACCGCCCGCAGTACCGCGGCTTTGATTCGCATGATGTCCTCCACAGAACACAGGTGATTATTTTGGCTCCGCAATAGTACAGGATGGCGCCCGGTGGGCAAGTGGGTTGCCGGAGCGGATCGCGCGACGGCGGCGCGCGGCATCATCGGTTGCCAATCCAGCCTGGCTGAAGTATGCAAAAGGGCTGACACCTTACGGCGCCAGCCCTCGCGAATCAGCAAATCGCGGCCGAAAGCGGCCGCGCCTTACCCCATCACGCCATCTTGAAGCCTTCGTAGTTCTTGGCCGCCACCTCATCGCACTTCTTGCGATAGTTGGGCGCACCGCCCGCGTAAAGCAGGAAGGTACGTTTCTTGCCGGGCGTATTGGCGCCCATGAACCAGGAATCTGCCTTGGTAAACAGCGAGCCCGCGGCCGTCTCGTAAACGTGGTCGGTCCACGCCAGTTCGGCGTCACGAGTCGCTTCACAGCGCTTGTAGTGGTGTTCCTGCATGTATTTCACCAGGTCGGTCACCCACTCGACGTTTTGCTCGATGCAACGGGGAATGTTGCAGAAAGTGGCGCCGTTGTGGGGGCCGACCAACATGAACATGTTGGGGAAGCCGTTGACCTGCATGCCGAGATAGGTTTCCGGACCGCCGCTCCACTTGTCGACCAGCGCCTGACCATCCTCGCCGCGAATATCAATGCGCTTGAAGGCACCGGTCACGGCGTCGAAACCGGTCGCATAAACAATGAAATCGAGGTCGTACTGTTTGTCGCTGGTCTTGATCCCGGTTTCGTTCACGCGCTCGATGGGTGTCGCGCGCAGATCGACCAGGGTGACATTGGGCTGGTTGTAGACCTCGAAATAATTGGTTTCCATCGGCACACGTTTCATGCCGAACCCGTGGTCTTTCGGAATCAGGATATCCGCGACTTTCGGGTCTTTGACACGCTCGCGAATCTTGCGCGCAATGAACTCGGTGATGATCGCGTTGGCCTTTTCGTCGGTCATGATGTCGTAGAAATTGGCCAGCCAGATGCCAAAGCCGGGTTCACCGTATAGTTTCTCGAACTTGGCTTCGCGCTCTTCGGGGGAAACATCGAAGATCGAGCGCATGTCGAACTGGTGAAGAAAACCCGCGCCGGACTCCTTGCAGATCTTGAACAGTTCCGGGTAGCTCGCCTTCAGCGCGGGCTGTTCCTCATCGGCGATTTTCGAATTGTTCAGTGGTGCGCACCAGCTCGCATCGAGCTGGAAAACCGTGAGATGTGCGGCGGTCTTGGCGACTTCCTGGATCACCTGCACACCGGTGGCGCCGGTACCGATCACGCCCACGCGCTTGCCTTTGAAATCGACCGGGGTTTTGGGCCAGCGTGACGTATGGCAGTAGTCGCCCTTGAAGCTGTCGATGCCCTCGATGCGCGGCATCTGGGTCGCCGACAATACACCGACCGCGGTAATCAGAAAGCGCGAACGGGCCTTTTCACCACCTTCGATCTCGACTTCCCAGAGATCTTCGCCCTTGATGTACTTGGCGGCAGTGACCTTGCTGTTGAACTGGATGTCCTTGCGCAGATCAAGCTTGTCGGCGACAAAGTTGTAATAGCGCTCGTTTTCTGCCTGGCCGCTGAAATGCTCGCTCCAGTTCCATTCCTTCAGGATCTCCGGAGAGAACGAATACGCGTAGGTATAGCTCTCGGAATCGAAACGCGCACCGGGATAGCGGTTCCAATACCAGGTGCCGCCCACGCCATCACCGGTCTCGTACACGCGAACTTTCATGCCGAGTTCACGCAAGCGGTAAAGTTGATACATGCCGGAAATGCCGGCACCGATGATGATTGCATCGTATTGGGGGTTGGACATCTCTTGCATTCCTCCTAAGGGATCTCTACATGCTGATTGAAAAACTCGAATACATTGAGTCGACCGGGAGTCGGTCGGGGCTGAATTTCGGCGGAGCTTCTCGACGTTTCAGGCTCCCGGAATCCAGGACCCTGGGATATAGGTCGCGCGTCATCTTGGCTGCACCGCCTTTCGCGGCAGCAGTTTGCCGTGCCGGAAGGACCAGAACCATCTTCCCCGCCGCCACGGTTCCGGGTCACACAAAGACCCGGCAGCCCGAAAAAAGCCGCGGGAGTACACCACAATTGCCCCATGGCTTCAAGGGCAGACCCTCGCCTCCAGCAACGGCAGATCGACAGGCGCCTGGAGTGGCGCGCGGGGTCCAGGCCAGGAACGTTGCCGGACCGGGGAAGCGGGGCGAAGCGATCTGGCTACCAGAGCGCCGGATTACTGGCAGCCGCTGCGGGTGCGACTCGGCAACGGGATCGGGCCAGGAAACGCAAAGGGCTGCAACCTGTCGGTTGCAGCCCCCAAGGCACGCTCAAATCAGGCCGCACCCGGCCCGAGATCACTGCATCTTGAAGCCTTCATAATTCTTGGCGGCGACCTCATCGCATTTGGCCCGATAGGCGGGGCCGCCGCCGCCATACAGCAGGAAAGTCCGCTTCTTGCCCGGTGTATTGGCGCCCATGAACCAGGAATCCGCCTTGGTCAGCAGCGAGTTCTTGACCGTGTCGTAGACATGGTCGGTCCAGGCGTCTTCAGCCTCAAGCGTTGTTTCGATGCGCTGGTAGTGATGCGCCTGCATGTACTTGATGCAATCGGTCACCCATTCCACGTTCTGCTCGATACAACGGGGGATGTTGCAGAAAGTCGCGCCATTGTGGGGGCCGACCAGCATGAACATATTGGGGAAGCCCGCCACCTGCATGCCCAGATAGGTATGCGGACCGTCGCTCCACCGATCGGACAATGCCTGCCCATCCACACCGCGGATATCGATGCGCTTGTACCCGCCGGTGACCGCGTCAAATCCGGTGGCATAGATGATGAAATCGAGTTCGTATTCCTTGTCGCTGGTCTTGATGCCCGTGGGCGTCACGCGCTCGATGGGCGTCTTGCGAAGATCGACCAGTTTGACGTTATCCTGGTTGTAGGCTTCGTAATAATTGGTTTCCATCGGCACCCGCTTCATGCCAAAGCCGTGATCCTTGGGAATCAGGATATCCGCAACCGCCGGATCCTTCACCCGTTGACGGATCTTCCGGGCAATGAAATCGGTGATGATCGCGTTGGCCTTTTCGTCGGTCATGATGTCGTGGAAGTTACCGAGCCAGATGCCAAATCCGGGTTCGGCGTAGAGCTTTTCAAAAATGGCTTCGCGCTCTTCCGGGGTCACATCGAATATGGATCGCATGTCGAACTGATGGATAAACCCGCCAAAGGACTCACGACACTTCTTGAACACTTCGGGATAGCTCGCCTTGAGCGCGGGCTGTTCGGCATCGGTGATTTTGGAATTGTTGAGCGGCGCGCACCAGTTCGCGTCGAGCTGAAATACGGTGAGCTGCTTCGCCGTTTTTGCGACTTCCTGAATGACCTGCACGCCGGTGGCGCCGGTTCCGATGACACCGACGCGCTTGCCGGCGAAGTCCACCGGTGTTTTGGGCCAGCGCGCCGTATGGTGGTACTCGCCCTTGAAGCTGTCGATGCCTTCGATTCTCGGCATCTGCACCGCCGACAGCGGGCCCAGGGCGGTAATCATGTAACGTGCGCGTGCCTTTTCGCCACCCTCGATCTCCACTTCCCACTGATTTTCGTCCTGCAGGAATCGGGCCGCAATGACCTTGCTGTTGAACTGAATGTCCTTGCGCAGGTCGAGTTTGTCCGCGACGAAATTGTAATAGCGCTCGTTTTCCGCCTGTCCCGAGAACTGTTCGCTCCAGTTCCATTCCTTGAGAATTTCGTCGGAAAACGAATAGGCATAACTGTAGCTTTCCGAATCGAAGCGTGCGCCGGGGTAGCGGTTCCAGTACCAGACGCCACCGACGCCGTCGCCGGTTTCGTAGGCACGCACCTTGAGACCAAGCTCGCGCAGCCGATAGAGCTGGTACATCCCGGCGATGCCGGCTCCGACAATGATTGCATCGAACTGCTGATTGGACATTGCATTCTCTCCACTAGACACTTGCTAAGGAATTTTCGCATCTTCAGAACGGGTTGTGTGCAACGAATAAAGGTGCTATCGACTCATGTAACCCGGTTTATGCCCCAACTCTCCACTTCGGGAGACCGATCGAAGCGACAAAACCGGCGTCAAATAACCACCACTCATCGCCTGTCGCAAAACTGCGCGACCACTCAACCCTCTTTGGTCCCGGCGACCATTCTGATTCTTCTGGAGGTTTCGCTGCTTGATTCACGTCAAGCTGGCCCGGAAAGGCCCTGAGTTGAATTCGTGGCAGCTCCGCCCGGCATCCCGTCGACCATCGCGGCCGCCGGACCGCGACGGGCAGCGGGAGAATCTGTGCGGGTGCGCCGCGCCGATCTCCCCCCTCCCCCCCTTCGCAGGGCGAGCCCCGCGCGGGAGCGACTAAAAATGGCTGTTCAGACAGCGATTGCGCTCCGATTGTCCATGCGCAGGGTCGGATACCGCCCGTCAGGTCGCCATATACCCGCCATCGACGGGCAGTGCATGCCCGGTGATGTAGGACGCGCTCTCGGAACACAGGTACACGGCCGCATCCGCGATCTCGCTGGGTTCGCCCAGCCGCTTGACGGGCTGTGCCGCAATCATGGCTTCGGCTACCCGCGGGCTCTCTTCGAATACGCGCATCAGCATGGGTGTGCGGATCGGCCCCGGGCACACGGCATTGACCCGGATTTTCTTGGTGGCGTAGTCGAGTGCCGCCGATTTGGTAAGGCCGATCACCGCGTGCTTGGCGGCGGAATACTGCCCCAGGTTCTTGACGCCGATCAGGCCGGCATCGGAAGCCGTGTTGACGATGGCGCCACCGCCCTGGGTGAGCATCTGGCGAATCTGATATTTCATGCACAGGAAAACGCCGAGAATGTTGACCCGATAGTTCAACATGAAATTCTCTTCCGTGGCATCGGCCAGTTTGGACGATTCGCCTTCGACACCCGCGTTGTTGAACGCACAGTGCAAGCCGCCGAAATTCACCACCGCCGCCTTGACCAGCGCTTCGGTATCGGCGGCCTGAGATACATCGCATTTCAGAAAAATGGCCTTGCCACCTGCTTTGGTGACCAGGTGCGCGGTTTCTTCGCCGCCGACCACATTGATATCGGCAACCACCACACTCGCACCCTCGCGGGCAAAGATCTCACAGGCCGCCCGCCCGATGCCACTGCCGCCCCCGGTTACCACTGCTACCTTACCCGCGACTATTCCCGCCATGACCGAACTCCTCTGGTTGAATTACTCTGGTGAAATAACCTTTGGTGAAATAAACCTTGATGAACGAACTGTTTTGTTGAACGAACTGGTTCATGGAGCAGTCGCTGGACCGCTGGTTTGCTGTAAAAACGTTATCGACACCGATCAAACGACAGCTTCCCGATGCATGGGCTCCAGATAACCGGGATTGGTAATACGCACCTTGTCGATCACCTGGCGCAGGGCAAATGCCATGACATCATCCCACTGGGCGTCCAGTTTTCCGGCACGCGCGCTGGCGCAAAACGCGGCATAGGGTTCCGTCATCGATGGCTCTTCGCCGGTGAGGCGCGCCAGCTCGCGTATCTGGCGCTGCGCGGCGAGTGTACCCGCCGCGAGTTCGCGCTCGACCACCTTCAGCAGAAACACCGCGCACAACGCATTGTAGCGTTCGCTGCCACTGCTGCGGCCCGCCACGCCATTGATGAATTCGGCGACCGTCTTGAGGATTTCCGGGATATCCGGCCCGTCCTGGGTCAGGGCGCGCAGTCGCTCCGGACTCTCCGGGGTTTGGCCGCTTGATTTCTGATTCATTGATAGTGGCCCAGGATGGTCATCAGCAGATCATATTCGATCATGCTGGCGTTGCGGCCGCAGCAGGCAAAGGGCAACGAGCGGCGCTCGCCGCGCAGGTGACCGTCAGCCTGCATCATGTTGATGACAGCCCACTTGAAGCAGCTGAAGACCTCCCACCACAGAATTTCCTCGTCGCTCACCGCCCGGCCGCCATTGGCCTGGTAGGCGGCCAGGAGCTCACTGCGCTGCCCCATGCCCCCCACCGGACGATCGATGTTTCCGTAACGCCAGGAGCGCAGGCACACCCAACCCAAATCCGCCATCCCGCTGCCGAGGTGAGCACACTCCCAGTCGAGCACACCGACAATGCCAGTGGTATCCAGAATCAGGTTGCCGACGCGATAATCACCGTGAATCAGCCGCGCCGGCACCGGCGGCGGACGGTGCCGTTCCAGCCATCGGATACCGACATCCAGGGCGGGATGGCCGCCGCCGTAGCTGTCGTAGCGTGTCACCTGGGCGGCAAGCTGATCGCGGGAATCGGCGCTCGCCGCCAGAAACGGTAATTCATCGACCGGAATGGCGTGCAGACGCGCAAGGATTTCGCCGGTCTGGGCGGCAAAACACGCGCGCGCGTGGGCATATGCGGGGTCGGTCAGCAGTTTCTTGGGCAGGGTTTCGCCGGCGATGCGGGTCATCACGAACCCGCGGTCCAGATCATCGGCCGGCTCCAGTTCGAACACCGGCTCCGGCACTGGCAGGCCGTGGCGATGGACTACCTGAAGAATCCGGTACTGCTCCGCGGGCGGCAAAAACGGCGATGTCGGCGCGCGATAGGTCTCCTGGCGCAATACCAGGGGCCGCGTGCCGCCCGGTTCCACCAGATCGAACAGCAGCGTGCGATTGGAGGCGCCCAGGGTCGCCGCCTGGACATTGGCGATGCGCGCCGCACTGCCATGGCGCCGCTTCACCGCCGCGTCCAGCCGCGCAATGATCGCGGCCATTACCGGATCGCCAACCAGCGGATCGAGAACCAACGGATCGGGCGTCTGTGCAGCCATGTCCCGTCGCACCGGTTTCAGAGCGGATAGCCGACGGGTTCGCCGTCTTCCAGAAATTCGATGTATTCGGTCATGCCCAGTCCTTCGCGGCCATCTTCCCAGCGCCAGCGGGTAAAGCCTTCGGCGATTCGGCAGGCCAGTTCCTGATCGCCCACCTGACGGCGGTTGCGCAGGGGCGCCATGGTGAGCACCTCGCCGCTGATGCGCACTGCCCGCTGGGCGGTGCGCACGCCCAGCTGTATCCGCGCCGGGTCTTTGTTGGCATCCCATTCGGTGAATACATCGAGATCGATGATGTCCTCGTAGGCACCGTCGAACAGCAACACCCCGAGCCGATGCACGACCCGCTGGCGATCCGTCCGCTTCAACAGCATGAAACCCCGATCGGCGCCGAAGGTGGCGATGAACAGCCGGTAGAAATAGATGTTCTGCCAGAATCGCGGCCCCCAGGAATGATCGCGCCAGCCGAAGCCATCGATGTCCCAGGACTGGTCGCCCACCTGGATACGACCCCGGGTGCGGGTGTGCTGATTGAAGTGGCCGAGGGAAAAATCGCGCCCGTACATGGTTTCCTCTCCCGGCCCGGAGGGTTCACCGCCATGCATCGGGGAGACCCCGGTGAGCTGAAACTCGACCCCGCCCGGAACCCGCTGCGCCTGCTTGAACAACGCCGAGGGATTGCGCAACAACTGGGGATCGTCGAGCAGCATCAATTCGCCGCGATACGTCATGGACACCGCCTTGAAGGGCTCGACGACCTGGTATTCGAGACCGCCCGCACAGTGGCGTTCATTGGTGGTGATTTCCGGGCGCTGAAACTGGCAGGCGACGCGGCCATCCGGCAGATAGAGGCACACCGACAGCTCCGCGTGACCCTCGTTGACCCGGTTGCCGAGGCGCATCCAGCCTCCCACGCGCTGCACCGGATCCCAGCCGTTGACATACACGCTTTCGTTGAAATTGGGTTCCGCGGTCGGCTGGTGGGTGTATTCGTCTGCCGGTGCCAGTCGGTAAGTGCTCATGCGTCGCGTCCCCAGAGGTCGTTTTATTGGTTGATCGGCCGTGGCGGCCGCCGCCATCGGACTATAACTGATCCGGCTCTGGCCGGAACATTCGGGTCGCGGCCAGGCGTCAGTCAGGGTCCATTCGACGCCAGATTATCGCCGTTTCGCGCTGGCGCGGCTGCGCGCGCAGGTACCTTTGGCGCTGGCCTCCGGGCTGTCGATCCCGCCCACGCGAAATCACTCGCTTGCAGTTCTCGGAGGGCTACGCCTACTTCAAACCCTGACGCCGGGGCTTCCTCGATGGGCCGTCCAACGCTCAGGCAGCTGGACTGAGGGTGGAAACTTCACACCGAAAATTTCGCGTCGATTGCCAGCGCGACAAGCCGACCCTATGCTGGAGGCGAACCTTACTCAAGCACCCCGGCAGGGGCACAAACTTCGGGAGATACACCATGGCCAAACATATCTTCATCACCAAGCCCGGCGACCGGGTGCGCCTCGACCCCGCCGACGAATACAACCACCCGCCCGAGGCGGTGAGCAATTTCAACGAAAGCGCCTACTACAATATCTATGATGCCGGGCAGCAGGTCGGCGGCTGGTTTCGCATCGGCAATCGGGTCAACGAGGGCCATGCCGAAGTTTCCATCTGCCTGTATCTGCCCGACGGCAAGGTCGGCTTCATGTACCACCGCGCGCAGATCAGCAGCAACGCCGAGCACAGTGCCGGCGGCGCCCGCTTCGAGATCATCGAACCCTTCAAGCGCCAGCGCGTCACCTATAGCGGCAAGGTCGCAGTGCTCGCCAACCCCAACGACATGCTCAATCCCGCCAGGGCCTTCAAGGAGAACCCCATTCTCGACTGCGAAGTGGAGCTGGACTACAGCGGCCTGTCCCCCATGTACGGCGGTGAACACCTCAACGATGACGGCTCGCCGATCGAGCTCGATACCAAGACCGCCATGGCACGGGCGCACTTCGAGCAGCATGTCGCGGCGCGCGGGCGAATCCGGGTCGGCGAACAGGCCTGGCAGATCGACGGCCTCGGCCTGCGCGATCACTCCTGGGGGCCGCGCTACTGGCAGAACATCTACTGGTACCGCTGGCTGCCGATCTCCCTGGGCCGCGACTTCGGCGCCATGATCATGACCATGGGCATGCGCGACGGCAGCGTTGACTGCGGCGGCATGGTGTTCACCGAGGGCCGCTACGACCTGATTGTGGACGCCCGCGTGCGCTCCGAATGGGACGCGCAGTTCCACCAGACCGGGATGACCGCCTGGTGCCGCACCGAGAGTGGTCAGGAATTCGAGATTACCGGCAAGGTCATTTCCCTGATCCCGCTGCGCAACCGCCGCACCGCCGAGGACGGCACCGAACTCTCCACCCGCATCACCGAAGCCATGACCGAATATCGCTGCAACGGGCACGTCGGCTACGGCCTCTCCGAATACCTCGACCAGATCGAGAACGGGGTTCCGGTGGGCATGGGCATCGAAGCTGCACGCTGAGGCGGAGTGCAAGCCGTCGTCCGGCGGTTGCCCCGGCGAACTTCCTCTTCAATGTCCGTGATTACCTGGTCGCACCGAAGCGCAGTTTCCGGCGTGTATCGGTGCGGTCCGGCCCCCTCCAGGCTGGAGGCACAGGCCGAACCTGGCCCCATTTGACGGCGTTGTTGCCCGGGCCATCAGGATTGTTACCAGAGGGTAGATTTTTGCCGGCGATTTCACCAGAATTGCCGGCCAAGTGCCGGGCGCCGCCCTTGGCGCCGACAGTATCCGGCGGCTCGACCCCCTACTCCAACGGTCTCATGTGCGAGGAGATTACAGCGTGGATATATTTGACTTGACGGGCAAGGTCGCGATAGTCACGGGCGGTAACGGTGGCCTGGGCCTGGGCATTGCCAAGGGTCTGGCGTCGGAAGGCTGCGCGGTCGCGCTGGTCGGGCGCAACCAGACCAAAATCGATGCCGCCGTCGCCGAGATGACCGAACTGGGCTACAAGTCCCTGGGCGTCCAGGCCGATGTCTCCAAGGAGGACGATGTCAACCGCATGGTCAAGGAGACCGCCGAGCACTTCGGCCGCGTCGATATTCTCGTCAACAACGCCGCCATCAGCTGGGGCGTGGCGCCGGAAAAGCTCACGCTGGAGCAGTGGAACGAATTCATCGCCATCGATCTGACTTCCTGCTTCCTGTGTTCCAAGGCCTGCTACCCGGAATTCATCAAGGCCGGCGGCGGCAAGATCATCAACATCGGCTCAGCCATCACCAAGAAGGGATTTGGCAAGCTGGTGCACTATGCGGCCGCCAAGGGCGGCATGGACCACATGACCCAGAGCCTGGCCCGCGCCTGGGGCAAGGACAACATCCAGGTCAATGCGGTGCTCCCCGGTCTGGTGCATTCCGAGATGATGCCCTGTTTCGGTCCCAACAAGATCGGACCCCTGGTGGATTACATCGCCAAGAAATCTCCGGTCAAGCGCTTCGGCATGCCCGATGACTTCGAGGGCATCTCCATTCTGCTGGCGAGTGATGCCTCCAGCTTCATCACCGGCTCCATCATCGTTGCCGACGGCGGCCTGACGATCGGAATCTGATCGCCAAGCTCGCACGCGCTTTTTAATCAATCAGTTATCCGGAGAATCTGAGAATGAACAGCAAGTTTGATTTGACCGGCAAGGTCGCGATCATCACCGGCGGCAACGGCGGTCTGGGCCTCGGCATCGCCAAGGGCCTCGCGATGGTGGGTGCCAAGGTCGCAGTGGTGGGGCGCAACCAGGACAAGATCGACAGCGCGGTCCATCAACTCAAGGCCGAGGGTGCGGACGCGCTGGGCATTCAGTGCGACGTGTCCCGGGAAGACGATGTCAACCGCATGGTCAAGGAGACCGTGGCGCGCTTTGGCCGGATCGACATCCTGTTCAACAACGCCGCCATCAGCTGGGGGATTCCGGCCGAGACCATGACCCTGGAGCAGTGGAACAACTTCATCGCCATCAACATGACCTCCTGCTTCCTGACTTCCAAGGCGTGCTTTCCCGAGATGGTCAAGGCCGGCGGCGGCAAGATCATCAATGTCGGCTCGATCATCACCAAGCTCGGCTTTGGCAAGCTGGTGCATTACGCGGCCGCCAAGGGCGGCATGGATCATATGACCCAGAGCCTGGCGCAGGGCTGGGGCAAGCACAATATCCAGGTCAACGCGCTTCTGCCCGGCCTCGTCGACACCGAGATGATGCCCTGCGAGGGACCGAACAAGAACGGGCTGGTGGACTATGCGGTGAAGCGGACGCCGGTGGGCAAGTTCGGCCGGCCGGCGGACTTCCACGGTATTGCCATCCTGCTGGCGAGCCCGGCGTCGGACTTCATCACCGGCTCCATCATCGTGGTAGATGGCGGCCTCTCGCTCTCCATTTGACCGGCATCTGATAGCGCATGCTGCTGGGACGGCGTTACGCCGAGGTTGTGGCATAAATCGGGCGATGCCTGGATTGATCGTTATTTTCTTAGGAGTAAAACATGAAACTGTTTGATTTGACCGGCAAGGTCGCGATAGTCACGGGCGGTAACGGTGGCCTGGGTCTGGGCATTGCCAAGGGGCTGGCGTCGGAAGGCTGCGCAGTCGCGCTGGTCGGGCGCAACCAGACCAAAATCGATGCCGCCGTCGCCGAGATGACCGAACTGGGCTACAAGTCCCTGGGCGTCCAGGCCGATGTCTCCAAGGAGGACGATGTCAACCGCATGGTCAAGGAGACCGCCGAGCACTTCGGCCGCGTCGATATTCTCGTCAACAACGCCGCCATCAGCTGGGGCGTAGCGCCGGAAAAGCTCACGCTGGAACAGTGGAACGAATTCATCGCCATCGATCTGACCTCTTGCTTCCTGTGTTCCAAGGCCTGCTACCCGGAGTTCATCAAGGCCGGCGGCGGCAAGATCATCAACATCGGCTCAGCCATCACCCAAAAAGGGTATGGCAAGCTGGTGCACTATGCGGCCGCCAAGGGCGGCATGGACCACATGACCCAGAGCCTGGCCCGCGCCTGGGGCAAGGACAACATCCAGGTCAACGCGGTGCTGCCCGGACTGGTGCATTCCGAGATGATGCCCTGCTTCGGTCCCAACAAGATCGGACCCCTGGTGGACTACATCGTCAAGAAATCTCCGGTTCAGCGCTTCGGCATGCCCGATGACTTCGAGGGCATCTCCATTCTGCTGGCGAGCGATGCCTCCAGCTTCATCACCGGCTCCATCATCGTCGCCGATGGTGGGATGACGGTTGGCGGCATTTGATGCGTGCAGCGGATACCCGCGGCGCTTCACCAGGAAATCTATCGGGAGAACCTGAATGAACAGCAAGTTTGATTTGACCGGCAAGGTCGCGATCATCACCGGCGGCAACGGCGGTCTGGGCCTCGGCATCGCCAAGGGCCTCGCGATGGTGGGCGCCAAGGTCGCGGTGGTGGGCCGCAACCAGGACAAGATCGACAGCGCGGTCCATCAACTCAAGGCCGAGGGCGCAGACGCGCTGGGCATTCAGTGCGACGTGTCCCGGGAAGACGATGTCAACCGCATGGTCAAGGAGACCGTGGCGCGCTTTGGCCGGATCGACATCCTGTTCAACAACGCCGCCATCAGCTGGGGGATTCCGGCCGAGACCATGACCCTGGAGCAGTGGAACAACTTCATCGCCATCAACATGACCTCCTGCTTCCTGACTTCCAAGGCGTGCTTTCCCGAGATGGTCAAGGCCGGCGGCGGCAAGATCATCAATGTCGGCTCGATCATCACCAAGCTCGGCTTTGGCAAGCTGGTGCATTACGCGGCCGCCAAGGGCGGCATGGATCATATGACCCAGAGCCTGGCGCAGGGCTGGGGCAAGCACAATATCCAGGTCAACGCGCTTCTGCCCGGCCTCGTCGACACCGAGATGATGCCGTGCGAGGGACCGAAGAAGAACGGGCTGGTGGACTATATCGTCAAGAAAACCCCGGTCGGCAAATTCGGTCGGCCATCGGATTTCCACGGTATTGCGATCCTGCTGGCGAGCCCGGCGTCGGACTTCATCACCGGCTCCATCATCGTCGTCGATGGTGGTGTTTCTCTGGCGATCTGAGACCGGCCGGATGACGCCGCATTCCCCCGGGTCTCCCGGGGGTTTTCATTTCTGCTACGCTCGCCAAACTTTATTTATCAACCATTTTTCCAACCTATCGAGGTATTCGCAATGGATGTAGGGCTGTCCATCATTTTTCAGGGTGTCGATCCCAAGCTGACCGACCGGCAGGTGTACCAGAACGACCTCGCGCTGGGCGACCTGGCCGAAGGGCTCGGTTTCCAGTCGATCTGGGGCGTGGAACACCACTTCACCGATTACACCATGTGCCCGGACGTGACCCAGTTCTTGTCCTACTGGGCCGGCCGCAATCCCAACCTGGGGCTGGGCACCATGGTCATGGTGCTGCCCTGGCACGACCCCATGCGCGTCGCCGAAGAAATCTCCATGCTCGACAACATGTCCGATGGCCGCATGATCCTCGGCATCGGTCGTGGTCTGGGCCGGGTCGAGTTCGAAGGCTTCGGGCGCGACATGAACATCAGCCGCGAATATTTCACCGAAGCGGCGCAGATGATCCTGGAAGGTCTCGAAACCGGCTTTTGTGAATTCGACGGCAAACACATAAAGCAGATCCGCCGGGAAATCCGCCCGCGCCCGTTCAAGACCTTTCGTGGCCGCACCTATGCCGCTGCCGTTTCACCGGAATCCTCCCGGATCATGGCGGAGCTCGGGATCGGCATCCTGATCATTCCGCAGAAGCCCTGGGAACATGTCGATCGGGAACTGGCCGACTACCGCGCGCTGTTCAAGCAGATCAACGGCACCGCCGCGCCGGCGCCGATCCTTGCCGGCTGGACGCTGTGCCATGAGGACGCCGGTCGCGCCGAGGAACTCGCGTATCAATACATCGGCGGCTACTACCGTTCCGTGGTCAAGCACTACGAAATGGCCGGCGACCATTTGAAAAAAACCAAAGGCTACGAAACCTACGCTGCCATGCAGGACCACGTCAGCAAGAGTATCGAGGACGTCGTCAAATTCTTCATGAGCATTCAGGTCTGGGGTACCCCGGAAAAATGCTTCGAGACCATCAAGAACTTCACAGAGCGCACCGGTGCGGGCGCCTATACCGGCGTATTCAGCTACGCGGGCATGCCCCACGCAGAAGCCGAAAGGAGCCTCCGCCTGTTTGCCAAGGAGGTATTGCCGGAAGTTCGCAAGCTCCCCGGCGAACCCCTGCTCAAGCCCGAAGCACCGCGCCGCGCCGCCGCAGGCTGAGCCGAATGGGAATGCCCGCCGCCCTGCCCTGCTATTACATCCCCCACGGCGGCGGGCCCTGTTTTTTCATGGACTGGACCCTGGGGCCGGCTGACACCTGGGATCGCATGGCCGCGTTTCTGCGCGGCCTGGCAGCGACGGTCGGCACCCGCCCCCGTGCGCTGTTGATCGTCTCCGCGCACTGGGAAGCCGACCCGGTGCGCGTCAACAGCGCGCTGGCACCGCCGCTGATCTACGACTACCAGGGCTTCCCGCCGCATACCTATCAATTGCGCTACGACGCTCCGGGCGCACCCTGGCTCGCCGATCGTGTCTGCGACCTGCTGGGCGCAGCTGGCATCGCCGCGGCGCAGGACCCCGAACACGGCCTGGATCACGGGGTATTCATTCCCTGCAAACTGATCTATCCGGATGCCGACATCCCGGTCGTACAGATTTCACTGCGCCCTGATCTGAACCCCGGCGCACACCTTGCGCTGGGCGCCGCGCTGGCTCCGTTGCGCCGCGAGGGCGTATTGCTGATCGGCAGCGGCATGAGCTACCACAACATGGCGATCCTGATGCACCGGCCGGCCACCAATCCCGCCGGTGACGCCTTCGACGCCTGGCTTCAGGACGCCTGCACCACCAGTCCCGACGAACGCAATCGCCGTCTTGACGCCTGGCACAAAGCCCCGGGGGCCAGCCACGCGCACCCACGCGAAGAGCACCTGCTGCCGCTGCATGTCATCGCCGGTGCCGCCGGCGTTGACGCGGGTGTTTGCGTCTACCGCGACCGGGTATTGGGCGCGCCCGTCTCGGCATTTCGGTTCGGAAGCTGATCGGGAGCGGGTTTGCCCGGAACTCCTGTTATTCGGCCAGCAAGGCGCGTATTCGTCCGCCGCCCACGGCATAACCCCCTACAATGACCGCCTTGCAGTTTCCCGGCGGCACCCATGTCTCACCCCTACGACGCGCTGACGCCCGACGCCGTCATCACCGCCATCGAATCCCTGGGGCTGGTCAGCGACCTGCG
>JBFXFL010000028.1:0-40283 GCA_050179115.1 Porticoccaceae bacterium | reverse complement strand
TTTTATCCCGGCAGCTTTTATCCCGGCAGCTTTTACCCTGGAAGGTACAGCCCGCCGTTCACATGCAGGGTCTGTCCGGTGACGTAGGAGGATTCCTCGGAGCAGAAAAACCCCACGGCGCCGGCAATCTCGTCCGGGCGACCCGCGCGTCCGGCGGGCACGCGGCCGATCATGTCTTCGAACACCTGGTCCGGCAGCACGCCGCGCAGGCGTTCGTGCCAGATCATGCCCGGCGCGATGGTGTTCACGGTCACGCCGTACTTTGCCAGGTCGAGCGCCACCGAGCGGGTATAGCCGGTGATGCCGGCTTTGGCGGCGGCGTAGGGCGACTGGCCTTCGCCCGGATGGTAGGCGTACATGGACGCGAAATTGACGACGCGGCCAAATCCGCGCTCCACCATGTCTCTGGAAAACGCCCGCGTCATGTAGAAGGTGCCGTGCAGATTGACGGCGATGACCCGATGCCAGTCCTTGCTGCTCAAATCCCAGGGTTTGGCGTTGCCCTGGATCCCGGCGTTGTTGATCAGGTAGGCGATCGGCTTGTTCTCGGCGCGCAGCTGCGCCGCCAGTTGGTCGATATGTTCCTCCTTGGTGACGTCGAGGGGAACGAAACTGAATTGGCGCCGCTCGGTTTCGTCGAGGGCGTCCGGTAGCCAGGCTTCCAGATCGGTGCCGCGCCGATCCGTGCCGATCACCGGGATGCCGGCGGCGATGAGGCGTTTGGTGATGGCGGTGCCGAGCCCGCCGATGGCGCCGGTGACGAGTGCATATCCGCGTTGCATGGTGTTGCCTCCAGGGTGGACAAAGAACTGATGAAAGTCGGACAGCAGTGTCGGCGATCCCGGCGCGCGACTCCATTGGAGTCGCGCGGGGTATATTTTGACACCGTGGGAGTCAGCCACCATGATACCGCCAGCCGACAGTTCCGGGCGTGGATTGCTCGCGGGAGATCCGATGGCACGTTTGTGGAGTCAGGTTGCGGTGGTGACGGGTGCCGGGCGCGGCATCGGCCGCGCCATCGCGCGGCGTTTTGCCGCCGAGGGCGCCCATGTCGTGGTGGTCGATATCGATGTGGCGACGGCGGACGAGGTGGTTGCGGAGATTCGCGCCGATGATGGCGAAGCCGAGGCCATGGTGGTCGACGTCGGCGATACCGAAGCGGTAACCGCGATGATCCAGCTGGTCGCCGAAACCCATGATGCACTCGATATTCTGGTGAACAATGCCGCCGTGACTCGCAATATCGATTTTTTCTCGGTGCGCCCCGAGGACTGGGATGCGATCCACCGGGTCAACGCGCGCGGTCTGTTTTTCTGCATGCAGGCAGCGGCGGTCGCGATGCGCGAGCGCGGCGGTGGACGCATCGTCAACATCGCCTCCATTGCCGGCAAAGGTTATTCCGGCACCTCGAACATTGCCTATGCCGGTTCCAAGGGCGCGGTGATCGCCATGACCCGGGTCGCCGCCCACGCTCTGGGTCGGTACAACATCAATGTCAATGCGATTTGTCCCGGTGTGACCCGCACCGATCTCTATTATCAGGTGGTCCGCGAACGCGCCGAGGCGGCTGGACGTCTGGAAGCGGAAGTGATGACGGCGTTCGATGGCAACATCCCCATCGGACGCTCCAACGAGCCCGACGATATTGCCGATCTGGCGGTGTTTCTCGGCTCCGACGAAGCGCGCAATGTTACCGGCCAGTCCTGGAATGTGGACGGCGGTCTGATGTGGGATTGATCCGTGTAACGGTACTGGTGATCGATAATTCAAGCGCCATACAAAACAGTATCCGATAAAAAACAGGAACGGAAAATGGCAATGGAACCGGTGAAAGTTCATTCACGAAAAATTGACTCGCGTGCGGGGATTGGCCGCGGCGTTACCTTGGTCGGATTGGCGCAAGGAATTCTGATGGCCGCGACGCTCGCGGTACCGGGATCGGTCATTGCAGCCCCCGATTCCGCGCTGTCCGATCTGGCGGCGAAAGATCAAAGGGTACGCCGGGAGCAGGGGTTGCGCTCCCTGAGTGCCCTGACCGGCACCTCGACCACGGAAGCGGCCGAGCTGGCGACGAAGCTGGAACGCGAGAACGGCGCGTTGGGCACCTTCGCCGTCGACTTCGTGATGGGCGAAATCTGGAGTCGGGAACAGCTCAGCCGACGCGACCGCAATCTGGTGGTGCTGGCGATTTTGGGCGCAATCCACCAGACCAATCAGCTCGCCTATTACGTCCCCGGGGGAATCAGGAACGGGCTGACCGCAGAGGAGATCAGGGAAATTTTTGTCCACCTGAGTGGTTATGCGGGCTTTCCCCGTGCACTTGACGCCATGGCGGAAGCCAACCGCTTGCTCGCGAAGATGGGGCACCCGCCGCCTGCCGAGGCGGCCGAGCGCTTGACGGGCGAGCAACGGCGTGCCCGCTCCATCGAGGTGATGACACGGCTGTCCGGCCAGGAGTCGGCGGATGCCGGGAAGCTTCTCGAGGGCATCGCAGGCAAACTGGGTCCGCTGGCCGATGCCGGTGTCGACTTCGCGTTCGGCGAAATTTGGGCAAGGCCGCAACTGTCTCGACGCGACCGCAGCCTCTTGGTGGTATCGGTTCTGGCGGCACTCGGGCGTGACGATGAACTGGATATCCATGTCCCGTCAGCGCTGCGTCATGGAGTTACCAAAACCGAACTCGAGGAAGTGATGCTCACGGTGTTTGCCTATGCGGGCGCGCCCCTGGCGGTTGAAGGTATTCGCAAGGTTATCGAGCATACAGCCAATCCCTGAGTGTCACGGGTTGCGCGGGGCCAGTCGCAGCGCGGTTGGCAAAACCAAATTTGATGGGGAAGAGGCAATGAAAAAAGATGCACTGATCGATCAAGACCAGTTGGCGGGCAAGCTGAAGGATCTCAACGATTCGGCGCTGGAAGCCTGGGCCATAGCCGACGGAAAGCTGCACCGGCGCTACAAGTTTCCAAGTTTCAGCGCCGCTTTCGGGTTCATGGCCCAGACCGCGCTGGTGTGCGAGGTCATGAGCCATCATCCGAAGTGGACGAATGTCTGGAATGTGGTGGAAATCGACCTTCTGACCCATCGCTCGAAAGGCATCACCACGCTGGATTTCGAAATGGCGGTGGCCATGGAGAAAATCGCCGCTGTCTATCTCAAGGGCTGAGGGAGCCAGCAGGTTGCCGATAAAGCGTATTGTCGAAAACGGGGGGACAGCACGCCAAGGTAGCTGCGCTCAGCGCGGCATCAGGCCCTGGCAGAAAAGCTGGACCATCGCGTCGGCGACCTCGCGGGTCGTCATCTCGCCCTCGGGATGGTACCAGCGGGTCATCCAGTTGATGGCGCCGAACAGGGCGAACGCATTGATTTTGCTGTTGCAGGGTCGCATGGACTTGTCGGCGATACCGTCCTCGATCATCTGGCGCATGGCGGAATCGACGCGCACATAAAGGGGCGCGATCTGCTCGAGGTATTTGCTCGACAGGGGTTCCGGGCCGGGGTGCGCGAGACAGCGGCCAAACTCATCGTCGAAGACAGCGATGAACATGTGGATGAAGTGCGTGAGTTTTTCAATCCCGTTCAGGGGTGCCTGCAGGATGGCGTCGGTCTGGTCCAGCAGTTCCGTTATGGCGGTATAGAGGCACTGGAACAGGATATCTTCCTTGTTCTCTATATAGTAGTACAGCGTCGGCTTGGTGACCTGCAGTTCGTCCGCGAGGTCGTTCAGCGAGGTTTCCCGAAAGCCTTTTTGATTGAACATACGACCTGCGGTGCGCAAAATTGCAGACCGTTTCAGGTCGTACTGCTCGTCCTTGCTCTGAATGCTTTTGCCCCAGCGAACCTTGGTCATTAGCGCCTCTGCGTGGCCAACTTCGCGTAACTCGTGTCCTAGTGTAGAGCATCGTCGAGGGGTGGGTTACTAAAGGTCAATCGATTTACCAAGGGGTTTAGTATTTCGACCGACGGCGGTTGAAATCGTGGGAAGGAGCCGGCGCCGGGTAGATGAAGTCCTTAGGAAAGCTTCGGGGACATGGGTGGCACTCGCAACCCGCTTGTGCCTGCATATGGATATAAGGTATATATCAAGCCTCTGGACGACACAGACTGCTGGGTCTTGAGGGTATGACGAGCAAGTTTGTGGATATCCCCATCCCCCAGTTGGTAGTTGAGGTCGAAAAGTGGCAGCTATGCTTTTTCGCCAAGACCGTCGGCGAGACCAATCCCGTCTACTTTGATGAGGCTGCGGCGAGGGCGGCCGGGCACCCTTCGATTCTTGCCCCGCCCACCTACGCGGTGACCCTGAGCCTGTGTGAAAGTGACCCCTACGCCCGCTATCGGGCGCTCGGCATCGATTGGTGCACCATGATGCACGCGCAGCAGCGTTTTGATTACTTCGCCCCCATCCACGCCGGTGACTGTATCCGGTTTCAAAGCCGGATCGTCGATTTCATCCAGCGCCGCCAGGGCAAGCTCAAATTTCTCATTGAAGAAACGGAGGCGTTCAATCAGCGGGGAGAGCTGACCACCAGATTCCGCAAGACCATCGTGATCCGCGGTGCCGGTGTGGCGGAATGAAACCCTCTCCCGGCCCCGTGGCGGTAGGAGATCGTCTGCCGACACTTGTCAAACCGCCGCTCACACGCGCCACACTCGCGTATTTTTGCGGCGCATCCAACGATCACAACCCCCTGCATATCGATCCCGACGTAGCCCGCGCGGCCGGCATGGAGGATGTCTTTGCCCACGGCATGCTCAACATGGCTTATCTTGGACAGATGCTGACGGGGTGGGTGCCACAGGCCTATCTACGCAGCTTCGAGGTCAAGTTTGGCGCCATTGTCAAACTTGGCGAGCAGTTGGTGTGTGATGGTGAAGTGACGGACGTGGGTGAGTTGGGGGCCAACCGTCGGGTGGTGGTTCGTCTGGTGGCAACCAATCAGGTCGGCGAAGAAAAGCTGGTGGGTGAGGCGGTGATCGAGTTGCCCCCTTCCGAGACGATTTCCCAGGATAAGAACCAGGTGGGGTTGTGAAGATGCAAAGCTATCAATCGCCATGGATGGACCAAGATCTCGCGATCTTTCGCGCCGCTGCGAGCAAGTTTGTCGACACCGAGATGGTTCCCAACGAGGATCGCTGGCGCAAACAGCAGCACCTCGACAAATCGTTCTGGCGTCTGGCGGGCAAGCAGGGGTTCCTGTGCACGGATATTCCCGAGCGGTACGGCGGTGGCGGCGGCGATTTTCGCCACGAAGCGGTATTTTTTGAGGAGCAATGGCGACGCGGGCTGTCAGGAATGGGTCAAGGTGTCCACAGTATCACGGCCCATTACATCCTCAATCACGGCACTGAGGCGCAAAAGCAGCGCTGGCTGCCGCAAATGGCAAGCGGCGATCTGATCGGCGCCATTGCCATGACGGAGCCGGGTACCGGCTCCGACCTCAAGGCGGTCAAGACCCGCGCGACGCGCGAAGGCGATGAGTACGTCATCAACGGGTCCAAGCTGTTCATCACCAATGGCTATCTGTGTGAACTGCTCGCGCTGGTGGTGCGCACCGACGCCGCGGGAGGTGCCCGAGGTCTGTCCATTGTGATGCTTGAGACCAAGGATCTGGCCGGATTCAAGGTCGGACGCATCCTCGACAAGATGGGGCAAAAATCCCAGGACACCTGCGAGCTGTTCTTCGATAACGTGCGGGTTCCGGTCGCGAATCTGCTCGGCGGTGAGGACGGCCGTGGCTTCGCGCAGCTGATGTCGGATCTGCCCTATGAGCGGACCCAGGTCGGGGTGCAGTCGGTCGCCATGATGGAAGGCGCGCTGGCGGAAACAGTCGCTTATGTAAAAGGGCGCGCGGCGTTCGGGGCGTCCCTGTTCGATCTGCAAAATACCCGGTTTCGCCTCGCCGAGGCGCAGGCCACCGCCCATGTGGCGCGGGTCTTCCTGGACCACTGCATTCTCAACGTGGTAGCCGGGAAACTGGACAGTGCCAGCGCCGCGATGTGCAAGTACTGGACTTCCGAGCGCCTCCAGCAGGTCCTGGACACCTGCCTGCAGATGCACGGCGGGTATGGTTATATGGACGAGTACCTCATCTGTCGTATGTACGCGGATGCCCGGGTCGCCAGGATCTACGCAGGAACCAGTGAAATCATGCTGGAGGTCATTGCGCGGAGCCTTTGATCCGAACCCGCCGGCACGCTGTAGCACGAAAGCGTCCCTGCATGGAGTGACCGGGATCTCAAACCGTTCGGGTACGGTTTCACGCCACTGGGCTGATTCCACCTGACGTCCCTTGCGGCCGCTGCCTATACTTCGGCGCACGTGAGGTGGTTTCTCGCGAACTGGCACAACGGACAGCCAATGATATCAGCAGTGCCCGACTCACCACGAAGCGCGATGGCCCAACGGCTGCTCATCACGTTTTTTTTCGTGCTGGTGGGTATTGCCGTAATTTTTGGCCTTGATCTGGGTGTGTCGGGTCGGTTGATGGGTGGGGTCATCATTCTGGCGATTTGGTGCGCAGTGCTTCTGGTGCACGGTTCTCTCCTCAGGCAGCGCGGGTTGGCGGGCGCGCCGACGGTGGGTCCCCTTTCCATCATTGCGCAGGATCAGGCGCTGACGGCTTGGCAGGTGGACGGCGGCGGGCAGGTAACCGCCGTGTATGGCCGCGAGACCGCCCGCGAGGGCATCTCCCGAGCCCAGCTTCTTGATCGCGACATTGACGCGGTCACTGCGAAAAATCCGGCCCTCACCGCACTTGTCCAGCGTGTTCGGAGTGGACTGCCAAGTGTTGGTGAGGCCGAAATCAACGGCGTGTTATACCGTCATCGAATGACCCCCCAGGCCCAGGAGGGAGAACATTACGGATTTACCTGTATTTCCGAGGATCTTTCGCAAAGTCGCAGTGAAGCGGCGACGGCGCGCCTGTGGAATGCACTCCAGGAACACTCGAGCGATGCGGTCCTGGTGCTCGATCGCCAACGGGTTGTCGTCGCGGTGAACGCGGCATTCACGACGATAACCGGATACAGTCAGAAAGACGCGATAGGGCAGCGCGACAATTTGTTGCTGTCGAAGCCCCCGGGCGAAAACTACTACCAACGCGTCTTCGAGCAATTGCAGGATGTGGACTCCTGGCACGGAGAGACCATGCTGCGGCACCGGTCCGGCAATCTTTTCGACGTTCGGCTGGTTGTCTGCAAAGTGAAAGACAACAGGGGGCAGACCGCCAACTACATCGTTACTTTCACCGACTTGAGCCAGACCAAAAAGATACATGATGAACTGCGGCATCTGGCGACGCACGATAACCTGACCGATCTGCCCAATCGTCGCCTGTTCCTGGACCGTCTCGATCAAGGTCTCCGTCGTGCGCGCCGGGAACAACGGCAGTTGACGATATTCTTCATTGATCTGGATGATTTCAAAGGTATCAATGATGACTACGGACATCATGTAGGCGACGAGA
Source organism: Porticoccaceae bacterium (assembly GCA_050179115.1). Taxonomy (GTDB): domain Bacteria; phylum Pseudomonadota; class Gammaproteobacteria; order Pseudomonadales; family Porticoccaceae; genus JAGPUQ01. The sequence goes on along the minus strand of JBFXFL010000028.1, from coordinate 32,820 downwards.
TTCTGCGGCAGGCGGGCAGCCGATTGCTCGGGGCGGTACGTGATAGCGACACGGTGGCTCGGCTGGCGGGCGATGAATTTACGGTGATTGCCGACAGTCCCCATGAGGAAGCCGCCGCCATTCAGGGCAAAATTTCCGCTTGTCTCGCCGAGCCCTTTCATGTCGGAGACCGTGCGATCAAAGTGCGTGCGAGCGTTGGTGCCGCCACTTACCCTGACGACGGGGAAAGTATCGAGAGCCTGATGCAATACGCCGACCAATCCATGTACGAAACCAAGGCGGCGAGTAAAGGCCGCGAAGCGGCGACTCCCGAGAAGTTGGGGCCTTACAGCGAAGGGCTGTATTTTCCATCCGAGTTGCGCTTGGCGATCAGGCGCGATCAACTGAAGATCGTCTACCAGCCGCAGATCGATCTCCACAATGGCGGACTGATGGGTGTGGAGGCGCTGTTGCGCTGGGATCATCACTGCCGGGGGAGTATCAATCCAGCGGACTTCATCGGTCTTGCGGAAGACGCCGGCATTACCGATACCATCGGCATCTGGACGCTCGAACAGGTCGCCAGGCAACTCAAGGCGTGGCGCCGCTGGCGGATGCCGATCCGACAGGTGGCGATAAATATCGCCATGTCGCAGATCAAGGATTCCCGTTATCCCCAGACCGTGGTTGATGTGATGACCAGGCATGGGATTCCGGTGGCAGCGATCATGCTGGAGGTGGACGAGGAAATTTATTTGCGCAATCCGGGTCTTTGCCGCATCTTCTTCGAGCGCGCGCGACAACTGGGGCTGCGGCTTTGCATCGACCAATTTGGCGTTCATGCTGGCGAATACGCCTATATCGGCAACGTTCCCGTCGATGCCGTGAAGATCAATCAGCGGCTGCTGTCGAACCAGCCACCCGCAAGGAATGACCCAAGATTCATTCCGGCGTTGGTCGCACTCTGCAAAGTGGCCGGCAAGGCCGTGACCGCGGTGGGTGTGGAAAGCAGCACGGCAGAGTCCGAGCTGATTCTTGCCGGCTGCGAACTCGCGCAAGGTTTCCTGTATTCCCGCCCCCTGAGCGCGGATGCGATGCGGACGTTTCGTATCGAGCCTGCCGTACATGACAGGAACGAAATCACCGGCATCGCCTGAGGATCGCGCGTCCTGTCGACCCCAACCATGGGTCAAGGCGTCAATGGGTCGGAGATGATCGGACGTTTGCGCCGGGCAAGCACCTCGCAAGACAGCCCTGTTTATATCCTATCCTGTGCTGCGAACTCGCCCGCGATCTGCCGGCACCATGCCCGGATGCGGGCTTCCGAGCATTCGAATTCACTTGCTTCGTCCAGTGCCAGCCCCAGAAAATGTTGGCCGTCGGGCGTCAGTCCCATCGAATTCGCAAACCTGTAGCCGGTGGCGGGCCATAATCCGACCGTAGTCGCGCCCAGCTGGGTTATTCTGGTCCAGAGATAACCCAGGGCATCCTGAAACCACTCCGGATAGCCTTCCTGATCGCCCAGCCCGTAGAGTGCCACCACCTTGCTGGACCAGTTCACTTCCACCAGGTCCGGCCAGACTCGTTCCCAGTCCTCCTGTAACTCGCCATAGTCCCAGGTGGGGATGCCGAGAATCAGGAACTGATACTGATTGGCTGTACGCAGGGGGGTGTAGGCGATATCGTGGATCTCGACGCGAAAGTCGCAGAGGGCGGCGGCAATCTGCTCCGCTGCGATCTGGGTATAGCAGGTCGAAGACCCGAAAAAGAGCCCCACCACCGGGGCTGACACGTCAGCGGGCACCGGCGAAGCCCAGTTGGCGCCAGGCTTCATAGCTGGCCACCGCCACCGCATTGGCGAGATTCATGCTGCGGCTATGCGGGCGCATGGGGATGCGCAGGCGGTGTTCGGGAGCCACCGCAGCGAGGATCTCTGCCTTGAGCCCACGTGTTTCGGCACCGAATAGCAGGCTGTCGCCGTCTTGGTAGGCGATCTCGGTATGGTGGCGCTCCGCACGGGTTGAGAAGGCGAACAGACGACCGGCGCCGAGCGCCTTCCGGCAACTCGCCCAGTCGGCGTGGACCCGCAAGGGCTGCCACTCGTGGTAATCGAGTCCGGCCCGCCGCATGCGTTTGTCATCCAGCGCGAAACCCAGCGGCTCGACCAGGTGGAGCAAAAATCCCGTATTGGCACAAAGGCGGATGATATTGCCGGTATTCGGCGGAATTTCCGGCTCGATGAGAACAATATTCGGCATGTGGTCGCTTGTGGGGGATGCGGTTGGACCCTGCGGGTAAAACCTTGTCGGAGGCGATACAGGGTGTAAAATCCACGGCGCAACGCCCCGCCGGGGCTGGTGTGAACCCAGGGTCACCAATCCTCGATGCGTCTGAAGTGTATCAAACTGGCGGGCTTCAAATCCTTCGTCGATCCCACCACGGTTAACCTGCCGGGCAATCTCTGTGCCGTCGTGGGGCCCAACGGCTGCGGCAAATCCAACATCATCGACGCGGTGCGCTGGGTGATGGGGGAAATATCCGCCAAGCACCTGCGTGGCGAGTCGATGGCCGACGTCATCTTCAGTGGGTCCGGCACCCGCAAGCCCGTCGCCCAGGCCACCATTGAGCTTATTTTCGACAATAGCGCCGGCAAGCTGGGCGGTGAGTATGCCGCCTACGCGGAAATTGCCGTCAAGCGCCGTGTCTCGCGGGACGGGCAGTCCACCTACTTCCTCAATGGCAGCCGGTGTCGCCGTCGTGATGTCACCGACGTATTTCTCGGTACCGGGCTGGGTCCGCGCAGCTACGCCATCATCGAGCAGGGCATGATCTCGGGCCTGATCGAGGCGCGTCCGGAAGATCTACGGGTTTACATTGAAGAAGCGGCGGGGATCTCGAAATACAAGGAGCGGCGCAAGGACACCGAGACCCGCATCCGCAACACCCGCGAAAACCTCGAGCGGCTTACCGATATCCGCGATGAAATGGGGCGCCAGCTCGATCGTCTGGAGCGTCAGGCCGCCGCCGCCGAAAAATACCGAGTGCTCAAGACCGAGGAGCGCCAGCTCAATGCCCAGCATCTCGCGCTCAACTGGCGGGATCACGACGCCGATGCGCGCCGCCACGAAGCCGTGATTGCGGAACAGGCGACGGCTCTTGAAGCCCTGATTGCCGAACGCCACGCCGCCGAGGCGGCCATCGAACGTCTGCGTGCCGACCATGCTGGCGCGAGTGAGGCGCTCAACGGCGCCCAGCAGCAGTTCTACGCCATCGGGGCGGAAGTCTCGGCGGTGGAGCAGAAAATCCAGCACGGCCGGGAGCAGATCCGCCGCCTGCGCGCCGATCTGGAGCAGGTCGAGCGCAATCTGGCCGAATCCCGCCAGCATCTCGAAAACGACACCTTGCGCAACACGGCCTGGACCGCGGAACTGGCCGAGGTGACGCCCGCCAGGGAGGCCGCACAGCAGCAATCCACCGCCGCTACGGCCGAACTCCAGGAGAACGAACGCCTGCTGCACGACATTCAGCAGCGCTGGGAAGTGGCGCAGCGCGAAAGCGCCGAAGCCCAGCGGCGCATGGACCAGACACAGGCACGCATCCAGCATCTGGATAGCGCGACCGCGCGGACGTCGGACCGCTTGCGGCGGCTGCGGGCGGAACTTGCCGAAGTGAATGCGGTGCTGCCGGGCACCGATCTGGAGGTCTTGGCGAAGCAATTGGCCGAGCGGGAGCAGGCCAACGCGGTACAGCAGGAGGAGCTCGCGCGCATCTCAACCGCGATTGCCGCGACGCGCGCGCAGCAGGTGGCGATTGCCGCGGCACTCAATGCCGAGCGCAAGCAGCTTCAGGAGCTGCAAGGCCGGCGCGCGGGACTGACCACGCTGCTCGATGCCGCGCGCGCGAAAGGCGAGGGCGCCGGCGCCTGGTTGAAAGCGCGTGGTCTTGAAAAACTGCCGCGTCTCGCCGATGGACTGGATGTTGAGCCGGGCTGGGAACTTGCCGTCGAGACCGTGCTCGGTATCGACTTGCAGGCTTTGTGCGCCGGCGCCATCGAGCCGCTGCGCGGGGAATTCGCCAGCTTCGCGCGCGGCCACCTGGCGCTGGTGGAAGCCGGCACGGCTCTGGCCGCCGCACCCGCCGGCAGCCTGCCGCGCCTGGCCGACAAATTGCGGGACGCCCGGCAACTGGCGGAACCGCTGCTCGCCAACATCTACGCGGCGGATGATTTCGAGTCCGGCTGGGCACAGCGCGGCAGTCTGCGTGCCGGCGAATCGATCATCTCCCGGGACGGCATCTGGTTCGGCGCCAACTGGCTGCGCCTGATCCGCGGTGATGAGCTGGCCGGCGGCGTCCTGATTCGCAAGCGTGAACTGGCGGCGGTGGCGCAGGAGATCATTGCCGCCGACACCCGTATTGCTGCCGCCGCCGAGCAGTACAGCGCCGCCGAGGCCGCAATGCGCGATCTGGAAGCGCAGCGCGGTGCCGCCGAGCAGCAGCTCGCGCGCGCGCAGCGCGACTACGCCGACGTGCGCGCCAAACAGAGCGCCGAACAGGCGCGTCGCAAGCAGCTCGACGAGCGCAACCAGCGCGTGCTGCGCGAGCTTGGCGAAGCGGAAGCACTGCTGGCGCAGGAGGTGGCTCAGGTCGGCGACGCCCGCCGCGATCTCCAGGGGTTGCTGGATCAGATGCAGGCGGCGAGCCACGCGGTCGAGGCGCTGGCGGCGGAGCGGAACAGTCGCCGCGAAGCAGTCGCAGCCGCGCGCGGGGCCGCGCAGAGACACCGCGATGCCCTGCATCAACTGGATTTGCGTGAACGCTCATTGACCGCCCAGCTCGGTTCGGTCCGCGAGGGACTCGAGCGTATTCGCGGGCAGGTGGAGCGATTGACCGGGCGGCGCGACGAGCTCGCCCTCGAGCTCGCGGGCAGCGAAGATCCGGCGGCGCTCCTGCAGCAACAACTCCAGGACAAACTCGCCGCGCGGCTGGCGGCGGAGACCGCACTCGCTACTGCGCGGGCAGCGGTGGAGCGTCTCGACGCCGCATTGCGTACCGAGGAAGCGCGGCGGGTGACCGCCGAGCGCCAGGTGCAGGAACAGCGCGAACGGCTGGAACAGCTGCGGCTGGCGGCACGCGAAGTCCGGACCCGCGCCGACGGCATCGCGGAACAGCTTCAGAGTCAGGGGTTTACGGCCGAAGCCCTGCTGGCCGATCTGCCGGATGTGGCTGCGGCGCCCAATTGGCAGGAGCAGCTCGATGCTTTGGATCGCCGCATCCAGCGCCTGGGGCCGATCAATCTCGCGGCGGTTGACGAGTTTCGGCAGCAGTCGGAGCGCAAGGTGTATCTCGATACCCAGGACGCCGAGTTGCGGGACGCCCTGGAAACCCTCGAGAGCGCCATCCGCAAGATCGATCGCGAAACGCGCGCGCGCTTTCGGGAGACCTTCGACAAGATCAACAGCTCCCTCCAGGAGCTGTTCCCCAAGCTCTTTGGCGGCGGTCAGGCGGGCCTGGAGTTGACCGGCGACGATCTGCTGGACACCGGTGTGACCATCATGGCGCAGCCGCCCGGCAAGCGGAATGCCACCATTCATCTGCTCTCGGGCGGCGAGAAGGCGTTGACAGCCATTGCGCTGGTATTCTCGATCTTTCAGCTCAATCCGGCACCGTTCTGCATGCTCGACGAGGTGGATGCGCCGCTGGACGATATCAATGCCGATCGCTATGCGCGCCTGGTGCGGGAGATGTCGGAAAAAGTGCAGTTCATTTACATCACCCATAACAAGATCAGCATGGAAATCGCGGGTCAGTTGCTCGGTGTTACCATGCACGAGCCAGGTGTGTCGCGGCTGGTGGCGGTGGATGTCGACGAAGCCGTCCGTCTGGCCGAAGCCGGGTAAAACCGTCGATGGGAATTCAGCGATCAACCTGAACGAGGTACGGTAACGATGGATTTTGGCCCACGGGAGGTCCTCATTGCACTGGGCGCCCTGTTGGTGTGCGGCATCATTCTGGATGGTGTGCGCCGGATGCGGGCCGCTCGGCGCGGCAGTCTGCGTGGCCCGCGTCGGCAATCCATTTTTGACGACGACAGCCAGTCCGCCACTGATCACGACAACGATGAGCTGCCGGGGTCGGTCCGGGTCGTGGCGATTCGCGACGAACAGGCGACGGCGGAGCTCAACCAGAGCCTGCGCCAGCGCAGCGATGCCACCTTTACTTTCCGCACCAAGCCTTACCGCCGCGAACCCGGACCGGAGCAGGGCCGGGATGAATTGGTGCCGGACCCGTCCCTGTCGGTGGATCAAGTCAGCGTGCCGGATCCGGCCGCGGAGCCAGGCCCCGAGCCGCTCGCGACGACCGGCGACATCCTGATTCCGGAACGGGAGCCCGATGTCGAATGCACCGACAGGCTCGAGCTCGACGTGGATGACCTGCCGCTGTTCCGGGGTGAGCCGGCTCCGAACATATCCATCAGCGCAGAAAAGTCCGCGCGCTCGACACGGGGAGGAAGGCGGCGGGGCAGGGCATCGACCGAAGCCGATCCGGCGACCAAGGATGTGGGGGAAACCGATGCGGTGGTCATTCACCTGATGGCGCCGCCCGGACAGACTTTCAGTGCCAGGCCACTGTTTGCCGCGTTGCTGAACGCCGGATTGAAATTTGGCGAGCGCAATATTTTCCACAGTTACGACGACGCCGGAACCAGCAACGGCGAACCCGTGGCACGGTTCAGCGTCGCTAATGCGCTGAAGCCGGGCGCCTTTGAGGGCTCCCTGCACGAGTTCAGTACCCCGGGTGTGGCATTTTTCATGCTGATCAACGATCAGCCGGACCCGCTCGCCGTATTCGACGATATGCTGGCCTCCGCTCAGGCAGCGGCGCGGGAACTGGACGCCGAGCTGAAGGATGAACAGCGTGCCACTCTGACGCGCAGCGGCATCGCGCATTATCGGCAGCGTATTCTCGACTACAGCCGCCGGCACGGCCTCCGGGACTGATTGTCGTGCCGGATACGACGGCGCCCCCGGAGCTTGCCCAGGAGGCCAGATTGCTGCGCGAGCAGCTTCACCGCCACAATATCAGCTACTACGCCGAAGACAATCCGCGCATCAGTGACGCGCAATACGACAGTCTGCTGCGGCGACTTCAGGACATCGAAAGTCTTCACCCCGATCTGCGCACCCCTGATTCTCCGACCCAGCGGGTAGGCGCGCCGCCGCTCGCCGCGTTCGCGCCGGTGCGGCACACGGTACCCATGCTTTCCCTCGACAATGCATTCGGCGTCGAAGAACTGCGGGATTTCGACCGCCGTGTGCGCGAACGCCTGGGCCTCGATGCTTCGCCGGACTATGTGTGCGAACCTAAATTCGATGGTCTTGCGGTGAGTCTGCGCTATCAGGACGGCGTTTTTGTCCGGGGCGCCACCCGGGGCGACGGCGAAACCGGCGAGGACATCAGCGCCAATCTGCGTACCATCGCGTCGATTCCCCTGCGGCTCGACGGTGCGTCCGTGCCGCCGGTGCTGGAGGTACGCGGTGAGGTCTACATGTCGCTCCGGGGCTTCGCGGAGCTGAATGCGCGCGCCGAACAAGCCGGGGAAAAGGTCTTCGTGAACCCCCGCAACGCCGCCGCCGGCAGCTTGCGCCAACTGGATTCGCGCATCACCGCGAGCCGGCCGCTCCGGTTCTGCGCGTACGGGATCGGTCAGACGGAAGGTTGGGATGACCCCGATACCCAGGCGGAACTGCTGGCCCGCCTGCGGGCCTGGGGTTTTCCGGTGAGTCCGCTGTTGACGGTGGCGGCAACTCTGGATGAAGTCATCGCCTATTTCGAACGCCTTGCCACGCTGCGTTCCGGGCTGGACTATGCCATCGACGGTGCCGTCATCAAGGTGAACCGTCTCGATCTTCAGCGTCAGCTCGGCTTTGTCGCGCGCGCGCCGCGCTCGATGGTCGCCTGCAAGTTTCCCGCGGAAGAGGCCACCACGACATTGCTCGGCGTGGAGTTTCAGGTCGGACGCACCGGGGTTGTGACGCCGGTGGCGCGCTTGCGTCCGGTGTTTGTCGGTGGCGTGACGGTCGCCAACGCAACCTTGCACAACGCCGACGAGATCGCCCGACTGGATGCCCGGATCGGGGACACCCTGGTGGTGCGCCGCGCCGGCGACGTGATTCCCCAGGTGGTGCGCGTGATCAGTGAACTGCGCCCACGCGAAGCGCAACTCATTGTCTTTCCCGACCGATGCCCGGTGTGCCGATCCCCTCTGGAGCGGACGCCCGGGGAGGCCGCCGTGCGCTGCACGGACGGCCTGGTGTGCCGTGCGCAGCGCCGCGAATCCATCCGGCATTTCGCCAGTCGCGGGGCGCTCGATATCGAAGGGCTCGGCGACAGGATCATCGAGCAACTGGTGGAGCGCGAGCTGGTGACGACGGTGGCCGATCTGTATCGGCTCGAACGCGCCCAACTCCTGAGCCTCGACCGCATGGCGGAAAAATCGGCGGACAATCTGCTCGCGGCCATCGCGCGCTCCCGGGAAACGACCTTGCCGCGCTTTCTGTTCGCTCTGGGCATCCGCGAGGTGGGTCAGGCGACGGCACGGGCACTGGCCCGGCATTTCGGAACCCTCGATGCCTTGATTGCGGCCGCGGAAGCGGATGCCGCTACCCCGGAATCCCAACAGCTGTCGCAGGTACGGGACGTGGGACCGATCGTTGCGGGCCACATCAAGGATTTTTTTGCGAACCCGAACAATCGCGCCGTGGTGTCGGCGCTGCGCGCCGCGGGCGTCCACTGGCCGGAGCAGCCGCGCGAGACCTCTGCGTTGCCGCTGGCGGGCCAGACCTGGGTGCTGACCGGGACTCTGGAGCGCATGTCCCGGGACCAGGCCCGGGAGCGTCTGGAAGCTCTGGGTGCCACGGTCGCCGGCAGTGTTTCCGCGCGCACCCACGCCGTGGTCGCGGGCGCCAAGGCGGGTTCGAAGCTCGAACGCGCGCGCGCGCTGGGCGTGCGGATCCTCGACGAAGCAGAGTTCATGAAGTTGCTGCAATACAATAGCGACGACTGACCGGGTTCGGACGGACCCGCGGCCAGCGCGCCGGGAGCGATCGGCCGGGTTGATGGCGAAACTGAAAGACGGGCACGAAAATCGATTGGAGAGCGGGCTTGGACGGTGAGACGGTGGTATACGGTTGCATCAAGGATTGTGTGCCGAGTCGCGAGGCAGAGGAGCGGCTGCGGACCAATCGCGGCGTGATCGAAGAATTGCCGCCGGTCGACACCTGGCCGTTGATATCCCGGGAGATGTTCGGCTGCCCGGAGCGTTCGCTGCTGCTCAATGGTCCGCACACCGAAGTCGTGCATTTCGGCGCGGCCTACCGGGGCATCGAATACGAGTGGGAGCTGTGGCTGCGGGAATTCGAGACCGTGCTCTCCCGCATGTACTGGGTATCGGCGACAGTGCACCTCGAAACCGAGCTTGCCGGTACGCACTCCTTTCACTGGGACAGCGCCGGCGACGGTCATCGTCCCGGCGGCACCGCGCCGCGCATACGCTGCGAGTGGAGTCACGAGTCCTGAGCCGTCCCGGTCGGTCGTTGCCGTTCCGCGCGTCGCCGGGTCTGAACGCGCAGGGTAACCGCAGTGCTTGATCCGGTGCATGCGGGACGCTTTCGCTGGTATCTCGGCGGGGTGGGCACGGGCGCCGTCGCGATGGGACTGCAGGTCGTGCTGTTTCCCTGGATACTGGTCGGGGTGCTGCACGAAACGCCCGCCCGGGTCGGGCTGGCGCAGACCGCGGTCCTGGTTCCGAGCCTGCTGCTGATTCTGCTGGGCGGCGCGATTTCCGACAACCGCCATCTCGGCACCTATGTGCGGCGCCTGTTCTTTCTCTATGTACCGCCCTGCGGCCTGCTGCTGTGGGCCGCGCTGACCGCGCGGCTCGACTATCCGCTGCTGCTCCTGTTCGGCGTGTGCTACGGCACCATCACCGCCTTCGTGCAGCCGGCGCGGGAGGGACTGTTACCCCAGGTTTATGCCGGCAATATCCAGCAGTCGGTGGCGCAATCCACCTTCGTGCAGTTTGCGGCCCAGAGTGTGGGGATCGTCGCTGCCGGGCAATTCGACCGCATCGGCTTGCCGCTGCTGCTGCTGGTTCAGATGGTGATGTTCGTGATCGCCGGAAACCTGTTCCGCCGCGCGCAGCCCGCGCATGAGGGTTTGCAGACGGGACGGCGCCGCGAGCCTCTGGGAGTGACTTCCGGTTTCGCGACGGTCTGGCGGCAGCCAGGGCTGCGCGCGCTGATGGCCGTGGTCAGCATCACCGGTTTTTTCGGTTTCGGCGCTTATCTGGTGGCGGTGCCGTTGATGATCCGCGAGATCTACCACGGGGGTGCCGGACTGTTCTCCGTGGTGCAACTGTGTTTCACGCTCGGTGTGTTGAGTGCGAACCTGCTCTTCATGCGCCGCGGCTCGTCCCTCGGCCGGCCCGGTCGGGCGCTGATAGTGAGTCTCTTTGGCCGGGGTATCGTACTGGCGGTGCTGGCATTCCATCTGCCGCTGTGGGCGCTGTTTCCGGGCGTCGTGGTCTGGGGCATGTTCTCGGGCATGGCCATCACCCTGGGTCGGGTGCTCACCCACACCCAGGCGCCGGATTCCCACCGCTCCCGCGTGGTGTCGATCTATCAACTGGCGTTCTTCGGCACCGCACCCCTGGGCGCCTGGCTGACGGGACAGATGATTGCCGGGTTTGGTGTGCTGCCGGCGCTGGCCGCTCTGGGCGGCTGCACATTGGTCGCATCCGCGCTGGCAACTTTTACGCCGGTGTGGCGAGCTGGCTCCGGAAGGCGATCAGCGCCGCCGTGACCGCGACATTGAGCGATTCCACGCCGTTGGCCATGGGAATGCGCACCCGGCGTTGGGCGAGCGCCGATACCGCCGCGGATACGCCATCGGTCTCGTTGCCCAGCACATAGACCACCGCGCCCCGGGGTCGGTAAGCACCCAGTTCCACGGGCGCATCGGCGGCCAGCACGACGATCTCGACTCCCTGGGCCGCGAGCTCGGCGAGGGCATCGGGCAGGCGTTCGCAGCGCCACAAGGGGCAGCGAAACAGGGTGCCGGCGCTGGCCTTGATGACCAGCGGCGACAGGGGCGCGCAGCCCTGGCGCGGCAGCAGCAGACCATCCAGGGGACTCGCGCAGACGGTGCGCACAATCATGCCCAGGTTCTGGGGATTGGTGACGCGATCCAGGGCGAGAAGTTGCAGCGGTCGCGCGCCCGCCAGCGGCAGATCGCGGTAGTCGGCGTGGCGGGGGCAGGCGATATCGGCGGCGACGCCCTGGTCCTGGCGGCCGTTCTTCGAAATCCGCGCCAGCTCTTCGCGGCTGTGGTGGCGGACATCGATGCCCCGTTGCTGCGCCAGGGCGAGCAGTTCGGCGCTGGCGCCATCCGGCCGATTACTGGTTGCCAGATGCAAGCGGTGCACGCTCAGGTGCGGATCGCGCAGCGCTTCGAGGACCGGGTTGCGCCCGTAGACGGTAATGAACCTGGCATAGAACTGCTTCTTTTCCTGGTAATCCACGCCGCGTCTGCTCAGTCCAGACACTGGAGGTAGGCGGTCACGGCGCGCGACAGGCCCATGGCGAGCGCATCCACGATCAGGGCATGGCCGATGGAGACTTCGAGCAGCTGGGGCAGGGCGGCGGCAAAGTCGGGCAGATTGTCCAGATTGAGATCGTGCCCCGCGTTGACGCCAAGCCCGAGCGCGGCGGCGTGCGCCGCCGCCTGTTGATAAGGCACGAGCGCGGTGTTCCCCGTGCCGTCCAGACAGGCGGCAGCGTAGGGGCCGGTGTAGAGCTCGATCCGATCCGCGCCGAGGGCGGCGGCGCGGGCGATCTGCGCCGGATCCGGGTCCATGAACAGGCTGACGCGCACCCCCCAGGCCTTGAGTTGCGCGATCACCGGCGCCAGTGCCGCGCCATCGCGGGCGAGATCGAAGCCGTGGTCCGAGGTGAGCTGATTCGCGTCGTCCGGCACCAGGGTGCATTGCTGCGGATGGGTTTCGGCCACCAGCGCCAAGAGTCCCGGATAAGTGCCCGCGGCCGGTGCAAAAGGGTTGCCTTCGATATTGAATTCACGACCCGGGCAAGTTGTCACCAGCGCGGACAGGGCGCGCACATCGTCTGGGCGGATATGGCGCTGGTCGGGGCGTGGATGGACGGTGAGCCCCGCCGCGCCAGCCGCCAGGCAAACTACTCCGTGCGCCACCACATCAGGATAATTGCCGGGCCTGGAGTTTCGCAATAACGCGATCTTGTTCAGGTTGACGCTGAGGGCTGTCACCGCCGGACTAGATCCGCTTCGCCTTGATGATCAGGATGGGCTCGCGGGGTTGCTGAACAAAGGCGCCGCCGTTGTTGACCGTCGGGGCGGCACCGATACGATCCAGCACGTCCTCGCCCTGGACGATGCGGCCGAACACCGTGTAACCGGGCTGGTCGCCTTTGGCGTTGAGCGCATCGTTATCCTTCAGATTGAAGTAAAACTGGGCGGCAGCGCTGTCCGGGTCGGGTTTGCGCGCCATGGCGATGGTACCGCGCGCGTTGCCGAGACCGCCGACCGATTCGTTCTTGACGGTTGCGCGGGTCGGCCTTTCGCTGCCATCCGCGGTGTAGCCGCCGCCCTGGACGACGAATCCGGCGACTACGCGGTGGAACTGCAGGCCATCGTAGAAGCCGCTGTCGACGTACTGGAGGAAGTTCGCCACCGTCGCCGGTGCGCGCTCCACATCCAGCTCCACCCGTAGATCGCCGGCGCTGGTGTGCAGTTCGACCACCGGATTGCCGGCGGGAGCGGCGTCGGCCGCCGGGACGGCCAGACCGAGGCTGGTCAACGCAATCAGCGCCAGATTTTTCAGCGCCCGTCTTTTCTGAATAAAAATTTTCAACTCCATTCGGAATATCCCCGTCGTTTTGGCTTGAGCAGTGGCAGAACAGTACCCAGCAAGGCGCCCAAGGACACCAGCAGTCCACCAAAGATGAACCAGCGTTGGACATCGTTGCTTTGCAGTTCTTCCTTGGTGGCGTGCAGCACGTCGATTTCGGACTGCAGAATCTGGTTGCGCGTCAGCAGCGCCTGATTCTGCGCGTACAGATCGTCGGTGTCGGCGGCAGGACCGGTCATCGGGGCTTCGCCCTCAGGCGCTGCCGGCACGGGCGTGCCGTCCGTGGTTGCCGCCGGCGTGCTTGAACCGAGCTTCCTGTTTTCAGCCTCCAGGCGCTGGATCTCTTCGCGCAGGGCGGCGAGCTGGTCCCGCGCGATGGGTTGTGATGTCAGATAACGACTCGGCAGCCAGCCGGCAACGCCTTCGGCAGTTTCGACCCGGGTCCAGCCTTCACCGGTTTCCAGGATTCTCACCTGCTGGCCGGAACGCATTCCCGGGCCGACGATCCGACACTCGCCGCAGGCGGCTTCCCGCAGGGACACCACGAGTTCATCGATGATGTAAGCGGAGTCCGCGCGCGCCAGACCGGGCGTCAGGCTGAGGGAGCAAAGCAGGCAACTCGCGATGAGCAGGTGGGCCAGACGAGGAACATCCGGGCAGTAAAAGTTCGCCTGCCGAAAGCCAGGCTGACGAAAGTCCGAACGGCGAACTGTTGCGGTAGACAGCGCGGTTGGCATCAGGGCAAAACTCGCTTGAAAGGTTTGACGGTTACCGAGGCGTAGACGCCGGCGGCAATATAGGGGTCGTCGGTGCTCCAGGCTTGGGCGGCACCGAGCGAGGGAAATTCGGCAATGACAATGCTGCCCGTGAATCCGGCGGCACCCGGGTTATCCGCATCGACGGCAGGAGTCGGCCCTGCCACCAGCAGCCGGCCGGCGACCTTGAGTGCTTCGAGGCGTGCCAGGTGCGCTGGGCGAGCCTGGAGCCGGGCCGTCAGGCTGTCGGGAGTATCTTCGCAGATGAACACATACCACATGCTGAAACGGTCTCAATGCTGCGCCGGGTCGGGCGGAGTCCGGAGGAGAGCCTCGAACGTCAGGCCGGTCAATCGCGTGATGCAGCGAAACAGATAAAACAGGGCGCCCATCATGACCAGGGTGGCGGGAAGGGCAATCACGGGATAACTCAGTGCCGTCAGCCGGCCCAGTTGCTCGTTGTATTCGAGGCTGCCCGCGGTGGCCGTGACCACCGCGGTGGCCAGCAGATAATTGAGTACGGAGGAAAGAAAAAACGAACCCGCCACCATCCAGGAAGCCCGCACCAAAGCGCGTTCGAAGGATGCCACTTCTCCCCGCGTCGCCAGCTCGGTGTGGATGCGCGCGGTGTCGACTACGGCGTCGTTCAGCAACAGGCTCCGCACCAGGGGCCAGCGGGTCTTCAGGGACAGCACGATACCGATGCCGAGGAGGCCGGGGATGGCCGCCTCCTTGAGCGCCAGATAGCGTGGCGGCAGCGCGAGCAGGCTTATGCCGCCGGTAAGAAGCACACTGATAACACCAATGACCGAGAACAGGTTGAATTTCCTGCGGCGGAAAAAATCCCACAGGCCATAGCCGATGGGAAAAGCGAGCGCCAGGACAATCCCCCAGGTCGTCCCCAGGGCATCCGGGCCGCTCAATTTCATCAGCACCAGCGAGGGGGCAACGATATTCAGCCCGAGATTGAGCAACAGGCTTTCGCGAGGTGGCGCGGTGGTGGCGGTCATGGGAAACACGGTCCGGAAAGGCATGGATTCTACCGGTTTGGTGCGTCAGGGCACAGCCGCGAAGGCTTGCGGACGCGCAATTTTCCGAGCAGGGATCGCTTGCCGCAAGACATCGCGAGGCCGACCGGCAGCGTGGCGCAGGGTGGGAGCAGCGCGCAACGAAGTGGATGGCTGCCACAGCAGCCTTTCCGCAGCCTGCTATAGTGCTGCGCGCAACCACCGGCGTGCCCGGCAGCGGACGTAGTCATGGTCGAAACCTTATATATCCACCCCGACAATCCACAGGCACGCTTGCTGAGCAAGGTGGCGGACATCGTCCGCAAAGGTGGTCTGGTGGCCTATCCCACCGATTCGGCCTACGCACTCGGCTGTCATCTGGGCGACAAGGAAGCCGTGGACCGCATCCGCCGCATTCGCGAACTCGACAAGCACCATAACTTCACCCTGGTGTGCCGGGATCTGTCGGAGCTGGGCAACTATGCCAAGGTCGACAATCAGGTTTTTCGTCTGCTCAAGGCTCATACACCTGGGCCTTACACCTTTATCCTCAACGCTACCTCGGAAGTCCCGCGCCGATTGATGCACCCCAAGCGCAAGACCATCGGACTGCGGGTACCGGATAACGCCATCACCCAGGGTTTGCTTGCCGAGCTGGGCGAGCCTCTGATGAGCGTCACGTTGATCTTGCCGGGGGACGAATACCCGCTGTCGGATCCGGATGACATCCGGGACCGGCTGGGTGCGCGGATCGATGCCTTGGTCGACGGCGGTTGCGGTTCGCTGGAACCCACCACCGTGATCGATCTGAGCGGCGCCGAGCCCCGGTTGCTGCGGCGCGGCATGGGCGATCCGGAGCCCTTCGGCTGCGCCTGACGCGGGCTGCGGTCACCACCGTCGGGGCAGCGCCCTATAATGGCCGCGCCATTGCGGCCATCCATGGTTACCGGAGATTTCATGAGCACAGCGGACCCCCCAGCGCTGCCTGCGGTCGCGACACCGCCCCAGGCGCCCCGCCAGGAGGAACTGCCGTTCGCCATCGTGCTCGGCGAGCGCATGACCCAGCTGCCGGCGGATCTCTATATTCCACCGGACGCGCTCGAAGTCGTGCTGGAAACCTTCGAAGGTCCGCTCGACCTGTTGCTGTACCTGATCCGGCGTCGCAATCTCGACATCCTGCTGGTGAACGTCGCGGAGATTACCCGCCAGTACATCGAATACATCGGCATGATGGAGGCGCTGCGCTTCGAGCTGGCGGCCGAGTATCTGGTGATGGCGGCGATGCTGGCGGAGATCAAGTCCCGCATGCTGCTGCCCCGTCAGGCCGAGATCGTTGACGAGGACGATCCCCGCGCCGAACTGATTCGCCGACTGCAGGAATACGAGCGCTTCAAGCAGGCCGCCGAGGCGCTGGATCTGCTCCCGCGCGTGGAGCGGGATGTCTTTCCCGCGACGCTGCCGGCGCCGGATGGCCCGCAGCAACGCCCGCATCCGCCCGTCGAATTGCGGGAATTGCTGGTCGCGCTGGCCGGCGTGATGGAGCGGGCGCGGCTTCAGGAACACCACCACATCCGCTTCGAGCCGCTGTCGACCCGCGCCCGCATGGCCGAAATTCTGGATCGCCTGCGCGCGGAGGCGTTCGTGCCTTTCGTCGCGCTGTTCCGGCTCACGGAGGGACGGCGGGGCGTGGTGGTCACCTTTCTCGCGATCATGGAGTTGGTAAAAGAGTCCCTGATCGACATTGTCCAGGCCGAGCCCTACGGCCCCATTCATATTGCCGGGAGATCGACGGATGGAAGCTGAACGCCTGCGCATGATCATCGAAGGCGCACTGCTGGCCGCCGGACGGCCCCTCGATCTGGCCCAGCTGGACGCGCTGTTCGATCCCCTGGAACAGCCCGGCCACGACGCCATCCGGACGGCGCTCGATGCCATCGCTGCCGCCAGTGCCGAACACGCCTGGGAGTTGCGCCAGACGGCGAGCGGCTATCGACTCCAGGTGCGCGCCGAGCTGGCACCCTGGATCGGTCGACTGTGGGAAGAGAAACCCCGGAGCTATTCGCGCTCCTTTCTCGAAACGCTCGTGCTTATCGCCTACCGTCAGCCGGTGACGCGGGGCGACATCGAAGCCGTGCGCGGCGTGGCCGTGAGTTCGGATACCATCAAAGCCTTGCAGGAGCGGGAGTGGATCCGGGTGGTGGGGCATCGCGATGTCCCCGGCCGACCGGCGCTCTATGCCACCACCCGGCAGTTTCTGGATTATTTCAATCTGGAGAGCCTGGAGCAGTTGCCGCCTCTCGGTGAGCTAAAGGATTTCGAGCTACTGGAGCCCCAGCTGGAGCTGGCCGCCGCGGCTGCGCTCGAGCCAGCGGCTGCCGATCCGGGCGCTGCCGAAGCGCCCTCTGCCGATTCATTCGCCGCGGATGAGATGTCCGCTCATGCAACGGCACCCACACCATGACCGAAAAAATCCAGAAATTGCTCGCCAATGCCGGACTGGGTTCGCGCCGGGAGATCGAAGGCTGGATCAGCGGCGGCCGGGTCACGGTCGACGGCAAGATCGCGGGCATCGGTGATCGCGCCACCGCGACCGCCGTCATCTGCGTCGATGGTCGACGCATCGCGCTCGCGGAAACCGCCGCGCCGCGGGTCCTGGTTTACAACAAACCCGAGGGCGAGATCAGCACCCGCACCGATCCGAAAGCGCGGGCGACCGTGTTCCAGGCGCTGCCGGCGCTCAAGACCGGACGCTGGGTCGCGGTCGGGCGCCTGGACGTCAATACCAGCGGCCTGTTGCTGTTTACCAACGACGGCGAGCTCGCCAATCGCCTGATGCATCCGGCGACCGGGATCGACCGGGAATACCGGGTGCGGGTGCGCGGCGAAGTGACTGACGAGATGATCGCGCGCCTCGCCGCGGGGGTCGAGCTGGACGACGGCCCCGCCCGCTTCGAACGCATCGTGCCGGGCGGCGGCGAGAACGCCAACCGCTGGTTTTCGGTGATCGTGCGGGAAGGGCGCAACCGCGAGGTGCGGCGTCTGTGGGAATCCCAGGGCTGTATCGTGAGCCGGCTCAAGCGGGTCCGCTACGGACCCGTGGTGCTGCCGTCGTGGATTCGCCTGGGGCAGTGGGCCGATCTGCCGCCCGGGCAGATCGCCGGGCTGTACAGGGCGGCGGGGCTGGAGCGCGCGGTGGCGCCCCTGGTGCCCCACGAACTCCAGCATCGCGAGCGTCAGGAGCGCCGCCTGCGCGCGGGCGGCGGACGCCGGGGGCAATCCCGCAAACATTAGCAGTCTGGGCTCGCCCTACTGGGCGTCGAAGGACTGTCCGGTCGCGCCCTGACTGTCCGGCCCCATCAGGTACAGGTAAGCCGGCATCAGATCCGCGGGCGTTTTCAGCGTCGCGGGATCTTCGGCGGGGTACGCGGCGGCGCGCATGGCGGTGCGGGTGGCGCCCGGGTTGATGCAGTTCACGCGAATCCGGCTGGTGCGCTCCAGTTCTGCCGCCAGCACCTGACTCATTCCCTCCACCGCGAATTTGGATACCGCGTAGGCACCCCAGAATGCCCGGCCCGCGCGGCCGACGCCCGAGGAGGTGAACAGCACCGAAGCGTCGGGCGCCTCGCGCAGCGCTGGCAGCAGTGCCTTGGTGAGGAGAAATTCCGCAGTCACATTGACTTGCAACACGCGCGCCCAACTCGCCGCGCTGTAGTTGGCGATGGTGGTGCGCTCGCCCAGCACGGCGGCATTGTGCAGCAGGCCATCCAGACGACCGAACTCGTCGCTTATCTGTTCGGCCATTTCCTGGTAATGGGTTTCGGTGGCGCCTTCGAGGCAGAGCGGGTAGATGGCGGGCTCCGGGCTGCCGGCGGCGAGGATTTCGTCGTAGACGCTTTCGAGTTTGGCGACCGTGCGACCGCACAGGATCAGGTTGGCGCCGTGGTGCGCAAAGGTGACGGCGGCACAGCGGCCGATACCCGCTCCCGCGCCGGTCACCAGAATGACCCGGTCGTGCAACAGGGTCGGGGAGGGCGTGTAGCTGCTGGGTACGGTAGAAACGGGCATGGCGGCGACGGGGTTCTCGGCAGGGTCAGAACAGCAGATCGTGAAGCTCGTGGGCGCTGGCGATGCGATGGTGCGCATTCCAGTCGGCGGGGTCTTCGCCAGCGTCGATATAGCCGTAAACCGCCGCCACCGTACGGGTGCCTGCGCTGCGCCCCGCATCGATGTCGCGGCGATGATCGCCGATCATGATGCAGGCGTCCGGTGCGACGCCGAGCCGGGCGCACGCGAGCAGGATCGACTCCGGGTGCGGTTTGGTATGGGTGACGTGATCGGGGCAGATCACCGCGCCCGGCGCCGGTGACAGATTCATGTCCCGCAGCAGCGGCGTGGTGTAGGTGCTGGGCTTGTTGGTGACCACGGCCCAGGGAATGCCGGTTTCGCCCAGGCGCGCGAGCACGGCTTGGATACCGGGAAAGGGCCGGGTGTGGCGCGACAGGTTGTCGCGATAGATCGCCAGAAATTCGGCGCGGATCTGCTCGAACCGGGGATCCTCGGCCGTACAGCCGAAGGCCCGGGCGACCAGCCCCGCCGAGCCATCCGTGACCAGCGTCCGAATCTCCGCATCGGGAAGCGGTGCCATGGCGCGCGCTTGCAACATCTGGTTGAGGGAGTAGGCGAAGTCCGGTGCGGTGTCGAGCAGGGTACCGTCGAGATCGAACAGGACGGCGCGATAGCGGCTCACGAGGCTTCTCCGGGAGCGGCCCGCGTGGCGTGGAGCAGGTAATTCACGTCTACGTCCCGCGCCTTCAGGTGATAGCTGCGGGTCAGCGGGTTGTAGAGCATGCCCGTCATGTCCTGCACCTCGAGATCCGCCGCGCGACACCAGGCCGCGAGTTCCGCCGGGCGGATGAAGCGGGCGTAGGTGTGGGTGCCGCGCGGCAGCAGGCCCAGCAGGTATTCGGCGCCGATGATCGCCAGGGCAAACGCCTTGGGATTGCGGTTGATGGTGGAAAAAAACAGGTGGCCGCCGGGTTTGACCAGCTGCGCGCAGGCGCTCACCACAGCGGCGGGGTCTGGCACATGCTCCAGCATTTCGAGGCAGGTGACCACGTCGAAGGTACCGGGCGCCTCGGCGGCCAGTGCCTCGGCGGCGATGCAGCGATAGTCCACGACGACACCGGACTCGATGCCGTGCAGTCGCGCCACCGCGAGCGGCGCTTCACCCAGATCGATGCCGGTGACCTGCGCGCCGCGGCGCGCCATGGCTTCGGCCAGAATACCGCCCCCGCAGCCCACATCCAGAAGCCGGCTTCCCGCGACCGGGGCGCGTTCGTCGATCCAGTTGGCGCGCAGGGGATTGATTTCATGGAGTGGCTTGAACTCGCCGGTGGCATCCCACCAACGCGCGGCCAGTGCGGCGAAGCGGGCGATTTCGGCGGGATCGACGTTGCCGTGGACGGAGGCGTCGGAATCAGCAGTGGACATGGGGAGTCACCGACATGGGTGGGGTCTCAGCGGGTGTTGGCGGCGATGCGGTCGCGCCATTCCCGGACGCGGACGGTGAGTGCCGGCAGGTCGATGGTCTGGTGCGCGCGCCCGTCGAGGACGCACTGCCCCGCCACCCAGGCGTGACTGACGCGCCGTCCGCAGCCGGTGTACACCAGCTGCGAGAGCGGATTATACAGGGGCTGCACGCCCGGATCGGTGAACTCCACGGCGATCATGTCGGCAGCCTTGCCGGCTTCGAGGCTGCCGATTTCGTCGTCCAGACCGAGCGCCGTGGCGCCGCCGAGTGTCGCCAGCTCGATCACTTCGGCGGCGCCAAGGTGGGACGGATTGCCGCTGAGGCCCTTGGCGAGCAGCGCGGCGGTGTGCATTTCGCCGAACAGATCGAGGTCGTTGTTGCTTGCGGCGCCGTCGGTACCCAGGGCCACCGGAATGCCCGCGCTGCGCAGCATGTGCACCGGGCAGAAGCCGCTGGCGAGCTTGAGGTTCGATTCGGGGCAGTGGATCACGCTGGCGCCGGTGGTGGCCAGGAGTTCGCAATCGCTGGTGTCCACCTGCGTCATGTGGACGCACTGGGTCGTGCGCGACAGCAGCCCGAAGCGGTGCAGGCGGGCACTCGGGCGATCGCCGTGGGCGGCGATGGCGTCGGCCACCTCGCGCGCGGTTTCATGCAGGTGGATGTGAACCGCGGCTTGCAGTTCTTCGGCGTAAGTCGCGATGCGTTCCAGGGTGGCGTCCGCCACGGTGTAGGGCGCGTGCGGGCCGAAGGCCACCCGCAGCAGTGGATCGCCCTGGTTGTCGTCGTAGACCGCGAGGCCCTTGTGCAGGTACTCGTCGGCATTGCGTGCCCAGGGCGTCGCAAATTCGAGGATCGGGAAGGCGATCTGGGCGCGGATGCGGGCCTGTCGCGCGACCGAGGCGACCACGTCGGGGTAGAAGTACATGTCGGCAAAGCAGGTGGTGCCGGTGGCGAGCATTTCCGCGATGGCGAGCCGGGTGCCGTCGGCGACGAAATCCGCGCTCACCCAGCGCGCCTCGGCGGGCCAGATGTGCTGTTCGAGCCAGGTGTTGAGCGGCATGTCATCGGCGAGGCCGCGGAACAGCGACATGGCGGCGTGGCCATGAGCGTTCACCAGCCCGGGCATCAGCAGACTGTCGGGAAGGTGCAGGAAATGCGCCGCCGGATGCTTGCGGATGGCCTCGGCGCGCGGCAGCAGTTCCACAATGCGCTCGCCTGCGATGACCACGGCGCAGTCGCGATACACCGCTCCCCGGGGTACCACGGGCACCACCCAGGTGGCGGAAACCACCAGATCGGCGCGCGGAAAATGCGGTGGGGAGGGGGGCGGCAGGCTCATGGCGGCGGCAGTATAACGCGGCCGGGATGATGGAGCCCTGTGCTACAATGCGCCGCCTTTTTGAACACCTGCGACCGCGGGTCGAGCCTGCCGGTATTGGCAGCGATTGCCGGAGAAATGACGCGAGATGAGTGAGTCGATCGCCAGAGAAATCTTTCCGGTAAACATCGAAGACGAGTTGCGCCAGTCCTATCTGGACTATGCCATGAGCGTCATCGTCGGGCGGGCGCTCCCCGATGTACGCGACGGGTTGAAACCGGTTCACCGGCGTGTGCTGTTCGCCATGAGCGAGCTCAACAACGACTGGAACCGCGCCTACAAGAAATCGGCGCGGGTGGTCGGTGACGTCATCGGTAAATACCACCCGCACGGCGATTCCGCGGTCTACGACACCATCGTGCGCATGGCGCAATCCTTCTCGCTGCGTTATCCGCTGGTGGATGGCCAGGGCAACTTCGGATCCATCGACGGCGATGCGCCGGCCGCGATGCGTTACACCGAAATCCGCATGTCGCGCATCGCCCACGCGCTGCTGGCCGATCTCGACAGTGAAACGGTCGACTTCGCGCCCAACTACGACGAGACCGAACAGATTCCCACGGTGCTGCCGACCCGGGTGCCCAACCTGCTGGTGAACGGCTCGTCCGGGATTGCGGTCGGCATGGCCACCAATATTCCGCCGCACAACCTGTCGGAAGTCATCAAGGCCTGTATCGCGCTGCTCGATGACCCCGAATTGAGCGTGGACGAGTTGATCGAGATCGTGCCCGGCCCCGACTTTCCCACTGCCGGCATCATCAACGGGCGCGCCGGGATCGTCGAGGCCTATCGCACGGGGCGCGGCCGCATCCTGGTGCGGGGCCGGGCGCATGTGGAACCCATGGAAAAAGGGGATCGCGACCGCATCGTGATCACCGAAATACCCTATCAACTCCAGAAAACCCGGCTCATCGAAAAAATCGCCGAGCTGGTGAAAGAGAAAAAAATCGAAGGCATTTCCGAGCTGCGCGACGAGTCGGACAAAGACGGGTTGCGCGTGGTGGTGGAGCTCAAGCGCGGCGAGTCGGGCGAAGTACTGTTGAACCAGCTCTATGCCCAGACCCAGCTCGAAACCGTGTTCGGGATCAATATCGTGGCCCTGGTCGATGGCCAGCCGAAAATCCTGAACCTCAAACAGCTGATCGAAGCCTTTATCCGGCATCGCCGCGAGGTCGTCACGCGCCGCACCATGTATCTGCTGCGGCAGGCCCGCGAACGCGGGCATGTGCTGGAAGGTCTGGCGGTGGCGATTGCCAATATCGATCCGGTCATCGAGCTGATCAAGGCGTCGGCCAGCGCCGCCGAAGCGCGCGAGGCCCTGATCGCCCGGGCCTGGGACGCGGCGGCGGTAATGCCGTTTCTGACGGTGGCGGGCCACGACGCCAGCCTGCCGGACGGCGTCGACCCGCAGTGCGGATTGCACGCGGACGGCTATCACCTGTCGGAACCCCAGGCGCGCGCGATCCTCGAATTGCGCCTGCATCGCCTGACCGGGATGGAACACGCCAAGCTGCTGGAAGAGTACCGGGAGAAGCTCGACGAGATCAGTGATTACCTCGATATTCTCGGCGATCCGGAGCGGCTGAAGACGGTGATCCGCGACGAAATGCTGGAAGTCGACCGGGATTTCGGCGATGCGCGGCGCACCGAAATCGTCGCCTCGCAGCTCGATCTCACCATCGAGGATCTGATTCCGGAAGAAGACCGCGTGGTGACCATTTCCCACGCCGGCTACGCCAAGAGCCAGCCGCTGGTGGACTATCAGGCGCAGCGGCGCGGAGGTACCGGCAGGTCCGCGACGGCGGTCAAGGAAGAAGACTTCGTCGAGCGCCTGCTGGTGGCGAGCACCCATGCCACCATCCTGTGTTTTACCAGTGCCGGCAAGGTGTACTGGCTGAAAACCTACCAGATTCCGCTGGCCGGTCGCGGCGCACGCGGCCGACCGCTGGTGAACCTGCTGCCGCTTGAACAGTCAGAGCGGGTGACCGCGATTCTGCCCGTCACCGAATATCGCGAAGATCAGTTCGTGCTGATGGCGACCGCCGCCGGCATCATCAAGAAAGTGGTGCTGACGGAATTTTCGCGCCCGCGCAGTGTCGGATTGCGCGCGCTGGAGCTGGATCCGGGCGACAGTCTGGTCGGCACCGCGATCACCCGCGGCGACCAGGATGTGATGCTGTTTGCCAGCACCGGCAAGGCGGTACGTTTCAATGAAGCCGATGTGCGACCCATGGGGCGCACCGCGCGCGGCGTGCGCGGGATGCGTCTCCCCGAGGGCGAACGCATGATTTCCCTGATCATCCCGGAAGCCGGGCGACGGGTGCTGGCGGTGAGTGCCAAGGGCTATGGCAAGCGCACTGAGCCTGACGAGTTTCCGGTGCATAACCGGGGCGGGCAGGGCGTGATTGCGATGCAGACCTCCGCCCGCAACGGCGCCCTGGTGGGTGCCGTACAGGTGGCCGACGGCGATGAAATCATGCTGATTTCCGATCAGGGCACCCTGGTGCGAACCCGGGTCGACGAAATTTCCGTGCTCAGTCGCAACACCCAGGGGGTGCGCCTGATCCGGGTGCGCGAAAACGAGACCCTGGTGGGAATCGCGGTCGTCAGCGATGACGGAAGTGAAGCGGAGGTCTGAGATGACGTCGTCATCGGACAACGGCGCAGCGGCGCTCGCGCGTCTGCGTGAGCAGATAGACGCCATCGATCGGCAGCTTATCGCGCTGCTGAGCGACCGGGCCCGCTGCGCGCAGGGGGTGGCGAAGGTCAAGGCGGATAGCGGCGATACCCAGTTCTACCGGCCGGAACGCGAAGCGCAGATTCTGCGCGCGGTAAAGGACAACAATCCCGGGCCTCTGGCGGCTGAGGAGATGGCGCGGCTGTTCCGCGAAATCATGTCGGCCTGCCTGGCGTTGGAGCAGCCCGTAAAGGTCGCCTTCCTCGGGCCGGAAGGCACCTTTACCCAGGCGGCGGCCCTGAAGCATTTCGGGCATTCCGCCGTGGCGGTGCCGTTGCCGGCCATCGACGAAGTATTTCGCGAAGTCGCGGCCGGCGCCGCGGATTACGGCGTGGTGCCGGTGGAAAACTCCACCGAGGGCGTGGTCAATCACACGCTCGACAGTTTTCTCGATTCCAGTTTGCAGATTTGTGGCGAGGTGGAACTCCGGATCCACCAGCATCTGCTGATCGGTCCCAATACCAGGCCGGATGCGATTACGCGGGTTTATTCGCACCCCCAGTCGTTGGCGCAATGCCGCAAGTGGCTCGACGCCCATCTGCCCAAGGCCGAGCGCGTGACCCTCAACAGCAATGCCGAAGCCGCGAAACGGGTGGCGGGGGAATGGAGCTCCGCGGCCATCGCCGGTGCCATGGCGGAATCCCTGTATGGATTGACGCGCCTGCACAGCAATATCGAGGATGAACCCGATAACACCACAAGGTTCTTGATCATCGGGCGCAGCGATGTGCCGCCCAGCGGCGATGACAAGACTTCGGTCATGGTGTCGGTCAAGAACGAGCCCGGTGCGCTGTACCGGTTGCTGGAGCCGTTCCGCAATCACGGCATCGATCTCACCCGCATCGAGACCAGGCCGTCCCGGAGTCGCAAATGGAGCTACATCTTCTTCATTGATTTCGCGGGCCATCGCGACGACCCCGAAGTGCGGCTGGCACTCGACGAAATCCGTCCCACCGTTGTAGAACTTCGATCGCTGGGGTCATACCCGCGCGCGGTGCTCTGAGTCGGTGTCGCGAAAAGTGAGTGATAGCCAGGTTGGCATCGGGCGCCTGTTGATCGTCGGACTGGGTCTCATGGGCGGCAGTCTGGCACTGGCCGCGCGCCAGCGCGGACTTTGTCGTGAAGTCATCGGCTGTTCACGCAGTGAAACCACCCTGGCGGACGCTGTACGGCTGGAGGTGGTTGACCGGATTGAGTCTCATCTGCCGACGGCGTTGTCCGAGCTGAGATCGGGAGATCTGGTGGTGATCGGGGTGCCGACCCAGGTCGTGCCGGAGATCCTGGCCGAGATTCGACGCTACACGGACGCTGGCGTGACCCTGACGGATGTGGCGAGCGTGAAGGACAGCGTGGTGGCGGCGGCGCAGCGCGTCTACGGCACCGTGCCGCCGCAGTTCGTGCCCGGGCATCCCATCGCAGGCTCCGAGAGAAGCGGTGTCGGCGCGGCGCGCGCCGATTTGTACGAGCGCCACGAAGTCATCCTGACACCGGTAGCCGAGACGGATGCATTCCATCTGGCGCGGGTGCGCAATCTGTGGACCGGTGTCGGTGCCCGGGTCAGCGAGCTCACGCCGGAAGTGCATGATCAGGTACTCGCCGCCACCAGTCACCTGCCCCACATGCTCGCGTTCGGTCTCGTGGACGCCCTGGCCGAAATGGCGCGCAGTCAGGAAATTTTTCGCTATGCCGCCGGGGGCTTTCGGGATTTCACCCGCATCGCGGGCAGCGATCCGGTGATGTGGCGCGACATCGCGTTGGCGAATCGGACGGCGTTGC
This sequence comes from Porticoccaceae bacterium, assembly GCA_050179115.1. Lineage (GTDB taxonomy): Bacteria > Pseudomonadota > Gammaproteobacteria > Pseudomonadales > Porticoccaceae > JAGPUQ01. Next base: position 6,718 of record JBFXFL010000028.1, on the reverse strand, counting down.
TCGCGGTATTTGATCGCTTCGAGACGCAGCTCGCCGCCTTGCGCGCGGCGATTGCCGGCGGCGATAGCGACTTTCTCACCGGGATTTTCACTCGGGCCCAGGCCGCGCGCCGGCATTTCGAGGTTATGCAGGAGAGCAAACCCTATATGAGCATCCCCACCAACCGCAGCGCCTACCGCGTTGCCCCGGGCGGCAGTTTGATCGGCGACATTCGCGTTCCGGGCGACAAGTCGATCTCCCATCGCGCCATCATGCTGGGCGCGCTCGCCGAGGGCACCACCCGGGTGCAGGGATTTCTCGAAGGAGAGGACAGCCTTGCGACGCTCCAGGCATTCAGGGATATGGGCGTGGTCATCGAAGGTCCCGATCATGGCGCGCTCGTCATCCACGGCGTTGGCATGCGTGGACTGAAACCCCCTGCGGGACCGCTTTATCTCGGCAATTCCGGTACCTCCATGCGATTGCTGACCGGCTTGCTGGCGGGGCAGGGCTTCGATGTCACCCTGGCCGGCGACGCATCCCTGTCGAAGCGGCCGATGCGGCGCGTGACCGAGCCGCTGGCGCGCATGGGTGCGCAGATCGAGGCGACCGCCGCCGGCACGCCACCGCTCGCGATTACCGGTGGTCATGGGCTGCGGGGAATTCGCTACGATTTGCCCATTGCTAGCGCCCAGGTGAAATCCTGTCTGTTGCTCGCGGGCCTGCGCGCCGAGGGCGAAACCGATCTGCTCGAGCCGACACCGACCCGGGACCACACCGAGCGCATGCTGCGCGGCTTTCAGTACCCCGTGCGCAACGAAGAGGGTCGCATCCGCCTCACCGGCGGCGGCAAGCTGGTGGCCTGCGATCTCCAGGTGCCGGGCGATATTTCATCCGCCGCGTTCTTTCTGGTCGGCGCGAGCATTGCACCGGGTTCCGATCTCACCCTGCGCGGGGTGGGCGTCAACCCGACCCGCGATGGGGTGATTCATATCCTGCGCGCCATGGGGGCGAATATCGAGCTGCTCAATGTGCGTGAGGTCGGCGGTGAACCGGTCGCTGACCTCCGGGTGCGTGCCGCGCGGCTCAAGGGCATTGTCATACCGCAACAGCTCGTGGCCAACGCCATCGATGAATTCCCCGCGCTGTTCATCGCCGCTGCCTGCGCCGAAGGCACCACCGTATTGACCGGCGCCGCGGAATTGCGGGTCAAGGAGAGCGATCGCATTCAGTCCATGGCGGATGGGCTGAACGTGCTGGGCATCGACGCGCGCCCGACGCCAGACGGCATTCGCATTGTGGGCGGTACGCTCGGCGCGGGTACCGTCGAGAGTCACGGCGATCACCGCATCGCCATGGCCTTTGCCATCGCCGCGCTGCGCGCGACGGGAACCATTGTGGTTCAGGACTGTACCAATGTGCTGACCTCGTTTCCGGGTTTTCCCCAGCTGGCGAATGGCATTGGACTGGGAATTGTCGAGGTGACGGAATGAAGGATGCAGCGACGCCCGTGATCGCCATCGACGGACCGAGCGGCGCGGGCAAGGGGACGGTCAGCGTGATTCTGGCGCGCCGGCTGGGTTTTCATTACCTCGACAGCGGTGCTCTGTACCGGCTGCTCGCCGTGGCGGCGGCGCGCCATCAGGTGACATTCGACAATATCGACGGTCTTGCCGTGCTCGCCGCCCATATGGATGTCCTGTTCCGGATGGCCCCGGGCGACGCGGAACCCGATATCACGCTGGAAGGCGAGGATGTCACCCGATTGCTGCGCGCAGAGCAGGTCGGTGCGCAGGCGTCCCTTGTGGCGACCATCCCCGAGGTTCGCGCCGCGCTGCTGCGAAGGCAACGGGCGTTTGCCCGGCCGCCGGGGCTGGTCGCGGACGGCCGGGATATGGGCACCGTCGTTTTTCCGGACGCCGCCCTGAAGGTATTCCTCACGGCGAGCCCGGACGAGCGCGCCCGGAGACGCTATAACCAGTTGATTGGAAAAGGGGAAACTGCTAGCCTTCGCGACCTTGTCGCACAGGTCAACGAGCGCGACGAGCGGGATCGTACCCGCCCGGTGGCGCCGCTGCGACCGGCGGACGATGCGACGGTTATGGATTCCACCACGATGACCATCGACGAGGTGGTCGAGGCGATTCTGGCGGTGGCGCGGGAGCGATTGCGTTAGCAGTCGCGCACGCGATGGGTTTTTAACGACGTTCTTTTAACGAAGTTCAAGGATGGGTGCGCGGTGTTCATTCCAGTCCGGGCCGCGGACCCCTCAACCAAGCAGACGACCCCCTGGGCTGGCAGAGGGTCGGCGCGCAAGCGCACCACTATGAGTATCAGACGCAATGAGCGAAAGTTTCTCCCAACTGTTTGAAGAAAGCCTGAAAACTGTCGACATGGTGCCCGGCACCATCGTCACCGGTGTCGTGATCGATGTGGACAAGGACTGGGTTACGGTCCATGCCGGATTGAAGTCCGAAGGCATCATTCCGCTGAGTCAGTTTTTCGATGACAACGGCATCGCCACGGTTGCCATCGGCGATGAAGTACAGGTGGCCCTTGAGGCGGTCGAGGACGGGTTTGGCGCCACCCGCTTGTCACGGGAGAAAGCACGCCGCGCGGAATCCTGGATGGTACTGGAGAAGGCGTTCACCGAAGGCAGTGCGGTGACCGGGATCATCAGTGGCAAGGTCAAGGGCGGGTTTACCGTGGATCTGGATGGCGTGCGCGCCTTCCTGCCCGGCTCCCTCGTCGATGTCCGGCCGGTGCGCGAAACCACGCATCTGGAAGACAAGCCGCTTGAATTCAAGATCATCAAGCTCGATCAGAAGCGCAATAACGTCGTGGTTTCGCGCCGCGCCGTCATGGAAGCCGCCAACAGCGTCGAGCGTGAAGAACTGCTGCGCACCCTGGAAGAAGGCGTGGTCCGCAAGGGTGTGGTCAAGAACCTCACCGATTACGGCGCCTTTGTCGATCTGGGCGGCATCGATGGTCTGCTGCACATCACCGACATGTCCTGGAAGCGCGTCAAGCATCCGAGCGAAGTCGTTGAAGTAGGCGACGAGATCGACGTCAAGGTGCTCAAGTTCGATCGCGAGCGCAACCGCGTTTCCCTCGGCCTGAAGCAGCTCGGCGAAGATCCCTGGAGCGATATCGTGGCGCGTTACCCGCGCAACGCCCGCCTGCCGGCAACCGTGACCAATCTCACCGACTACGGCTGCTTTGCCGAGCTGGAAGACGGTGTCGAAGGGCTTGTGCATGTGTCCGAAATGGATTGGACCAACAAGAACATCCACCCCTCGAAAGTGGTCCAGGTCGGCGACCGCATCGAAGTCATGGTGCTCGACATCGACGAAGAGCGGCGCCGCATCTCGCTGGGCATGAAGCAGTGCCTGCCCAACCCGTGGGACGAGTTCGGCAAGCTTCACTCCAAGAACGATCTAATCAAGGGTACGATCAAGTCCATTACCGACTTCGGTATTTTTATCGGCCTGGACGGCGGGATCGACGGCCTTGTCCACCTGTCCGATATTTCCTGGAATCAGCCCGGCGAAGAAGCAGTACGCAACTATCGCAAGGGCGACGAGATCGAAACGGTGATTCTGGCTGTGGATCCTGAGCGCGAGCGGATTTCGCTCGGCATCAAGCAACTGGCGGACGATCCGTTTTCCAACTATGTTACCCGCAATGACAAAGGCGCCATCGTTAGCGGAACGGTCCGTGAAGTGGATGCCAAGGGCGCCATCATCGATCTTGGCGACGGTATCGAGGGGCAGTTGAAGGCTTCCGAGATCGGCCGGGACCGGGTCGAGGATGCGCGTAATGCCTTGCGTGTCGATGACAAGGTGGAAGCCCAGATCATCAATATCGATCGCAAGAACCGCGTCATCAATCTTTCCATCAAGGCCAGGGAGTCCACCGACGAGCGCGCCGCGGTCAAGGCACACAAGCGTCAGGAAACCGAGGCGATGCCCAACACGACCATCGGCGATCTGATCAAGGCGCAAATGGACAGCGCGGATCGCTGATCGGGTTTGCACTTTAAACGCGGTGGTGAATATGCCATTGACCAAGTCCGACCTTATAGAACGCATCGCTGCGCGGCAGGATCAGCTGCCGCCCAGAGATGTGGAAATGGCCATCAAAATGATCATGGAAGAAATGGCACGTGCGCTGATCAACAATCGGCGTATCGAAATTCGAGGGTTTGGCAGTTTTTGTCTGCACTACCGCGCACCCCGTTTGGGGCGCAATCCAAAGACTGGCGGTACCGTGGAGTTGCCGGGAAAATGGGTTCCTTATTTCAAGCCTGGAAAGGAGCTCCGCGAGCGTGTAAACGCGTCGCTGGAGCCCTGACGCGCTAGGATCCACGCCGTGCGCCGAGCCAAGGCATTATTCTGGGTGTTGCTGGCGCTGCCGATGGCTGGCATGGGTGTCTGGTTCGTACAGGACAACAGCACCCTGGTTTCCTTGGTGCTGCTCGGCTTTCCGCTGGGAGAATTGCCGCTGGGTATCTGGCTGACGCTGACGTTTCTTGTCGGAGTGCTGAGTGCCGTGCTCGCGACGGTACCCGCGCTGGGCGCCGCGCGGTTGCGGCAGCGGCGTCTTGAACGCGAAGTCGCGCGACTCAAGACCATCGCGAAATGACGGGTGGCGGGTAATGTCTCCGCGCGCGCAGGGATCACGCATAATCGTGGCCCTGGACTACCCCGACGCGGACTCGGCGCTGAGGTTCGTCGGCAGGGTGCATCCGGATCTCTGTCGTCTCAAGGTCGGTAAGGAACTGTTTACCGCAGCCGGGCCACAATTGGTACAGCGCCTGGTAGCCTCAAGATTCGACGTGTTCCTCGACCTGAAATTTCATGATATTCCTTCGACGGTCGCCAAGGCAGTTGCTGCGGCCGGCAACCTGGGTGTCTGGATGACCAACGTCCACGCCGCGGGCGGTAGCGCCATGATGGTCGCGGCCGCAGAGTCCCGCCGCACGGCGGGGCAACATCTGCTGCTGGTGGCAGTTTCCATTCTCACCAGCATGAAGCAAGCGGATCTTGACGAGATCGGGTTCGATCGACCTCTGGAAGAACAGGCCCTTCATCTTGCCACTTTGGCTCAGCGCAGCGGGCTCGACGGTGTGGTTTGCTCGGCATGGGAAGCGGGCGCGATACACCGCCGGCTCGGTGACGATTTTCTCTGTGTCACGCCCGGTATCAGAGGTGCCTCCGCGCTGGCCACCGGTGATGATCAGACGCGGGTCATGACGCCGCTCGAGGCTATCCGGGCGGGCAGCAATTATCTGGTTGTGGGGCGACCGGTAACGCAGTCCACCGACCCCGTGGCGCTCCTGCTTGATATGGCCCGGCAAATCGCAGAATATTGACCGGGCGCGAAGTGATCGCGCTCATTCATTGACAAGGAGCACGCAAGTGCAAGGAGTTGAACATGAAAAAGGTGCGTCGATTTGAAAAGATGGCTCTGGTGGCCATGGCTTTAGCGCTGCCCGCAACCTCGCTCTGGGCCGTGGATAGCAAGACTGGCGTTGATAAACCTCCGACAAGCACCACTCAGGCTGCGACTAGAGTCGAGGCGGCGGTTAACGTCAATACCGCGAGTGCCGAGCAGCTCGCGTCGGGGTTGATCGGAGTAGGGCCTGCCAAGGCGCAAGCCATCATTGCCTACCGGGAAACGAACGGCCCTTTCAAGGACGAGGCGCAGCTACTCAATGTCAAAGGCATCGGAGAAGCGATTCTCAAGAAAAATGAGGGCAGAATCGCTTTTTGATGGTCAGATCGATCCGTTGCGGCCACGCTTTTCGGAGCGTGGCCTTTTTTGTTGCACCCGAGACCGGCGACGCGCGAAATGAACCGGCCTGGCGGTATTATCAAGACGCATGACCGGGACCGTCAGGTGTGAAGCTTTGCGTTTCTGACTAATTTTGTGCTGATCGCCCTTGCCCGATGTTCTCTACCGACTGCGCGATACCCTGGTGGACATCCGTTATTTTCCGCAAATGGATGACCTGGGGCTATTTCGCCAGCGCATTGGTCGCTTCGGGAACAACCTGGTGATTGATCTTACCTATTCACCGCTTCAGGGGAGCAATGCGCTTCTCAAGCGCGCTGAAGATGTGATTCTGACGTGCGCGCTGCTGGGTATCCTCGCGCCACTCTGTCTACTGGTGGCCGTGGCGGTGAAACTCGGTTCACCCGGCCCGGTACTGTTTCGCCAGTATCGGCATGGTGCCGACGACAAGCCGATCAAAATTTATAAGTTTCGGACCATGCGCATGGATTCCGAGCCCGAGGATCGGGTGACTCAGGCGACCCCGGGCGATCCTCGCATTACTCCGGTAGGACGCTTCTTACGGCGTACCAGTCTCGATGAGCCGCCCCAGTTCTTCGACGTACTGCAAGGTCGCATGTCGATCGTCGGTCCGCGGTCCCATGCGCTGGCTCACAACGAATACTACAAGGATCTGGTGGAGTCCTACATGAGGCGTCACACAGTGAAGCCGGACATTACCGGTTGGGCGCAGGTGAATGGACTGCGGGGTGCGACGGAGACGCTCGATGGGATGAAGGCCCGGGTCGAACACGACCTCTGGTGCATCGACAACTGGTGATCCTGCCCACCAACAACGGACACGCTGCTAAGCGGTTTGTTGTGCCTCAAACGCTTCCGGGCTGATGTTGCCGTTGGCGCTGTGTCGGCGGGTCCGATTGTAGTCTGTCTCAATGTATTCAAA
>JBFXFL010000027.1:37578-40517 GCA_050179115.1 Porticoccaceae bacterium | reverse complement strand
CCCCAGTTTCCGGCGCGCTGCCAGGTCCGCAGGAAGCTTGTCGCGGAACTGACCTCTCGCCTTGTGGTACCCGAACGCAGGATGAATTCGTCGCGTTGGGCGTCGAAGCCGATCACCACGGCGAAGTGCCACAGCGGCCAGCGCTCGATAGCGAGATTTTGCAATACGAGGACCGGATGGCCGGCGCGCAGGGTGTCCAGCAAACCGGCCAGATCCGGATTGATCGGATAGGGCACCCGGCCGTAGCGCCGCGCCGCCGCCACGAGCTCGACCTGCAAGCTGCCCTTCCGTTCCGGCAGATAGACCGCGGCGACCAGCTGCTCCGGGTCGACGACAACTCCGGCCTGTCCAAGCACCGTCGCCAGCGCGGCCGGACCGCACTGGTAGGCGCTCTGGGGATAAAAGGGTACCTGGGCAAGCTCGATCCGCGCGCCGTCGCCTGCGGCCGGACCCAGCACGGGGATTCGGGCGCAGGCCGCGAGCAGCAACACTGCCGCGAAGCCCGCGACCCGAACCAGCGTCATCAAAAAATGAACAATCAAAGCCCTTTGAAGACGTGGATCACACCGACGATATCGAGGATCACCAGGATCAGGAATACCGCGCCGATCAGCGCGAGCGCGCTGCCGCCGGCGGGCAACTGGTCGAGATTGTTCGCGATGCGTTGCAGCTCGCTGTCGCTCAAGGCCTGGACACGGGCGCGCGCGGCGATTGGGTCTACGCCCTGCTGTTCCAGCAGGCCGCGCACCGAATCCTGCGCCAGAAAACGATCGACTCGCTCGATCTGCTCGGCACGCAGGCCAGGTGCTGCCTGGGCGGTGCCCATCATGGCGGCCGCGGCGGGCTGGGCGACAGTGCTGCATACCAGACTCAGCACCAGGGCCAGCGTCAATAGGTGTCGTGATGGGTTGCTCGGAGTCATCTGCGTTATCCTCAAAAAGTGGCGCGGGCTGAACCGTCCGCGGTCGCGAGTGTAGCCAGAACCTCCGCGGTACTCAAAACCCGGGCACCGGTTTCGTGCGCCGGACCGCGAAAGCCGGTTTGACCGTACCCGGGGTGCCGTGTACAAAGCATTGCTAACCCATCCGATTCGTCACAGGACTCACCATGAGCGCAGGCAAACGACTCCCGGGCACTCCGGACCCCATGCACCGCTGGCCCGGCGTCGGCGGAATCATGATCGCGGGCGATTCCTGGGGCGACCCGGCCGGCCCGCTGGTGCTGCTCCAGCATGGCGGCGGCCAGACCCGCCACGCCTGGAAAGGTGCCGGCGAAGCCCTGGGTGAGGCCGGTTATCACGCGGTCGCCTTCGATGCCCGCGGCCACGGCGATTCCGACTGGTCCGCGGACGGCGTCTACGGCCAGGACATCATGGTGGAAGACCTGTTGTGCGTGATCCACGCGCTCGGCGGCAAACGCCCGGTACTGGTGGGCGCCTCCATGGGCGGCGGTACCAGCCTGGTGGCGCTCGGCGAGGACCGTGTCGATGCCACCGCTCTGGTGCTGGTCGATATCGCGCCGAAGATCGAATCCGAGGGCGTGCAGAAAATCACCAGCTTCATGTCCTACAAACCCGAGGGCTTCGATTCTCTGGAGGAGGTCGCGGAAGCGATCGGCAACTACCAGCCCCACCGTTCACCGCCCAGGGATCTGCAGGGACTGGCAAAGAATCTGCGTCTGGCGGACAACGGCAAGTATCGCTGGCACTGGGATCCGCGCTTCATGCAGGCGCGCCGAGACATGGAGGCGCGCACGCGGCGTCTGGAAGACTGTGCCCGTGCGCTCAGGCTGCCCACCCTGCTGGTCCGGGGCGGACTGTCCGATGTGTTGAGCGAGGAAGGTGCGCAGTCCTTTCTGGAAATGTGCCCCCATGCCGAGTACGTCAACATCACCGGTGCCGGCCATATGGTGGCGGGTGATCGCAACGATGTCTTCGCCACGGCGGTGGTGGACTTCCTGTTCCGTACCGTGCCGGTGAAAGGCGAGCCGGTACAGGCACCCCACGCGCCCCAGCCCCATCATGTGGGTCCGCCGGGCGATGTGACCGACATTCCCTGACACGCGCTCGCGCCCACCCGGCCGCGGCGCGGCCAGGTGCGGCGCCGTTTCGGACCTCGGTTCGGGCTAGAATGGCTCTCCGCCCAACTGCTCCCGAGATAGCCCCATGACCGCCAGGGCCCACGCCGCCTTTACCCATGTCCGCAGTCGCCCGGTGCCCGCACTCAAACTCGAAGTGCAGGAATACCGCCACCTCCGCACCGGCGCCGAACACATCCACATCCACAGCGACAACCCGGAAAACGTGTTTCTGGTGGCGCTGCGCACCGTGCCCCAGGACTCCACCGGCGTGGCCCATATCCTGGAGCACACGGCGCTGTGCGGCAGTGAAAAATACCCGGTGCGTGATCCCTTTTTCATGATGATCCGGCGCTCCCTCAACACCTTCATGAACGCCTTCACGAGTTCGGACTGGACCGCCTATCCCTTCGCCAGCCAGAACCGCAAGGACTTCAACAATCTGCTGGATGTCTATCTGGATGCGGTGTTCTTCGCGCGCCTGGACGCACTGGACTTCGCCCAGGAAGGCCACCGCCTGGAGTTCGCCGAAGGCGAGAATCCCGCGTCGGAGCTGGTCTACAAGGGCGTCGTGTACAACGAGATGAAGGGTGCCATGAGTTCGGTCAACTCGACGCTCTGGCATAGGCTGTGCAAATACCTCTACCCCACCACCACCTACCATCACAACAGCGGCGGCGATCCCGAGTGCATCCTCGACCTCACCCATAAGCAGTTGCTCGACTTCTACCGCACTCACTACCACCCGAGCAATGCCATCTTCATGACCTTCGGCGACATCCCGGCCCACGAGCACCAGCGCAAGTTCGAGGACCAGGTGCTGACCCGCTTCGAGCCCCTCGACGAAGTCATCGCGGTGCCCC
>JBFXFL010000027.1:0-37478 GCA_050179115.1 Porticoccaceae bacterium | reverse complement strand
CACTACCACCCGAGCAATGCCATCTTCATGACCTTCGGCGACATCCCGGCCCACGAGCACCAGCGCAAGTTCGAGGACCAGGTGCTGACCCGCTTCGAGCCCCTCGACGAAGTCATCGCGGTGCCCCGGGAAAAACGCTACCTGGCGCCGGTGCGGGTGGAAGAAGCCTATGCGCTGGACGAACCCGACACCGCGGAGAAAACCCATGTGGTACTGGGCTGGCTGCTCGGCCAGACCACGGACCTGATGGCCAACATGGAAGCGCATCTGCTCAACTCGGTGCTGCTCGACAACAGCGCCTCGCCGCTGTTGCAGGCCCTGGAAACCAGTGATCTCGGTACCGCACCCTCGCCCCTGTGCGGCCTCGACGACTCGCATCTGGAACTGCTGTTCGTGTGCGGCCTGGAAGGCTCCGAGCCCCAACACGCCGCCGCCGTCGAGGAATTGGTACTCACCACGTTGCAAGCGGTTGCCGAGCAGGGCGTACCGGCCGACCAGGTCGAGGCCGCGTTGCATCAGCTCGAGCTCAAGCAGCGCGAGATCGGCGGCGACGGCTACCCTTACGGTTTGCAGCTGATCCTTACCTCTCTCGCCAGCGCCACCCACCGCGGCGATCCCGCCGCCCTGCTGGACCTGGATCCGGTGCTGGCCGAACTGCGCGCCCGCATCAAGGATCCCGATTACATCAAACGCCTGGCGCAGCAACTGCTGCGCGACAACCTGCACCGGGTGCGCCTGACGTTGCGCCCCGATACGGAAATATCGGCGCGCCGCGAAGCCGTCGAGAAACAGCAGCTCGCGGCCATCCGGGCCAGTCTCGATGCCACCCAGGAACAGGCGCTGGTGGAACGAGCGCGCGCGCTCGCTGCACGCCAGGCCCGCATCGATGACGAAAGCATCCTGCCCAAGGTGGAACTCGCCGACGTGCCGCCGGAGATGGCCTATGTTGCGGCGACCAATCGCATCGCCACACCCATGCCACTGACCAGCTACGGCGCCGGCACCAACGGCCTGGTCTACCAGCAGCTGATTCTGGAACTGCCCCAACTCGACGAGACGCAGACCGACCTGCTGCCGATCTACGCCAGCTGCCTGCCGGAGCTCGGCGTCGGCGCGCGCGACTACCTCGCCACCCAGCGCTGGCAGGCGGCGGTGAGCGGCGGCGTCAACGCCTACGCCAGCGTGCGCGGGCTGCCCGAGGATGCCCAGGCGCTGCGCGGCCATCTGGTACTGTCCACCAAGGGGCTTGCCGTCAACCAGCAGGAACTGACCCGCCTGCTGGACACCACCCTCAATCAGGTGCGCTTCGACGAACTGCCGCGCCTCCGGGACCTGATCGCCCAGATGCGCGCGCGCATGGAGGCCAGCGTCACCGGCAACGGCCACGGCCTGGCGATGGCCGCGGCCGCGGCGCGCTTCAGCAACGGCGCGCTGCTCAACCACCGCTGGGGCGGTCTGGACGGCATCCGCGCCATCAAGGCACTCGACGCGAGACTGAATGATCCGGAAAAGCTGGCGGACCTGGGGCGGCAACTGGCAGAGCTGCATTCCCTGATCCGCGCAGCGCCACGGCAATGCCTGCTGGTCGCCGAGCCCGAACATCTGAGTGAATTCGAGGCGCGCTTTCTGGCCCACGTTTCGCCCGCACCCGGCACCGCGCACACCGGGTTCAGCCGCCCGGCCCTGTGCGAACCCAGCAACCAGCTCTGGACCACCAGCACCCAGGTCAATTTCTGCGCCCGCGCCTATCCCACGGTGCCCATGGAACATCCAGATGCCGCGCCCCTCAGCGTGCTCGGCGGTTTCCTGCGCAATGGTTTCCTGCACACCGCGATCCGGGAAAAGGGCGGCGCCTACGGCGGCGGTGCGAGTCAGGACAGCACCATCGGGGCGTTCCGGTTCTATTCCTACCGCGACCCCCGCCTTGCCGACACGCTCGCCGACTTCGACCGCGCGCTGGCCTGGCTCGCCACGGAACGCCACGAACCCCAGCGGGTCGAGGAGGCGATCCTGGGCGTGATCGGCGGCATCGACAAACCCGGCTCGCCCGCCGGCGAGGCCAAGCAGACGTTTCATGCCGAGCTCCATGGCCGCGATCGCACGCGCCGCGAGCGCTTCCGCAATCGGGTGTTGCAGGTCGGACTCGCGGACTTGCAGCGGGTCGCCGCCACCTACCTGCGGCCCGAGCGCGCCAGCACCGCGGTGATCACCGCTCCGGATCGGGCCGAACAGCTCGCGGCGCTCAACCTCAGCCTGATGCCCCTCTGAGCCCTGCTCTGCCGTGAGCGAACGCGACCAGCTCTTCGCCCGACCGCTCGCCGAGATCGCGGGGTTCCGCTTCGACCACGAGGTCGTCGCGGTCTTCCCGGACATGATCCGGCGCTCGGTGCCGGGCTACGAAACCATGGTCGCCATGACCGGGACGATCGCCGAGCGCTACGCCCTGCCCGGCACCAACTGTTACGACCTGGGCTGCTCCCTGGGCGCCTCGACGCTGGCCCTGCGCCAGGGCATCGGCGCGCGCGACTGCGCGATCATTGCCGCCGACAACGCGCCCGCCATGATCGAGCGCTGCCGGGCAGTGATCGCCGCGGACAGCGCGCCCGCGCCGGTCGAGCTGCGCCTTGGCGATGTGCGCGACATCCGCTTCGAGAACGCCTCGGTGGTGGTGTTGAACTTCACCCTGCAATTCATTCCGCCGGCGGATCGCGGCGCCCTCATCGCCGCGATCGGCGCGGGCCTGGTGCCCGGCGGCGTGCTGGTGCTGTCCGAAAAAATCGCCTTCGCCGATCCGGGCCTCGACGCGCTGATGACCGACCTCCACCACGCCTTCAAGCGCGCCAACGGCTACAGCGAACTCGAGGTCAGCCAGAAGCGCACGGCGCTCGAAAACGTGCTGGTACCCGAGACCCTCGACACCCACCGCGCCCGGCTGCGGGATGCGGGCTTCGGGGCCGTCGATGTCTGGTTCCAGTGCTTCAATTTCGCCTCCCTGCTCGCGTTCCGATGACAGACGCCTACGGGCCGCTGCTCGACGCCCTGACCCGGACCCCGCTGCGGGACTGGGCACAGCAATTGCCGGCGCAGATCGCGCGCGGCCTGAGCCCGGAACGCTGGGGCGATCTGCCGCGATGGCAGGCAGCGCTCCAACGCCTGCCGGCACTCACGCCAGGCACCGTCGATTTTCGCTCCGAGGTGCGGATCGGCAGCGCCGCTGACGCGAGCGACATCGAGCGCGACCGCCTGCGCGCCGCGCTCATGGAGCTGCACCCCTGGCGCAAGGGGCCGTACGAACTCTTTGGAATCGACCTCGACACCGAATGGCGCTCGGACTGGAAATGGCAGCGCCTGCTGCCCCATATCGAGGATCTCGCGGGGCGTCTGGTGCTGGATGTGGGCTGCGGCAACGGCTACCACTGCTGGCGCATGTACGGGGCGGGCGCGGCGCGGGTGATCGGTATCGATCCTTCCGCGTGCTTCGTCATGCAGTTCGAGGCTATCCGCCGCTATGCGGGCGCCGCGCCGGTGGACGTGCTGCCGCTCGGTATCGAGGCGCTGCCGGCGGAGTTGGCGGCGTTCGACACGGTGTTTTCCATGGGCGTGTTCTACCACCGCCGCTCGCCCTTCGAGCATCTGCGCGAACTGCGCGAACTGCTGCGCCCCGGCGGCCAGCTGGTGCTGGAAACCCTGGTGATCAGCGGCGCTCCCGGACAGGTGCTGGTGCCCGAAGGCCGCTACGCCAAGATGGCCAATGTCTGGTTCATTCCGACGCCGGACACGTTGATCTCCTGGCTGCGCAAAATCGGCTTTCGCGACCCCGCCGTGGTCGGTGTCAGCCCCACCACGACCGCCGAACAGCGCGCCACCGACTGGATGCGCTTCGAATCGCTGGCCGATTTTCTCGACCCCGAAAACCCGCGACTGACGCGAGAGGGCCATCCGGCGCCGCTGCGCGCGGTGTTCATCGCGTCCGCCTGAAATACCGCACCACGGCGGAGCACGACCGGTTTTCTTGACCGCTTCCGCGCCCTTCCCTATAGTAGCCGCCCTCGCACCCGTAGCTCAGTTGGATAGAGTACCTGGCTACGAACCAGGTGGTCGGGAGTTCGAATCTCTCCGGGTGCGCCAGTTTCTTCTCCCTGTTGATCGCCTCCAGTTCGTCGGCAGCATCGCTTGCCGGCTGAGGGCACCAAGACGTCGCGCGGCATCCTCCCCACCACGACTTGAGCCGAAGAGCTTTATTCGCGCCGCCAGCGGGTTTCCTTGCCCGAATCCTCCAGCACAATGCCGGCCGCTTTGAGTTGATCGCGGATGGCGTCGGCACGGGCGAAATCCCGCGCCGCGCGGGCTTGGTTGCGCTCGGCAATTAGCTGATCTATGTACTCGTCGTTGTAAACCGTTGGATGGGCCTCAAACGTTGTTTGGATTCGAAAAAACACCTCGGGTCCAGAGTTACGACCTTTGAAGTAAGCATCGGGATCCTGCTGCACCAGGCCCAGCACCGCCCCGAGCCCCAGCAACTCGCCGACCAGTGAGACGGTTTCGCCACCCTCGCGGGCGCGCTGATTGATCTGTCCCGCGAGCTCCTGCAGGACCGCGATTGCCTCGCGGGTATTGAAGTCGTCATCCATGGCGGCCGCGAAACGACTGCCGGCGGCGGTTTCCCACAACTGCACTGCCGCCGGCGGCAGTGCGCCGGCGGTGCGCCCGCGCAGCGCGAAGTAGAGGCCATCCAGGGCCGCCTTGGCCTCGCGCAGATTGTCTTCGGAATAATTGATCGGGCTGCGGTAGTGGCTCGACAGCAGAAAAAAGCGCACCACTTCCGGATTGTATTTTTCCAGCACTTCACGAATCGTGAAAAAATTTCCCAGAGACTTCGACATTTTCTCGTCGTCCACCCGCACCGGACCCGCGTGCATCCAGCAGTGCACATAGGTCTTGCCGGTGGCGGCTTCGCTCTGGGCTATCTCGTTTTCGTGGTGGGGAAAAGGCAGATCAGGGCCGCCGCCATGGATGTCGAAGGTTTCGCCCAGGTGGCAGGTGGACATGGCCGAGCACTCGATGTGCCAGCCCGGCCGGCCCCAGCCCCAGGGGGAAGGCCAGCCCACAGTGCCCGGGGCCGCGGACTTCCAGAGCGCGAAGTCGCGGGGATCTTCCTTGGCCTCGTCCGGATCGACGCGCGCGCCGACGAGGAGCTCGTCGGGGTTCTTGCCGCTCAACTTGCCGTAGTCGGGAAAGCGCCGCACCCGGTAGTAGACATCGCCGTTATCCGCCGCATAGGCGTAGTGGCTGTCCACCAGCGTCCCGATCATGTCGAGGATGTCGTCGATATGGTCGGTGGCGCGGGGCTCGATATCGGGCGGCAACACGCCGAGGGCACGCTCGTCGGCATGCATGGCATCGATCATGCGCGCGGTCAGCGCATCGAAGGGCTCGCCGTTTTCGCTGGCACGGTTGAGGATCTTGTCGTCGATGTCGGTGATGTTGCGCACATAGGTGACGTCCCAGCCCTGGCTGCGCAGATAGCGCACGATGGCGTCGAAGCAGACCATCACCCGCGCGTGACCGATGTGGCAGTAGTCGTAGACCGTGATGCCGCAGACGTACATGCGGATCCTGCCAGGTTCGATGGGCCGGAAAGGCTCCTTGCGACGGTGTAGCGTGTTGTGGATCTGGAGCGCCATGATCAGCCTTGGTTACCCGTCGGTTTGGTGGAGGTGTCGCGCAGGGCGATGGTGCGGTTGAACACCAGCGCATCGCCGCTGTGGCGATCGCGGCAGAAATAACCCTCGCGCTCGAACTGAAAAGTCATCTCCGGAGTGACCTGCCCCAGGCTCGCTTCGCCCTTGCAGCCCATGAGCGCAACCAGCGAAACCGGGTTGATGGCGGCGCGGAAATCGCCGTCGCCAGCATCGGGTTCCGCCGCGCTGAACAAGCGTTCGTAGAGCCGCACTTCACAATCGACGGCGTTTTCTGCCGCCACCCAGTGAATCACACCCCGGGGTTTGATGCCGGCAGGAGGATCGGCGCCCAGGGTGTCCGGCACCACGGAGGCCAGCACTTCGCTCAGGGCGCCGCTCGCATCGCGCACCAGGTCGTCGGCGCGGATCACATAGGCACCGCGCAGCCGCACCCAGTCGCCCAGCACCAGACGCTTGAACTGCTTGCGGGACAGCGCCGTATCCGTGCTGAAGTCGTCGCAGTCGATATAGAGGGTGCCGCCGAAGGGCAGCTCACGCGATCCGAGTTCCGGCCGTTGCGGATGGTTGGCCAGATGCAGCGTCTCGACCTTGCCCACCGGCCAGTTGCGGAGGGTCACCTTGAGCGGGCGCAGCACACAGAGGGCGCGCGGCGCGTTGTCGTTGAGATCCTGACGGATGAAGTGCTCGAACTGCCCCATGTCCACCACACCGTCGGTCTTGGCCACCGCGAGACTGTCGCAAAAGGCGCGGATCGCCGCCGGTGTGACGCCGCGCCGGCGCAGGCCAGCCAGGGTCGGCATGCGGGGATCGTCCCAGCCGTCCACATGGCCCTCCTCGACCAACTGCTTGAGCTTGCGCTTGCTGGTCACGGTGTAGCTGAGATTGAGGCGGCCGAATTCGTACTGGCGGGGCCGCGTCGGCACCGGCAGGTTGTCGAGCAGCCAGTCGTAGAGGGGTCGGTGATCGGCGAATTCGAGTGTGCAAATCGAATGGGTCACGCCTTCGATGGCGTCTTCCTGGCCGTGGGCGAAGTCGTAGGACGGGTAGATGTTCCAGCGCTCACCGCTGCGGTGATGGGCCATGCGCTTGACGCGGTACAGCACCGGATCGCGCAGATTGATATTGGGCGACGCCATGTCGATCCTGGCCCGCAGCACCATTTTTCCTTCTTCGACCTCGCCCGCGCGCATGGCTTCCAGCAGGGCGAGATTCTCGGCCACCGGCCGCTCGCGATAGGGACTGTCGCGGCCCGGCTCGGTCAAGGTGCCGCGGTAGTCGCGCATCTGTTCGGGCGTCAGCTCGCAGACATAGGCCTTGCCGGCCTGGATCAGATGCACCGCCCAGGCGTAGAGCTGCTCGAAATAATCCGAGGCATAGCGCACTTCGCCACCCCACTGAAACCCGAGCCAGCGCACATCCGCGATGATGGCGTTGACGAACTCCTCGCTCTCGGTCTCGGGGTTGGTGTCGTCGAAACGCAGGTTGCAGACCCCGCCGTAGTGCTCGGCAAGCCCGAAATTCAGGCAGATCGATTTGGCGTGACCGATGTGGAGATAGCCGTTGGGCTCGGGGGGAAAGCGCGTCACCACCTGCGTGACCGTGCCCTCGGCAAGGTCGCGCTCGATAATCTGCTGAATAAAGTTGCGGAGCTTGTCGGAATCCATCGTGGACCTTGCGCTGCCGGACCCGGGATCAGGCCCGTCTACTGGGAGGAATGCAGCCGGGGATTATAGCGGCGCCCCGCAAAACCGCGAACCTGCGGCGTGGGCGGAATCGACCCGGCGGAATTCCCATGCCCTCCCCCAGCGCTTATCATGCAGCCCCTAGCCAGCGACCGGGCGCATTTCCATGATCACTCTGCACACCAATTACGGCGACATCGACATCGAGCTGGATTTCGATCACGCCCCCAAGACCGCCGCCAATTTTCTCCAGTACTGCCGTGAGAATTTCTACGCCGGCACCATATTTCACCGCGTCATTCCCGGTTTCATGGTGCAGGGTGGCGGCATGGACGCCAACATGCGCGAAAAGCGCGGCAATCCCCCGATCCAGAACGAAGCCGACAACGGCCTCAAGAACACCATCGGCACGCTGGCCATGGCGCGCACCAACGATCCGCATTCGGCGTCTTCGCAGTTTTTCATCAACGTTGCCGACAACGGCTTCCTGAACCACACGGCGAAGGATGCGCGGGGCTGGGGCTATGCGGTGTTCGGTAGAGTGGTAAACGGCATGGCGGTGGTCGATGAGATCAAGTCCGTGCCCACCGGCAATGTCGGCCATCATCAGGATGTGCCGACCGTCACCGTCGAGATCGAGCGGGTGACGGTCTCCGACGCCTACAGCGACCGCTGAAGGAAGTCTTCCCTACTCCGTGACGGCGCTGTTCGTCTCCGATCTGCATCTGACACCCGAGCGGCCCGGGGTTACCCGGGCCTTCCTCGATTTCCTCCACAACGCCGATGCGGACGCGCTTTATATCCTGGGCGATCTGTTCGAGGCCTGGGTGGGCGACGACGATGACGCCCCGCTCGCCCGCACCCTGGTTGACGCGCTCGCCGCGGCCCGCGCACGCGGCATCGCCCTGTATTTCCTCCATGGCAACCGGGATTTCACGGTATGGCAACGGTTTGCGCGCGAGACCGGCGCGCGGCTGCTCGGCGATCACGAACTGGTGGAAATCCACGGGCGACGCCTGCTGCTGCTCCACGGCGATACCCTGTGTACCGACGATGCCGCCTACCAGCGCTTTCGGCGCTGTGCCCGCCATCCCGCGACCCGCTGCGTCCTGCGCCATCTGCCGCTGGGACTGCGGCGCCGGATCGCGCGCGACTCGCGCGCCGCCAGCCAGCGCCACAACCGCAATAAACCCGAATACATCATGGATGTGAATACGGACGCGGTGCTGGCCGGGTTTCGCACCTCCGGCGCCGAGGTGATGATCCACGGCCACACTCACCGTCCGGGGCGACACCGCCACCAGGTCGAAGACCGCACCGTCGAGCGGGTGGTACTGGGGGACTGGACCGAGACCACCGGCTGGTACGCCCGCATCGGCGTGACCGGTGCTATCGAACTCGACAGCTTTCCGATCAATCCGCCGGCGGACCCGAGTGAAAGCGAAACTCGGTATCCGCCGCCTCTATAAGCTCCCGCTCGCACGCCGCAAACAAGGCGACACGCTCGGCAATGTCGCCACCGACGGCTTCGGCAAGCTCGAGATAATCCCGGAAGTGGCGCGCCTCCGAGCGCAGTAGCGACTGGTAGAACGCACCCAGCTCGGCATCGAGCCACGGGGCCAGCGCCGCGAAACGCTCGCAGGAGCGGGCTTCGATGAAGGCGCCGGCAATCAGGGTATCGACGAGACGGAGCGGTTCCTCGACGCGCACCAGCTCGCGCAGGCCGCTCGCGTAGCGGCTCGCGGTGAGCTGCCGGTATGCCACCCCGCGCTGCTCCATGAAGGCGACGACCTGCTCGAAGTGACGCAGCTCTTCCCGCGCCAGGCGCGACATCCGGTGCAGCAGCGGCGGGCGATCGATGTGGCGGTACAGCAAACCCAGTGCGGTGCTCGCCGCCTTTTTCTCGCAGTTCGCGTGATCGATCAATAACTCTTCGGGGTGCGCCAGCGCCGCCGCCACCCAGGCGGCGGGCGTGGCACAGGGGAGAAAGGCACGGATGGCTTCCAGTGCGACAGCCACGCCCCCTCAGCCCGCCATCATGGCCTTGAGGGCGGCGTCACGGTCGCGATTGGTCTTCTGTACCGCAGCGTTCTGCTCCATCAGCACCAGCCAGGCGGCGAGGCCCGGAATTTCGTCGTTGAGCTTGCGGCCCAGGGCACGCTCCACCGCCATGCCGCCCAGGGTGGCCGAGTAATAGAGCACGATATCGGCGTAGGTCAGTTCCGCACCCGCCGCATAGGGCTTGAACCTGAGCAGCTTGTTGAGCGCGGCGACGCCCTTGTCGAGCTGGGCGCCGACCGACTGCTTGAGCTCGTCGCTCAGGGGCGCGCCGAAAAACACGCCGCCGAACAGTTGCCGCGCGACCAGTTCGAGATAGAGTTCGGCACTTTTCATCAGCTCGCGGACCTTGGCGCGCTGAAAACTGTCGGCCGGCAGCAGCGGGTGGTCCGAGGACGAATCCTCGATGAATTCGAGAATCACATTGGTCTCGGTGATGAAGCCCTCGGCGACTTCGAGGCAGGGGATCTTGCCCATGGGGCTCTTGGCCAGAAAGGCCGGGTCCGCACCCGGGCGTACCATCACTTCCTCGAACTGAAAGCCCTTTTCGAGCAGGGCCACCTTCACCATGTTGTAGTAATCGCTGACGGGGAAACCATAGAGCTTGATCATTGCAGTACCCTCCCGGGAAAGTTGTTATTACCCTTGTTACGAACACGCCTTGGTCACGAAGACTGCATCAGGCCGAGGCCCGGCGCAATATAGCGTTCGAAGTGCGCCAGCGAGAGCGTGTGCCATTCGCGCTCGATCTCGCGGCAGAGCTGCGCGGTGCTCAGACCTTCCGATCCCGGCAAGATGCCAAACCCGCACGCCGCGGGGTCACAGATCCGGCTCCCGGCGAGGCGCAGCAGATCGTAGAGCCAGCGCTGGGGCGGTCGCGCCGGATCGCAGGGGATGTTCCAGGCGGTCAGGGCGGCCTCGAGCAGTGCCAGGTCGAGCAGTTCCAGGCGATTGTTCACGATCTGCACCAGAAACCGGTCGAGCCGCGCCCACACCAGTTGCCGCTCGGCGTCGCTGAAACCGTTCCACTGACTGACTTCGTGGGCGCAACGCATGCAGCCCCGGCACACGCTGTCGCCGATGCCGGCCGAGCAGATGCCGATGCAGGGTGTGCCTGTGCCGGGCGTGCCTGTGCGGGACGTACCTGTGGGGGAAGAAGCGGCCATGGTTCCGCACTCTACCCGCAGCGCCCGCCGCTCGCCAGCGCCAGTTGCCCCGCGCCGGACCAACCCGGCAGAGTACGCGCACACCGCTTCATTTCGCGTAGAATTCTGGCCCCGGGCCACACCGGCCCCGACCCGGACGGGGAGTGACTGTCCCTCCCCGCGACGACCCGCCCGCCCATAGTCCCAAGAGGAGTATCTGCCGTGCTAGCTGCCTATCGGAAACATGTCGAGGAACGCGCCGCCGAGGGCGTGCCGCCCAAGCCCCTGCATCCGGAGTGGACGGCGGCACTGGTCGAACTTCTGAAAAACCCGCCGCCCGGGGAAGAGGATCTGCTGGTCGACCTCATCACCAACCGAGTGCCGCCGGGGGTGGATGCCGCGGCCTACATCAAGGCCGGGTTCCTGTCGGCCATCGTCAAGGGCGAGGCCACCTCGCCGCTGATCGACCGGCCCCACGCGATCCGTCTGCTCGGCATGATGCTGGGCGGCTACAACATCGCGACTCTGGTGGAAGCACTCGACGATGCCGAGCTCGGCCCGCTGGCCGCCGAGCAGCTCAAGCACACCCTGCTGATGTTTGATGCCTTTCACGATGTCGCGGAAAAAGCCCAGAAAGGCAATGCGCAAGCGCGCGCGGTGCTCCAGTCCTGGGCCGATGCGGAGTGGTTCCTGAACCGCCCCGAAGTCCCGAAAAAACTCACCGCCACCGTGTTCAAGGTGCCCGGCGAAACCAACACCGACGATCTGTCGCCCGCCCCCGACGCCTGGTCGCGGCCCGACATTCCGCTGCATGCCAAGGCCATGTACAAGATTCCCCGCGAGGGCGTGGAAAACGCCGAAGCGCAGATCCTGGAACTGAAGCGGAAAGGCTATCCGGTGGCCTTCGTGGGCGACGTGGTCGGCACCGGCTCCTCGCGCAAATCCGCGACCAACTCGGTGCTCTGGTACATCGGCGAAGACATGCCCGGCATCCCCAACAAGCGCGCCGGCGGCATCTGCATCGGCGGCAAGGTCGCGCCGATCTTCTTCAACACCATGGAAGACTCCGGCGCCCTGGTATTTGAAGCGCCCGTCGAGAAGCTCGAAACCGGGCAGGTCATCGACATTCTTCCCTACGAAGGGAAAATTCTCGATCAGGCGACCGGCGCACTGCTGTCGGAATTTGAACTGCGCTCCGAGGTGCTGCTGGACGAAGTCCGCGCCGGCGGCCGCATCAACCTGATCGTGGGTCGCGGCCTGACCCGACGCGCCCGCGAAACGCTGGGACTCGGCGCGACCGACGTGTTCCGCACCCCGCCGCAGCCCGCCGATACCGGCAAGGGCTATACCCTCGCGCAAAAAATGGTCGGCCGCGCCTGCGGCGTGACCGGCGTGCGGCCCGGCGCCTATTGCGAGCCGCTGATGACCACCGTGGGCTCCCAGGACACCACCGGCCCCATGACCCGGGACGAATTGCAGGATCTCGCCTGCCTGGGTTTCTCGGCCGACCTGGTGATGCAGTCCTTCTGCCACACCGCGGCCTACCCCAAGCCGGTGGACATCGAAACCCAGCACACCCTGCCGGACTTCATCATGAATCGCGGCGGCGTGTCCCTGCGCCCGGGCGACGGCATCATCCACAGCTGGATCAACCGCATGCTGCTGCCCGATACCGTGGGCACCGGCGGCGATTCCCACACCCGTTTCCCGATCGGGATTTCGTTCCCGGCCGGCTCCGGCCTGGTCGCCTTTGCCGCCGCCACCGGGGTGATGCCCCTCGACATGCCGGAGTCCGTGCTGGTCCGCTTCAAGGGCCAGATGCAGCCCGGCATCACGCTGCGGGATCTGGTCCACGCGATTCCCTACTACGCCATTCAGCAGGGCCTGCTGACGGTGGCCAAGCAGGGCAAGAAGAACATCTTCTCGGGCCGCGTGCTGGAAATCGAAGGACTGGAAAACCTCACGGTCGAGCAGGCTTTCGAATTGTCGGACGCCTCCGCCGAGCGCTCGGCTTCGGGCTGCACCATCCGCCTCAGCGAGGCGTCGATCGCGGAATATCTGCGCTCCAACATCACCATGCTGCGCTGGATGATCTCCGAAGGTTACGGCGATCCCCGTACCCTCGAGCGCCGCGCCCGCAAGATGGAGGCCTGGCTCGCCAAGCCCGAACTGCTGACCGCGGACAAGGACGCCGAGTACAGCGCGGTGATCGACATCGATCTCAAGGATGTCCGTGAGCCCATCGTCTGCGCGCCCAATGATCCCGACGATGCGCGCCTGCTGTCGGAAGTGGCCGGCGACAAGGTGGACGAGGTGTTCATCGGGTCCTGCATGACCAACATCGGGCATTTCCGCGCCGCCGGCAAACTGCTGGAACAGGTGAAACCCGGCGCACTGAAAACCCGCTTCTGGATCGTGCCGCCGACCCGCATGGACGAGCACACCCTGATGGAAGAGGGTTACTACAGCATCTTCGGCCGCGCCGGCGCGCGCACCGAGATGCCCGGCTGCTCCCTGTGCATGGGCAACCAGGCGCGGGTGGCACCCGGTACCACGGTGTTGTCGACCTCCACCCGGAACTTTCCCAATCGCCTGGGCGACGG
Source organism: Porticoccaceae bacterium (assembly GCA_050179115.1). GTDB lineage: Bacteria > Pseudomonadota > Gammaproteobacteria > Pseudomonadales > Porticoccaceae > JAGPUQ01. The sequence goes on along the minus strand of JBFXFL010000027.1, from coordinate 24,288 downwards.
GGCCAATGTCTATCTGACCTCGGCGGAACTGGCCGCCGTCGGCGGTATTCTCGGGCGCCTGCCGACGCTGGAGGAATATCTCGAGTACGCCGCCGACATCGGCAGCAAGTCGAAGGAGATCTACCGCTACATGAACTTCGATCAGATCGCTTCCTTCCAGAAGGCGGCGGATGACGGCAAGCGCATTGCCGCCGAACTGATCATCGAGGTGACCTGAGCAGATCGCGGGGCAACGGGCGGTTCCGATCGGGACCGCCTTTTTTTACCCCAGATTTTCTCCCGATGTTTGACCCCGACACGGACGGTCCGCGCCGCGACTCAACGTCCGGAACGCGCCAGATAACGATCCAGATGGTTGGCGAACTGGCGTTTTTCCGACTCTGACAGCGGTGGTGGACCACCACTGTGAATGCCGCTCCCGCGCAGCTGGTCCATGAGATCCCGCATCACCAGCCGCGCCTTCACATTGGCGCTGGTGTAGAGCTCGCCACGGGGATTCAGCGCACTGGCGCCCTTCTCGATCACCTCGTAGGCCAGGGGAATATCGGCGGTTATCACCAGATCCCCGGCCGCAACCCGTGCCACGATTTCGTTATCCGCGACATCGAATCCCTGCGCGACCGCCAGTGCCCGGATATTGCTCCGGGGTGGCGTCGGCAGCAGCCGGTTGGCGACCAGCACCAGATCCACACCGGTGCGTTCCGCGGCGCGGAAGAGAATGTCGCGGATGACTTTGGGGCAGGCGTCGGCATCCACCCAGATGGTCACGCCAGGCCCGCGCACAGTCGAAGCAAGCAATTTCCGGGCATCATCGGGGGCAGCAGGAAGTACATTCCTCGCTGCTCGTTCTTTTTACGCAACCATTCTTGCCGGCAGGCTTTTGTTCCCGAGGCTCCGAACCCGGCAAGCCCGACACGGAGCCTTGCCAGCGTCCGCACGGCTCAGACTGTTGTCATGGCTGCACCCGGGCGTGGACGGGTCCGTTGCACATAGCAGGATCCACCCACGAGAACGCCGATCACCGCCAGATAAAACAACAACTGCATGCCGGCGGGCTCGGCGTCGTAACCCACCAGGGTCCCGAGCACCTGGCCCAGCACCGAATCGTTGGCAATCAGCCAGGACGTGTCCCAGAGATAGCTCAGCGCGGGCAGATAATCCGCCTGGATCAGGAACTTGGCAGCCTGACCAGCCATACCCGCCGCGAGCAGAATCAACAGCGCGGAAGACACGGCAAACAGATGACGCGAGGGAATCGTCAACAATCCGCTGTAGAGCGCAAGGCCGACCAGCGCGCCCAGCACGATACCGGCGGCGGAACCGGTAAACATCGCGCCCACCGTCGCACCGCCCGCCGCGATGCCGTACAGGAACAGCACCACTTCCGAGCCTTCGCGCAGCACCGCAAGGCCCACCAGCGCGGCCAGGATACGGGGCGGCTTCTCACCCATGCGCACCGATTCGCCGGCGCGACCGGCGTCGCGCGCCAGTGCCTCGCCATGGCGGGACATCCACAGGATGTGGGCGCCGAGCATGACCACCACGGCCAGCAGGATCGAGGCGTTGAACAGCTCCTGACCCATGCCCTCCGCCAGCTCGGCGATCCGCCCCGCACCCAGCGCCACCAGCACGGCGCCGACAATGCCGGCCCCGACCCCCAGGGTCACCATGACGCCGCGCCCCCGGACTCCCCGGGTCGCGGCACACACGATTCCGATCACCAGCGCCGCTTCCAGCACTTCGCGAAAGACAATAATCAGCGCACTCAGCACAGTCGTGTCACCGCAAGGTTATTCAACGATCACCGCACCCTGTGCGGTGGCTTCATGGAACTCGCCAAAAAACTTGTAGGTGCCGGGCTTGAGCGGGCCCACAGCGATCTTCGCTGTCTTGCCGCCGGCAATGACCTTCTCGCGATGCAGGTCGTGGCTTTCGAATTCCTCCGGGGTAGCATCGCGGTTCTCCACCACCAGCATCACCTTGGTGTTGGCGGGCACCTTCACCGTGGCGGGCTCGAAGCGGTGATCCTTGATGACCAGCGGGATTTCCGGGGTAGCGGCCCAGACTTCCGGCACCAACAGCAGTGAGAGCAGCAGCAATCCAAGGGGCTTAGGCATCATTGTTCTCCGGTCGCATTCGACGCAAACGATAATGATTATTATCTGTGAAGTAAACCCTTCACTGGATGCGCGGCTCACTGCCAGGCCAAGGACCACCCCAACCACTGGCCAACCACCCGCTCAGCGTACACCGACGCCGTTACAACTCCACCCGAATCCGGTCGCGCATCGCCACCACCTGCGCTTTCGCTTCTGCAACGGTCGCGCAGCGCGCCAGGCAGACGCCCATGCGGCGACGGCCATCCACCGCCGGCTTGCCGAACAGGCGCAACTGGGTATCGGGCGCACTGAGCGCCCCCTCCAGATCCGAAAACCGCACCTGCGTCGAAGTGCCCTCGACCAGCAGCGCGGCGGAAGCGGCCGGCCCGTGCTGGGCGATATTGGGGATCGGCAGCCCCAGAATCGCCCGCACATGCAGGGCAAACTGGGACAGATCCTGGGAGATGAGCGTCACCATCCCGGTATCGTGGGGGCGCGGCGATACCTCGCTGAAAATCACCGCGTCGCCACGCACAAAGAACTCGACCCCGAACAGGCCCCAGCCGCCCAGGGCCTCGGTGACCCGCGCCGCCATGGCGCGCGCGCTGTCGAGCGCCCGCGCGGACATCGGCTGTGGCTGCCAGGACTCGCGGTAGTCGCCCTCCTCCTGGCGATGCCCGATGGGCGCGCAAAAACTGGTGCCGTCGCGATGGCGCACGGTGAGCAGGGTGATTTCGTAATCGAAGGCGACGAAGCCCTCGACGATCACTCGCCCGGCGCCCGCGCGTCCACCGGCCTGGGCGTATTCCCAGGCGGCGGCGACATCCGCCGGCGCGCGCACCAGACTCTGGCCCTTGCCCGACGAACTCATGACGGGCTTGACCACGCACGGCAGACCGATGGCGGCCACCGCCGCATCGAACTCGGCGCGGGTATCGGCAAACCGGTAGGGCGATGTCGGCAGACCCAGGGTTTCCGCCGCAAGCCGGCGAATGCCTTCGCGATTCATGGTCAGATGGGCAGCGCGCGCGCTGGGAACCACGGTGTACCCCTCCTGCTCGAGTTCCAGCAGGGTGGCCGTGGCGATGGCCTCGATCTCGGGAACGATGTAGTGCGGCCGTTCGCGTTCGATCACCGCACGCAGCGCGGCGCCATCGAGCATCGACAGTACATGGGAGCGATCCGCGACCTGCATGGCGGGCGCATGGGCATAGCGGTCGAGGGCGATCACCTCGCAGCCCAGGCGTTGCAGCTCGATGGCGACTTCCTTGCCCAATTCGCCCGCGCCGCACAGCAGCACCCGCGTCGCGGTAGCCGAGAAGGGAGTACCCAGGGTCGTCATGCGCGCCGCCGTGTGTGATCCGGAAGCCGACATTATAAGAGGCGAACCGCCGTGCGGACCCGCGGCTGCTGGTAAAATGCCCAACCGCATCCCGCGACCGCGCCCATGAAACCCGAACTGCTCTCGCCCGCCGGCAGCTACAAAAGCATGCGTTACGCCTTCGCCTATGGCGCCGACGCCGTCTACGCCGGTCAGCCGCGCTACAGCCTGCGCGTGCGCAACAACGAGTTCAACCACCTCGACATCATGGCGGAAGCGGTTGCCGAGGCCCATCGCGGCGGCAAGCAGTTCTATGTGGCGAGCAACATTTCGCCCCACAACGACAAGGTGCGCACCTACCTGCGGGACATGGAGCCGGTGATCGCCATGGGCCCGGACGCCCTCATCATGTCCGATCCGGGGCTGATCATGCTGGTGCGCGAGCGCTGGCCCGATATGCCGATCCACCTGTCCGTGCAGGCCAACGCGGTCAACTACGCCACGGTGCGTTTCTGGCACCGGCAGGGCATTACCCGGGTGATCCTTTCGCGCGAACTGGCGCTGGAAGAAATCGAAGAGATCCGCGACCACTGCCCAGAGATGGAACTCGAGGTCTTCGTGCACGGTGCGCTCTGCATCGCCTATTCCGGCCGCTGCCTGCTGTCGGGCTACATGAATCACCGCGATCCCAACCAGGGGGCCTGCACCAACGCCTGCCGCTGGAAATACCAGGCCCACGAGGCAACCCAGACCGAGACCGGCGACATCATTCCGGTGCGACCGGTCGGCGCCTGGAACCCGGCCGACGCGGCGCCCCAGGAGGAGGAAGCAAGCCCGCTGGTGCTGCTCCAGGAAGCGAGCCGCCCGGGCGAACTGATGCCCGCCTACGAAGACGAGCACGGCACCTACATCATGAACTCCAAGGACCTGCGCGCCGTGCAGCATGTGCCGCGCATGGTGGAGATGGGCATCAAATCCCTGAAAATCGAGGGCCGCACCAAATCCCACTATTACGTCGCGCGCACCGCCCAGACCTACCGTCGCGCCATCGACGAGGCGGTCAACGGCGTGCCCTTCGACATGGGGCTGATGCGCGAGCTCGACCACCTCGCCAACCGGGGCTACACCGAGGGCTTCTACCGGCGCCACGTCCCGGAGGCGTATCAAAATTACGATCAGGGCAACTCCGGCAACACCCAGCAACAGTTCGTGGGCGACGTCGCCGAACTCGACGCCGACCGCGGCTGGATCACCATCGAGGTCAAGAACCGCTTCGAGACCGGCGACCAGCTGGAACTGATCACCCCGGCGGGCAATCGCACCTTCACATTGAATCACCTCGAGAACCTGCGCGGCGAATCCATTGCCGCCGCGCCCGGCAGCGGCCATCGCGTGCGCTTCCCGCTCCCGAATGGCGGCTTCGGCGACGCCGGCGGCGAGTTCGCGCTGCTGATGCGTCATCTCCCCGGCGCACCGCCCACGGCAGCCGGACCCTCGGCTGCCAGGCCCTCGGCTACCAAGTAAGACGCAGGCCCCGGGGGGATGAGCAAGCTGCTGCTGATCCTGCTCGGGTTTGGCCTTTGGTACGGCTGGCGGCACCGCAACCGGTTCCGCGCACTGACCCCGCAACAGCGCCGCGCCCTGCTCTGGCGCAGTTTCTTCATCAGCTTTTTTGCGCTGACGCTGGTGCTTGCCCTCAGCGGCCGCGTCCATTGGCTGACCGCCGCGTTCGCCGCCCTGCCACTGCTGGCGCGGACCCTGGCCATCGCTGCCGCGCGAGCATGGCCGCTGCTGCGCCTGTGGAGCCAGGCGGGCGGCCCCAGGATCGCGCCCCGCTTTCGCACGCCGACCCTCGAAGTGCGCATCGATCTGGCGACCGGCGCCATCGACGGCACCGTGACTGCGGGTCGGTTCGCGGGACAGGCGCTGCCCGCGCTGACACGCCAGCAACTCGAACAGTTGCGCGCCGAACTCGACCCGGCGGATCGCAAATCGCTGCTGCTGTTGAACGCCTATATCGCCCGCCGCTTCGGCGGCCCCGGAGCCGCCGGGGCGCCGCCGCCAACCGCTGATCGACCCGATACCGACGAAGCCTTGCGCATCCTCGGCCTCGCGCCCGGCGCCAGCCGCGAAGACATCCTTCAGGCCCACAAGCGGCTGATGCAGAAACTGCACCCGGATCGCGGCGGCAACGATTACCTTGCCGCCAAGGTCAACGCGGCCCGGGACGAGCTGCTGGGATCGCGCTGAACCGCGACCGCCGCGACCGCCGCGACCGCGCGTGCCGTTGCCCACAGCAGATCGCAGGGACCGCCCGTATAATGCGCAGGCCAATCTCGTCCCGTCCCGGTGGCACAGCTGGATAGCGCGGCCCCCTCCTAAGGGGCAGGTCGGAGGTTCGAATCCTCTCCGGGACGCCAAATTGCCCCCGCCGCGACCCCCAGGATCAGAACCGATCCCCCGCTGAAGCAGCGTCGGGCACCGGGCAGACCACCCGCGTCCAGCATGGCGTCGGTGGCGCCGCAGGTGCCGTCCACATTGCCCGCACATGCGATGGGTGCGCCGCCACTGTCGGCCGCGTCATTGCTGCTCTCGCAGGGCACCGAATCGCCATTGAAAACTGCTCCCCCACTGCCCACTGCCACCATTTCAGCCCAGTCCGCACCAAGGGCTACACCGGCCCGTTTTCCCGACCCTTTGCGATCCGGTTTGCCCGCTCTCCCATAGCGGCTATTATCGGCAGTCCATTTACCTATTCCGCAGTCGCCAATCCGCGTTGCGGCACTCATCCCCCTCTATATATTCATATTCACGGAGCAACCATGAGCAGCAATACCGCAGAAGACATCGTCATGTACGGCGCCATCCGCCTGGATTCGCCCCAGTTTGGCGTGATGGACCCGCTGTCCGAGGAGAGCCATCCGCAGGCGTATTACGACGCCATCAAGCAGCGCTTCGCCGAGGAGCGGGACCTGCGCCTCAACTATCGGCCCGAGGGCAGCAAGCAGTACGACACGGAATTGCAGGGCGCGCTGGCCAAATACGACCAGGATCCCTACGCCGGGCCGGTCACCCCCCGCGAACCCTTGACCGACAGCGTGGAATGTCTGTTCATCGGCGGCGGCTTTTCGGCGCTGCTGACCTCGGCGCGGCTGCGCGAAATCGGCGTGGACAGTATCCGCATCGTGGAACGCGGCGCCGACGTGGGTGGCACCTGGTACTGGAACCGCTACCCGGGCATCGCCTGCGACGTGCCCTCCTACGACTATCTGCCGCTGCTGGACGAAATGAACTACGTCCCGAAACACCGTTACGCGCGCGGCGACGAGATTTTTGCGCACTGCCGGGCGATCGCCAAAAAATACGATCTCTACGATCTGGCGGTGTTTCAGACCACAGTGATCGAGACGCGCTGGAACAAAGACGAGCAGCTCTGGCATATCAAGACCGACCGCGGCGACCACATGAAGGCGCGCTTCGTGATCTGCGCCAACGGCATCCTGTCCAAGCCCAAGCTCACCAGGATCAAGGGCATGGAAACCTTCAAGGGCCATTCGTTTCATACCTCGCGCTGGGATTACGCCTACACCGGCGACAACCTGGAGAAGCTGAAGGACAAGCGCGTCGGCATCATCGGCACCGGCGCGACTGCCGTGCAGGCGGTGCCCGGTCTGGGCGCCAACGCGAAGGAGCTGTACGTGTTCCAGCGCACACCCTCGTCCATCGACATCCGCGATGACTGGGAAACCGATCTCGAGTGGGCCAAGAAATTGCCCGCCGGCTGGCAGATGCAGCGCCGTGACCTGATGCTGAAACCCAGGCCGCTGAGCCCCGAGGCGCTCGCCAAGATCGCCGCGATGCCGCGCGAGGAAAAGCTGCGGCGCCAGGAGAACGCCAACATCGACTCCATGATGCGCATCCACAAACGCATCGAGGAAATCGTCGAGGACAAGGCCACCGCCGAGGCGCTGAAGCCCTGGTACATGATGATGTGCAAGCGGCCCTGCTTTCACGAGGACTACCTGCCCACCTTCAACCGGCCCAACGTGCATCTGGTCGATACCCACGGCAAGGGCATCACCGAGATCAATGAAAAAGGTCCGGTGTTCGACGGCGTGCAGTACGAGCTGGACCTGCTGATCTACGCGACCGGCTTCGAGATCCAGAAAACCGGCATCTACAACCAGATCATCGGCGAGAACGGCGTCGAGCTGAACGACAAGTACAAGGACGGCATCCGTACCTTGCTCGGCATCCATTCCAAGGGTTACCCCAACCTGTTCATCATGAACGGCTACCAGGCGTCCTTTCAGTTCAACCTGACCGACATGATGCAGAGCCAGGGCGGGCATATCGCCGCCTGCATCGACCATGTCCGCAAGCATGGCTACCAGGCGCTGGATGTGGCGGAAGACGCCGAGGAATTCTGGGTGCAGGAAGTCATCAAGTATCGCGGCAAGACCGACCGCAACAAGCAGTGCACGCCGGGCTATTACAACTTCGAAGGCGAGGACAACCGCCGCCAGGACGGCACCTACAACGGCGGTTTCGTGAAGTACATGGCGCACCTCGCCGACGTCGAGCGGGACATGGAAAAACATTTCACCTTTTCCAAAAAGTAATGGTAATAATCAGAAGCGAGGGCCCCGGACAATGGTTACAAAGGATGGACGGGGCTCTTTTTCAGAATAAAAACCCTCAATAAAAAGGGCGGCAAGCCCTTCAATCAGGAGCGCACCATGACTCAGCGAATGCTGGAAGGCTTCAAGGTGGTCGACTTCACCCATGTCATCGCCGGCCCGCACTGCACCAAACTGCTGGCCGAGCACGGCGCCGAGGTGATCAAGATCGAGCCGCTCGGCGGCGAACTGGCGCGCATGTTGCCCATGCATCGCGAAGGTCGCAGCGCCTATTTCATTCAGCACAATGTCGGCAAGAAACCCATGGCCATGGATCTCGCCACGCCGGAGGCCCAGGCCATCTGCCGGGAACTGATCAAGCAGGCCGATGTGGTCGTCGAGAACTTCTCGCCCGGTGTCATGAAGCAACACGGTCTCGATTGGGAGAGTCTGCGCAAGATCAACCCCAACCTGGTGATGTGTTCGATTTCCTGCTTCGGTCAAACCGGGCCGCTGTCCCACCTGCCCGGCTACGACTGGATCGCCCAGTGCTACTCCGGAATCATCGATCTGCTCGGCGAACCGGGGCGCTCGCCGATCTTCGGCGATTTCGCCTTCGGCGACGTATCCACCGGCGCCCATGCCTACGGTGCCATCGTCACGGCGCTGCTGCACCGGATGCGCGGTGGCAAGGGCCAGCACATCGATCTCGCGCTGATGGAGGTACTGTTCAGCTACCACGAGCTCGCCGTCCAGATGTACGACACCACGGGCGGCCAGTGGGTCGCCCAGCGCTCCGGCGCGCGGCACGGCATGCTCTCCCCGGTCGGCATCTACAAGTGCAAGGATCGCTACATTTTTTTGCTGGGCGTCAATCATCAATGGCGCGGCCTGGCGACCGCCATGGGGCGCGAGGACATGCTCGACGACCCACGCTTCAGCGACCTGAAGACCATGGGCCAGCACAAGGACGAACTCGACGCCGCCATCGAAGCCTGGCTGGATACGCTGCCAAGCGTCGACGAAGCCGTGGCCTTGCTACACAAGCACCGGGTGCCCTGCGCACCCATCCTCAGTATCCCGGAAGTGATGGCGCTGCCGCACAGCAAGGAACGCGGCCTGATGCGGACCATTCCCGATGCGATATTCGGCGACATTCATGTCCCCCGCACGCCGCTGCGGTTTTCCGAATTCCCCGAGACTCCGGATTTCCGCGCCGGCACCCTGGGGCAGTACAACCACGAGATCCTGCGCGAGCGGCTCGGTTATACCGAGGCGCAAATCGCCGATCTGGAAGCCCGCAATATCATCGCGTCGAAAAATATCTAGCGCGAACACCGACTCTGCCAGGAGACTGCCATGAGCACCGGGATCGAGATTCAGGGTACCTGCGAGCCCGGGTTCACCAGGGTACGGGATGCCTTTGCCGCCAACTTCACGGATGGCAAAGAGGTGGGTGCTTCATTTGCGCTCGCCATCGAAGGCGAAATCGTGGTCGATCTGTGGGGCGGCTTCGCCGACGCGGCACGCACCCGACCCTGGCGAGCCGACACCCTCATCAATACCTATTCGACCACCAAGGGCATGGCCGCCAGCGTGGTCGGGGTGCTCGCGGACGAAGGCCTGATCGACTACGACGCCAAAGTTGCCGACTACTGGCCCGAGTTCGCCGCCGCCGGGAAAAAGGCTGTAACGGTTGCGCAACTGCTGTCGCACCAGGCCGGCATCTGCGGTCCGCGCGAGCGAGTGGAAATGGCCGACCTCTACGATTGGGACAGGCTCTGCGCAATGCTGGCGGCACAGTGGCCGTTCTTCGAGCCCGGCACCGCCAACGGCTACCACGCCGTGGTGTTCGGCCATCTCGCCGGCGAAGTCGCGCGGCGCGTCACCGGCCGCACGAAAAGTCTGGGCCAACTGTTTGCCGAGAAGGTCGCGGGCCCCATCGGCGCCGGCACCGATTACTACATCGGCTTGCCTGCCAGCGAAGATCATCGCGTCGCCGAAATGCTGCCGGTGATCGGCTCCGAACAACTGGGCACCGGTCTCGGCGGCAAGCAGCGCATGAGCGACGCCCTCTACTGCGCCATGGCGCATCCGCCCTTGACGGCGCACATTGCCAATGACCGCGCCTGGCGCGCCGCGGAAGTTCCCGGCGCCAACGGCCAGGGCAACGGCCGTGGCATTGCCAAGGTCTACGGCGCGCTGGCCAACGGCGGCGAGCTGGGCGGCAAGCGCATCATCAGCGCCAAGGGCATCACCGAGATGACGCGGGAAGAATGCTTTCGGAAGGACGAAGTCATCGGCGTGCGCATGCGCTGGAGCCGTGGCTTCATTCTGAACAAGGCTGAACTGTACGGACCCAATCCCGACGCCTTCGGTCACAGCGGCTGGGGCGGTTCCTTCGGTTTCGCGGATACCAAAGCGCGACTCGGCATGGGCTATGCCATGAATCAGATGGACACCAATATCTTCGGCGATCCGCGCGGCGTCCGCCTGATCGAGGCTGCTTACGGCTGCCTGCCGAACCGCTAGCAGCTTGTTGAAAAACTGCCAGGAAATAGTCAGACAATGCCGGAGCAGTGGAGAGGACCATGAAGAAAACAAAATTTGGTTTGTTCCTGCCCACGGGAAATTTTGCCGACGCCAAGGCCGCCGCCCTGCAGGCCGAGCGCGACGGTTTTTACTCCGTCTCCACCAACGATCATTTTTTCTCGCCGCTGGGCGCCCACGACACCCCGCAACTGGAATGCTTCACCAGCCTCACCGCCATCGCGGCCCTCACCAGCACCATTCGACTGGCGCCCTCGGTGGTGGCGGCATCGTTTCGCAGTCCGGCGTTGCTGGCCAAGATCAGTTCCACCCTGGATCAGATCAGTAACGGGCGCTTCATCCTCGGCCTGGGCGCCGGCTGGTTCGGCGCGGAGTATCGTGCGCACGGCTATCCCTTCCCATCGACCGCGGAGCGGCTCGCCCAGCTCGAAGAGACCGTGCAGATTTTGAAAGCCATGTGGTGCGACGATGAGCCAACCTTTTCCGGAAAATATTTCTCGATCGACAAGGCCTACAACAACCCGCGTCCGGTGCAGCGACCCCATCCGCCGTTGATGCTGGGCGGCTCCGGCACCGCTTTGTTGAAGATCGCCGCGGTCCACGCCGACATCCTCAACATGATTCCGCCGACCTCCAACGGCAAGGATTTCGTCAACGACCCGGCGGCGACCGTCAAGTACGACATGGGCGTACTCAAACGCAAGATCGCCGAACTGCATCAGTACGCCGAAGCCGCCGGGCGCGACCCCAGGGACATCGAGCTCAGCGGTTTCGCGCTGGTCGGTTTATCGCGGGATGCAGGGGATAAGGCCCTGCACGGCATCGCTGCTCAACTCGGCTTTTCCGACTACGCAACGGCGCAGCGCTCGCCCGTGGCCCTGCTCGGCACTCCGAACGAAGTGGTGGACGAGCTGAGCACGCGCATCCAGCAGACCGGCATGACCCATCACATCCTGCTGCCCATGTCCGCTGAGTCATACGCCTTCTTCGTCAGCGAAATCATGCCGGCATTCCTGTGATGATCGGTGGCGCCACGCAATCATAACGACCAACCGGAGGCTGGCGATGGAGCTCAACGAGGTAATGCGCACCACCTTCGCCGCGCGGGAATACACCGGCGAACCGCTGCCCGATGAGGTGCTCCATGACATTCTCGACAATGCCCGCTTTGCGCCCAGCGGCGGCAACCGTCAGGGCAACCGCGTCATCATCGTCAAGAACCCGCAAACCCGCGCAGCCCTGGCCAGACTTGCGGAGCCTGCCGCCCGGCAATATCTGGCACAAATCAAGGCCGGCGAGAATCCGTGGAACACCCTGGTTCCGAGCAAGGTCAGCGCCCAACAGATCGCCGCTACTCCGGTGCCCGCCATGCTGGTGGAACCCTACCTGAAGGCGGCTGTGGTGCTGGTGTTCGTGGTGGATCTCCATGCCATCGCTTCCATGGACCAGCACCTGGATCGTATCGGCATCATCAGCGGCGCATCGGTGTATCCCTTTGTCTGGAATGTGTTGCTCGGTGCCCGCAACGCCGGTTTCGGTGGCACCATCACCACCCTCCCTGCCGCGCAGGAGCCGGAAGTTCAGAAATTGCTGAGCATCCCCAAGCATTACGCCGTGTGTGCCGTGGTCCCCATCGGCAAACCGGTGAAGCAGTTGACCCGCTTGAAACGTCGCGCGGTGGAGGATATTGCGACCCTGGAACATTTTGATGGCCCGGCGTTTACCGGATAGACCTTGGGCGGCGGGGTTGGCGGGGTTGGTTCGGCCACTCCCCGCGCGCTAACATGGGTCGCAGCCACAATAACAAGCCAACCGTAAAACGGGGCGCCGCCCATGAGCAACAAACCCGATGCCGGCCAATCCCTGGCGTTATCCCGATCCCTGAAACAATCTTGAGAGCACATCGAATCCACGCCTTCCATAACCATAATCAAGCGAGGATGTCCCCATGGAACCACTGCAAGGTATTCGTATCGTCGAACTGACCACCAATGTGGCCGCGCCCATGGGGACACTCATGCTGGCGGATCAGGGTGCGGACGTGATCCGCATCGAGCAGATAGACGCGGGCGACCCGTCCCGCGCCGTGGGCGCGGTGCGCAACGGCGTGACCAGCTATTACCTGAGCCTCAATCGCAACAAGCGCGCAATCTCGATCGATCTGAAAGATCCCCGCAGCCGGCCGCTGATGGAAGATTTATTGCGCAGCGCCGATGTGTTTGTGCACAACACCCGGCCGGGAGTGGTGGAGCGCCTCAACTACGGTTACGACGCGGTCCACGAATTGAATCCGGACTTGATTTACGTCTCCCTGTCCGGCTTTGGTCCCGACGGACCGGGGGCCGAGAACCGGGTCTACGACCTGGTGATTCAGGCGGTATCGGGCATGGTGCGGGTACAGACCGGGAGCAATGGCCCGGAGTTCGTCAGGAACATCGTCTGCGACAAGGTGGCTGCGGTGACCGCCGCGCAGGCGATCTCTTCGGCGCTGCTCGCCCGCGAACGCGGCCGGGTGGGCGGTCATCATGTCGAGCTTACGATGCTGGAAGCCAATCTCAACTTTCTCTGGCACGACGGTTTCTGGAATCACAGTTTCGTCGGCGAGTTCGAGAAAAAGCCGCTCATTTCCGAATTCATCAGTACCATGCCGACCGCTGACGGCCATGTCGCGATGTTCACCGTTGGCGATCACGAGTTCGCGGGCGCCTGCGATGTGCTCGATTGCCGCGAGTTGGTCAAGGATCCGCGCTTCAGGACCGTCACCGACCGCTTCGCCAATGCCCACGCCATGATGGCGGAGTTCAGGCACCGTACGGTCGATTTCGCCACAGAGGACCTGGTCGCGCGCATGGAAAAGGCCCAGGTGCCCTGTGCGAAAGTCAACGACTTCGAGGATGTGATCGCCGATCCGCGCGTCGTCCACCGCGGCTCCATCATCGAATACGACCACCCGGTCGGCGGCCGGGTCCGCCAGCCCCGGCCAGCAGCGATCTTCGACCGCGAGCCCTGTGGTGTACGCCTGCCCGCGCCCGCGCTGGGGGAACACACCGACGAGGTATTTTCAGGGCTTGGCTACGGCAAGGCAGAGTTGGCCGAACTGCGCGGCGCCGGCGTGCTGGGGTAACCAGGACCCGAACTGCCGGCCGGGGACGATCGGGGGCGGCTCTCGTCGGCGCGTGTCGTTCACGGGGATCCGCACCCTTCGCCAGGAGTGCGGTTTTCGCACGGGTGGGGCCGCACCCGGTATTGGTTTACCATGAGCCCCTTACCACCACAAAGGAAGCCGGAAATGAATCGATCCCTGACCTCGCTGGCCGTTGCCGCTGGCATCCTGTTGGCAGCCTGTGGCCCCAAGCCGGCGGAGAAGCAGGACGCCAGCGCACTCGCGACCGACGAGCAAAAAATCAGTTACATCATGGGCGTCAACGTTGGCTCCCAGATGAAAGCCGATGACTTCAAGCTGGACACTTCCGCATTCATTGGCGGTGTTGAAGACATCATGGCGGGCAAAAAACCCAGGCTCAGCGATGAAGAAGCGATGGCCATCGTGAAGGGCTACCAGGAAAAGCAGCAGGCGCAAAAGGAAGCGGAGCACAAGCTGACGGCTGAAAAAAACCTGAAGGAAGGCCAGCAATATCTGGCGGAAAACGCCAAGAAGGAAGGCGTCAAGGTACTGGCGAGCGGAATGCAGTACCGGGTTGTCACCGCCGGCACCGGCGCCACCCCGAAGGCCGACGATACCGTCGAAGTGCATTACAAGGGCACCCTGCTCGACGGTACCGAGTTCGACAGCTCCTACTCGCGGAACCAGACCGAGACCTTTGGTGTCAGCCAGGTCATCCCGGGCTGGGTTGAAGCGCTGCAGTTGATGAAAGAAGGCGACAAATGGGCGCTCGCCATTCCGCCCGATCTCGCCTATGGCCCGGGCGGTTCGGGTGCCGCCATTGGCCCCAATCAGGTGCTGCTGTTTGATGTGGAATTGATCAAGGTGATCGATAAGGACGCGGCTGAACAGTCCGCCGCTGAACCCTCCGCTGCAGAACAGCCCGCTGCGGAGCCGGCTCCCGCCGAGTGACCGGCGACCGTTACGCGAAGGGGCCTCAGGGCCCCTTTTTTTTATGGCGCCTTTGGTCAGCGCGATCGGCCCAGTCTGGCCGGCAGACAGGGCACGGTCGGATCAGCGGTCAGCCCGGTCGCCCGCGTTGCTCGTGGGCGAGCAGCCAGCGCTTGCGGTCGAGTCCGCCGCCGTAGCCCGTAAGGGAACCGTCACCGCCGATGATGCGGTGGCAGGGCACCACGATGGCGATGGGATTGCGGCCGTTCGCGAGGCCGACCGCCCGCGCGCCCCGGGGATTGCCGACGCGGGCGGCGATCTCCCCGTAGCTCAGCGTGGCGCCATAGGGCACGGCGAGCAGCGCCTGCCATACCGACTTCTGAAATACCGTGCCGGCCGGATTCAGCGGCAGCTCGAAGTTCGCGAGCCGACCGGCGAAATAGGCGCGCAACTGCCTCAGGGCTTCGCGGATCAGGGGATTCGGATTGGCCGCCCCATCGACGGCGGGCATTTCGCCGGGGAAGGCAATGGCGGTAATCCCGGCGGCGTCGGCGCCGACGGTCAACGTACCGACGGGACTCGGCAGTCTGGCGAAATACATCATCCGGTGTCCCTCGCATGCGGCGATGACGGCAGGTGCCCTGCGGCGCCGGGGTCAGGTGACGAACTGGACCGTGTCGCCCACCGTGATGTCGCCGCCCTGCAGCACCTCGCAGCAGGCCCCGCCGCGCCAATCGGGCATCAGCGCGCGCTTGAGCCCCTTGTATTGCTCATCCATGCGGGAACAGGGATCGGTTTCGATGGTGATGCGCAACAGCGCCGTGCCCACGCGCAGGGTACGGCCGACGCATTCCGGGCCGATCGACAGACCGTTCACCAGCAGGTTGGCGCGCCTTGTGGTCCAGGGCAATTCGGTACCCAGATCGTCACAGGCGGCGCGCCATTTTTCGGCGCACAGCACCGTCACCTGGCGCGGTCCGGGCTTCCTGCCGCGAAAGTCCGTGGCGACCCCTGCCGCCAGACTGATCTGGGCGGCGTCGATTTCGCGCATCGGTTGGCGTGAACCGTCGCGATAGGCAATGCCGAGTAGTTTTCCCATGCCGTTTCTCCCGCAATGCGAGCACGCCATGGGATGATAACCGCACCGGCCAAAACTGCCACTGTCAGCGGCGTGCGATTGTGCTCCATGGAACCCGTTGCTAGCATCCGGCTGCCGCTTTTACCCCTGACTGAGCTCACCCCATGACCATGACCCTGTTCGGCGCTCCGCTGTCACCCTTTGTGCGCAAGGTTGAATTGGTGATGACCATCAAGGGCATCAGTTGCGAGCGCAACCCGGTGTCCCCGTTCGCGCTGCCGGAAGGCTACGAACAGATCAATCCGCTCAAGCGGATTCCGGCGCTGGAAGTGGATGGTCAGTACCTGGCCGACTCCGCCGTGATTTGCCGTTTTCTCGAGGATCTGTATCCGGAACCGCCGCTGATTCCCGCCGATCCCTGGCTCAAGGCGCGCACGGGCTGGATCGAGAAATTCGCCGACTACGAGCTCGCCCCGGTGGCCAGTGCCACCGCGTTTCGCAACCGCGTGGTGCTGAAATCCATGGGTGCGCCCTATGACGAGGCGGCGATCGCGGCGCTGCTGGCGGAAAAGACGCCACCGCTGTATCACTATCTGGACGCGCAGATCGGTGACAGGATGTATCTGGTCGGCGACCGCCTGACGCTCGCCGATATCGCGGTGGTGTCACAGTTCATGAACGCATCCTTCGGCGGCGAAAACCCCGACCCCACCTGCTGGCCCCGGCTCGCCGGTTATCTCGCCCGGCAGTTCGCCGCGGAGCCGTTCGCCAGCGTCCTGGAAGCCCATGGCAAGCTCGTTGCGAAAATGCTGGCGCGGGGAGTGCGCTGAAGAAACCCTGATCCATTTCTTCGACTTGTCGGGTTCGGCACCGACGGGATCGGGACGAACACTGACTTGCTGATTCCGTTTGTGGCGCGCCAGTCGAACCATGCGCGGAATCTGATCATTCAGGGCAGCCCCGAGCCAGGGCGTGACGGTGGCCCGCTTCGGGGCGCGGAGGCAGCGCGCCGTTGTTAGGGTTGCGGCTACGTCCGCGCGAGCGGCGTGACTCGCATGATCGGTACGCCTCCCCGTCGTGACACCGGTCCGTGTCGCCGGCGCGGCAGCCTATGGGGGTTATACTCGGGTCGCGGGGCGGCGAATCGGTTCACTCCGTTCGATACCCAGGAGAAAGTGGATGTCACCGCTTGAAGTTTTCCTGCATGTGCCCCGGGTGGCCTATTTCTCGATGGAGATCGCCCTCGAGAGCGCCATTCCGACCTACGCCGGCGGCCTCGGCGTGCTGGCCGGCGACACGGTGCGCAGCGCGGCGGATCTCGAGCTGCCTCTGGTGGCGGTTAGCCTGGTGTTTCGCGGCGGCCATTTTCGCCAGTGCATCGATGACGCCGGGCAACAGGTGGAGGAGCCTTCGCCCTGGCAGCCGGAAGGTCACGCCACGCGCCTGGCGGCGAAAGTGGCGATCACCCTCGAGAATCGGGAGGTGTGGATCGGCGGCTGGCTGTACGTGCTGCGCGGCCACATGGGCGGCAGCCAGCCGGTGCTGCTGCTCGACACCGATCTCGACGACAACCATCCCGACGATCGCCTGATCACCCAGGATCTTTACGGCGACGGCGCACCTTACCGGCTCAAGCAGGAGGCGGTGCTCGGCATCGGCGGCGTGCGCCTGCTGCAGGCGCTCGGGTTCCGGGTACGTCAGTACCATATGAACGAGGGCCACTCGGCGCTGCTGGCGGTGGAGCTGCTGCACCGCCATGCCCACCGACCGGAAGAGCTGCGCCCGGGCGAGTCGCCCTACGACGTGCCGCTGGTGCGTGGGCTGTGCTGTTTTACCACCCATACCCCGGTCGAGGCGGGTCACGATCGCTTCGACCATGGCCTGGTGCAGCAGGTGCTGGACGATTTTGTTCCGCTACCGCTGCTGAAGCAGTTGGGCGGCGAGGATCGCCTCAACATGACCCGGCTGGCGCTCAACCTGAGCGAGTACATGAACGGTGTGGCGCAGCGCCATGCCGAGGTATCGCGGCGCATGTTTCCCGGCTACCGGGTGCATGCGGTGACCAACGGCGTGCATCCGCACACCTGGACCGCGCCCAGTTTGCGCGCGCTCTACGACCGCTATCTGCCCGGCTGGTGCCACGAGCCGGAACTGCTGGTGCGGGCCGACTGCTGCATTCCGCCCGCTGCCCTGCTCGAGGCGCACGCGGTCGCCAAGGCGGCGCTGATTGCGCGGGTGGCCGAACGCACGGGGGTAACGCTGCATCCCAAGGTGCCGATCTTTGGTTTCGCCCGCCGCATGACCGCCTACAAGCGGCCCGACCTGCTGTTCACGGATCTCGACCGCCTCAAGGCCATAGCCGCGGAGCGCAGCTTTCAGGTGGTACTGGCCGGCAAGGCCCACCCCCATGACGAGGGCGGCAAGCGGATCATCGAACTGTTGCACCGGCACATCCGCGATCTCGCCGGCACCATACCCATCGTCTACCTGCCGGATTACGATCTGGATACCGCGCTGCTGCTGGTGTCGGGCAGCGATCTGTGGCTCAACACGCCGCTGCCGCCACTCGAAGCCTCAGGTACCAGCGGCATGAAGGCGGCCTTCAACGGCGTGCCGTCGCTGTCCGTGCTGGACGGCTGGTGGGCCGAGGGCTGCATCGAGGGCGTCACCGGCTGGGCCGTCGGCGACGGCGCCGAGGCCGGCCACGAGACCGATGCGCGGGCCCTCTACGACAAGCTGGACCAAGTGGTGCTGCCGCTCTACTACGGCTACGAGACCAGCCCGGGGGGCTGGGTGCGGGTGATGCAGGGAGCCATCGCCAAGAATGCCTCCTTCTTCAACAGCCACCGCATGATGCGACGCTACGCGACCGAGGCCTATCTGATATGAAACCCGGGCCGGTCGGCGAAGAAATTGCGACGGTCGGCATCGATCGCCGTCAACCCGGCCCGCAAGACGCTCGCGCGTACACAGGGAAGCCGTGTACTGTAAGTGCTCCCCGGTGCAGCATAAAGGGAGGGCGGGTAGATAAGCCGCGCATCCGGTAGTGGCGCAGATTCGTCGGGGCAGGTGCCGGATCCTGCTTCGCGACAACAATGGGGCCACGGGTCCCGCACGGAGTAGTGTTATGAAAGCACGATATCGAGCATGGGTGGTGATGGGTTCCCTGGCGCTGTCTGGTCCTGTCCTGGCCCAGGGCGG
Organism: Porticoccaceae bacterium; assembly: GCA_050179115.1. GTDB lineage: Bacteria > Pseudomonadota > Gammaproteobacteria > Pseudomonadales > Porticoccaceae > JAGPUQ01. The sequence goes on along the minus strand of JBFXFL010000027.1, from coordinate 5,366 downwards.
CATGGGGATGGGCATGATGGGCGGCGGCGATGCCAAGGTCAGCAAGGAGGACTATCTGAAACAGGCCGAAGCACGTTTTGCGCATATGGATGCCAATAAGGACGGGGTCATCGACGCCAGCGACCGCCAGAAAATGGCAGAGCACATGCAGGGCTGTATGAAGATGATGAGCAGCATGGGCATGATGGGCGGCGGCATGGGCATGATGGGAGGTGGTGGCATGGGCATGATGGGCGGGGGCATGGGCGCCGGTGCCGACACCAAGGAACACGAGTCGCACCATCCGCAGCAGTGAGGATCCGGAGACCGCACCCCGCGGTGCGGTCTCCGCGACGACCCTCGATGGCGGTGACTTTCCGAATTCCGAAGCAGCCAGCAGCGACAACCAAGGAGACCGACATGGCAACCGACCCCGTATGCGGCATGCAGGTGGCGGAGGACCGGGCGGGAGCCAAGGTGCAGCACGCCGGCACGACGTATTACTTCTGTTCCACCCATTGCCATGACCGTTTTGTGGCTGAGCCGGCCACGTTTATCGAGCCACAGGCAAAAGCTGCGTGCCATGGTCACGAGCACGCACCGCCAGCCCAGGCCGCGCCCGTGAATCCGGCCCCTGCGGGTACCATCTACACCTGCCCCATGCACCCCGAGATACGCCAGGATCATCCCGGCGACTGCCCGATCTGCGGCATGGCGCTCGAACCCCTGCTGCCGGTCGCCGGCGAGTCGGACAACCCCGAACTCAGCGATATGACCCGGCGGCTGTGGGTGAGTGTCCTGTTCACCCTGCCGGTACTGGCGAGCGCCATGGGCAAGATGGTGCCGGGTGTCGACGCGGTGCTGGCCGAGCTTGCCGCACCGCGCACCTGGGTGTGGTTCGAGCTCGTGCTCACCACCCCGGTGGTCTTGTGGGCCGGGTCGTTCTTCTTCACCCGTGCCTGGCGTTCGCTGGTCACGCGCAACCTCAATATGTTCACCCTGATCGGACTCGGCGTCGGCGTGGCCTATGTCTACAGCCTGGTCGCGGCGCTCGCACCGGGGTTGTTTCCGCCGGCGTTTCGCGGGCACCACGGCTTGCCGGAGGTGTACTTCGAAGCGGCCGCCGCGATCACCGCGCTGGTGATCCTGGGCCAGGTGCTGGAGCTGCGCGCGCGCAGCCGCACCGGCGCCGCGATCAAGGCGCTGCTGGGGCTCGCACCCAGGACCGCGCGGCGTCTTGAAGCCGATGGCAGCGAGCAGGATGTACCCCTCGATCAGGTGCAGGTCGGCGACCGCCTGCGCGTGCGGCCCGGCGAGAAGGTGCCGGTTGATGGGCTGGTGCTGGAAGGCCGCAGCGCGGTGGACGAATCCATGCTCACCGGCGAACCCATGCCGGTGGAGAAGACCGCCGCCGACAAGGTCATCGGCGCGACCGTGAACGGCACTGGCGGTTTGCTTATCAAGGCCGAACGGGTCGGTGCGGACACCTTGCTGTCGCAGATCGTGCACATGGTCGCCGACGCCCAGCGCAGTCGCGCGCCGATCCAGAAACTGGCCGATACCGTGGCCGGCTGGTTCGTGCCCGTGGTGGTGGTGGCAGCGATGGTCACGTTCGGAGTGTGGACGCTGTTTGGGCCGACACCCGCGCTCGCCTATGCGCTGGTCAACGCGGTGGCGGTGCTGATCATCGCCTGTCCCTGCGCGCTGGGGCTCGCCACGCCGATTTCGATCATGGTGGCGATGGGTCGCGGCGCGGGCTTTGGCGTGCTGTTTCGCAACGCCGAAGCCATCGAGGTACTGCGCGACATCGACACCCTGGTGGTGGACAAGACCGGCACCCTGACCCTCGGCCGTCCCGAGCTGGTGACGGTCGAGCCCGCCCCCGGATTTGCGGACACGGAGCTGCTGGCACTCGCCGCCAGTCTGGAGCGCGGCAGCGAACACCCGCTCGCCGCCGCCATCGTGCGCGGCGCCGAGGCGCGTGGTGCCGGCCTCACAGAGGCGAAGCAGTTCGAGTCGCTGACCGGCAAGGGCGTGCGCGGGCAGGTGAATGGCCGCGCGGTGGCGCTCGGCAACGCCGCGTTGCTGACGGATCTGGGCGTGGCACTGGGGACGCTTGGCGAGCGCGCCGAAGCGCTGCGCGCGGAAGGCCAGACGGTGATGTTCGTGGCGGTGGATGGCGCGCTCGCCGGTATCGTCGGTGTCGCCGATCCCATCAAGGATTCGACACCGGAGGCCATTGCCGCACTGCATGCGGAAGGCCTGCGCATCGTCATGCTCACCGGCGACAGCGCGACCACGGCACGGGCAGTGGCCGGCAGGCTCGGCATCGACGAGGTGATCGCCGGGGTACTGCCCGACCAGAAAGCCGCGAAAATCCGCGAACTCCAGGCCCAGGGCCGCAAGGTGGCCATGGCCGGCGACGGCATCAACGACGCCCCCGCGCTGGCCCAGGCGCAGGTCGGCATCGCCATGGGTGCCGGCACCGACGTGGCCATGGAAAGCGCGGGCGTGACCCTGGTGAAAGGCGATCTGCGCGGCATCGTGCGCGCACGCAAGCTCAGCCGGGCGACCATGACCAACATCAAGCAGAACCTGTTCTTCGCCTTCATCTACAACAGCCTGGGCGTGCCCATCGCCGCCGGAGTGCTGTATCCGTTCTTCGGCATCCTGCTGTCGCCCATCATCGCCGCGGCGGCCATGTCCTTCAGCTCGGTATCCGTGGTCGGCAATGCGCTGCGCCTGCGGCGGGCGAAGGTGTAGCGCACTGGGTGTGTTCGGCAGGGCGCCGGGCAAGGGTCGTGTGGGATATGCGGAAATCTTCCGTGTTTAAATACGGAAGATTTCCAGATACTCAATGTTAGGTGTCAGGCATCCAGGCATGCGCAAGCTTCTCTATATTTTTGCCCTTCTAGCCGTTGCGTACGTCGGCTTCGGCAAGCTCGACATTCTGCAGGCGGCTCGCTCCCCAGATTCGGCGTCGCAATCGATTGCTGCAGCGTATCGAGACCAGGCTTCCAACACTCAGGTTGCCGGCTCTGGCCAGGTTGTTCGCGTGCTCTCGGATGACACCGAAGGAAGCCGGCACCAGCGTTTCATCTTGAGACTCGATTCAGGCCAGACACTCTTGATCGCGCACAACATCGACCTGGCGCCCCGCGTGGTAGGCTTGTCCGACGGAGATGCAGTAGAGTTCAACGGCGAGTACGAGTGGAACTCCCAAGGTGGTGTGGTTCATTGGACACACCATGATCCGCGCGGCGCGCATGTCGCAGGATGGCTTAAGCACAATGGTCGCACATACCAGTAATCTGACGCGCCTGACGCCCAACCAGTCGTCTCAGCCGACGTCGCACTCGTCGCTTCGCTCCTCCTGCGCCGCGGCTGAACTCCATCGTTGGGCGTCCTATCCACTACTCAGAGGAGCATGAAGTGTTCAAAGACTTTGAAACCACAAAAGCGCATCTGACCGAGTTGGCAGAGATCATCAATAAGTTCAAGTCCGAGGCAATTCAACTCCGTCTTGTCGAACTTATATTTGCCGGTGCCGGTTTCGCTCAGGGTACGGCAGCACCACAGCAAGAAATTACTCCTCCAGCGACGACAATGAAGTCGAAGCGTAAGTCGCGCACCAAGCAGTCGCCGAAGGCCGATGACGCGGCCGGCACCAAGAAGAGAACATCGAGTGGCGGCGGGGCGGTAGCTACGCTGGTGAAGATTTTCGAGGAAGGCTATTTCAAACAGCCACGCTCCATCGGTGATATCTGCGCGCACTGCGAAGTCAATTTGGCTCGTCGAATCAAGCCAAATGAAATATCCGGGAAACTCGGAAGAATGGTTCGGAGTCGTCAGCTATCGCGCACTAAGAATTCGGATAACCAATACGTCTACACGAACGCCTGACAGCAATGCTAAACCAGGCACTGAACGGGATTCCCGCCGCGATCAGAAAGCATATCGTCTCTTCCTACTTGGAATTGAAGACCCATCTTTCCGAATCAAGGCACGACGCAGCCGGCCTCAGCGCCGGGAAGCTCTGCGAGGCCGGAATACGTCTGCTCCAAGAGCGCGCTTTCGGTCAGCACACACCATTCGGAAAGAAGATCGCCAACTTCGCCGACGAGTGCCGGCGAATTGTCTCCAGCTCGACTGCGACGACAATCACTGAGTCTGAAAAGGTAGTCCTTCCCCGTGCATTGGTGTTTCTCTACACAATGCGAAACACACGAGGTATTGGTCACATCGGCGGAGACGTTGACCCAAATGCGATAGATGCGGCATTGATTGGTAGAACCGCTGACTGGATTGTTTGCGAACTCATTCGAATTCACCACCGCCTCTCGCTCGAAGAAGCGCAAGACATAGTGGACGCGTTGGCAATTCGCCAGCTTCCAGACGTTTGGGAGGTAGCCGGAAAACGACGCGTATTGAGAGACGGCCTAATTGCGAAGGACCAAGCCCTACTACTTCTGTATTCTGCCCAAGAGGGCACCGTGATGACCGAAGACCTCGTCGCTTGGATCGAGTATTCAAATCCTGGCGTTTTCAAGTCCAAGGTGTTATCGAAACTTCACAGTGATCGTCTCGTCGAATGGGACAGGGAAGTCGACAGCGTTACGCTTTCTCCCAAAGGCGCCAAGTACGTCGAGGAAACATTGCTGCTAGCCGCTCAACCCATCATTCCACTGGACTTTGGGCATAAAGCCGCGCAACGCCGCTGAACTCAGGCGCTGGACCGACAAACCATGTAGCCGTGTTCTCATGGACACACCCCCCTATGGTACTGCCCGCAGAGTTGCGATACCGCCACGCCACGTCTATCATTAACCGAACGTTCGTTTAGCTAGGGATTGTCATGGCCTCCGGCCCCGTTGCGGATGAGAGCAAGGCACGCACCCAGATTCTGGAGCAGACCATTCACCTGTTCGCGGCGGCGGGGTTCGCGGGCGTATCCATGCGCCAGGTGGCCGAGCACGTCGGGGTGACGCCGGCGGCCCTGTACCATCATTTCGCGGACAAGGAGCAGTTGTATCTGGACACCGTGAAATACGCGTTCCGGGCCAAGACCGCGGCGGCCCGGAAGATCGTCGCCGTGGCCGGCGATCCGTTTGTGAACCTGGAGGCGTTCCTGCTGTGGTTTGCGCAGACCCTGGCACGGGAAGGCAATTTCCGCAAGCTGTTGCAGTGGGTGTTGCTGGACGCCGATCCCGTCCGCACCCGCCAACTGGTGCAGGAGACCTTCAGCGAACTGTTTGCCGCTATCCAGCAGCTCGCGGATTCCTTCAAATCCCGCTACGACCCCCATCTGCTGTCGATCTCGATCATCGGCCTGGTGGCGTTCCACTATCAGACCCAGGACGCGCGCAAGCTGCTGCCGGGCAACCGGG
>JBFXFL010000026.1:0-42500 GCA_050179115.1 Porticoccaceae bacterium | reverse complement strand
GTTCGCCTTGCCGCTCTTGGGGAACCCGTACAGGAACACGTAGCGGCTGCCGATCCGGGCCGACAGCAGCGTGCGGTAGCCGCCGCTCTTGCCGCCACCGGGACGCGCCACCCGCTTCTTGTAGAGGAAGCCGCCCAAGTCCGCGTCAATCAGACCGCTTTCCATCTCCTGAACCGCTTTGCACAAGGCGGCATCGGACAGCCTTTCGCCCGCCTGCCACCGCGCAAAATCCTTGCGCTTTAGGGCGCGCATCATCTCGACCTCCAAACTATACCCGTAACGGGCACACTCCTCCAGACCCCAGCATGGCGCTCAGGCGGAAGGATCGCCCGCCGCTGAGAAGGTGTTTTTCGCTTTTTCAGGGCCATTGCACGTTACACGACCTGACCCCCAGATATGCTCTTTGAAAGGGAGACGGGGCGGACCACCCCGACCCGGTCAGGACTCCGGCGAACAGAAGGCCACGCCCTCGCCGATCCAGCCATTGGCCATCATGTGCCGGTAGGTATCCGGGCTGGCCACGAAGCGGTGATTGCTGTCCGCTTGTGCGAAGCGGTCGTTGTAGAGCCGCCACACCGGGGTGGTGCCGGGATAGCAGGAACCCTTGGTCGGCACCAGGGCGCGGAAGGCGATGCCCTCGTAGGTCCAGCCCGAGCTTGGCTGTTTGAGCGATTCGCACTCGTTGGGGCCGGCGGTGTAGAAGTGCGAATTCACCGCCGCCGAATAGAACCGGCACACGGGTTTGGCCGCATCCGGCGCCGGGCCAGCCGCCGGCCAGGCGTTGAAACCCTCGTCGACGATCCCCCAGCCTCCACCGCCTCCGCCGCTCAGCAGAGAGTCCTTTTCAGCGTAGCCAGCCGTGATGAAGTAGTGCCGGATGCCTTCGTTGTAGAACGCGAAGACGGGTTGGGCAGGGGGAGCCGGGCTGACGACGACGCTGCCTATCTCGGGAGGCTCTACGGGATCCCAATAGTAGACACGTGCCCGGATGCTGTAGGTGCCGCCCGGAAGCCCAGAGATATTAGCCACTTTACGAAATGAAGGAGGAGTTGCGAAACACGCGTCAGGCACATCTGCATCGAGGTGGATGGTATGTGTTCCCGGGGATACATCAACGCGAATGACGTCGAGATCGTCAATGACCAGACAGTCAAAATCGTGGTCTAGGGTAAATGGTTGATAGGCTTGGGGCGCAGCAGGTGTGATGGTCAATTCCTGCGCATGGCTTGATGTCGACACACTGGGCAATCCGCCGGAGATAACAAAGAACAACAAACCTCGCAGGGCGCGCTGTACTGTATTCATGGTGAATTTCCTCCAATGGATGCCGGCAACGGCGCAAGCCGCCGCCGGCAATTCGAGTCAGTTGATTACCGGCACATTGCCGTTGGTGTTGGGATAGACATAGCCGATCCAGTCGCTGCCCGAGTTCGTAGCCCTGGGCGTCCATGGTACTGAGCTGGCTTTCGGGAAAAATGGCATGGTCTGCGCCTGGGTAGCTACCGGGCAGAGCAGCGGCGCCGCGAGCAGCGCACATGGATAACGGACTCGGATTGCGGATTGCGTGATGCGTGATGCGTGATGCGTGATGCGTGATGACATGGGACCTCTCCTTTTGTCGTGTCGATACCCGTGACAACACCACCACTGGCGGCCCACCCCGGGCACGGTCCGGGCCGTCGGAAAAATCGGGCTTCGAGAGATCGGGCTTCGGGAGAGGGACGCCGCCGTGCTCTTGCTTCCCTGGCCGTGCCGTCGACGCTGAGCGCGCGTATCCCTTCCCCATGACCGGAACAAGTCGCGGCCGGCGATCCGGCGCGCCCAGTGGTCGGTCGTCGAGCGCGCCGCGCTGGACGTGCTTCCCTACCCTGGGGTAACTTTGCGCGATCGTCCTGCCGCGCGGCGCGGGAGGCCAGCACCGGGAGAAGCCCCCATCAGCATCTTGACCATCACTCCGTCCCGCTACGACTTCAGTCCCATCCACGCCGCCATGCAGCCCTATGTCGATGGGGGTCTGGTCAGCGGGCTGGTGTCCGTGATCCTCAAGGGCAGCGCGGTCGTCGATGTCAAAACCTGGGGACAGGCCGATCTCGAAGCCAAAACGCCGATGCGGGAAGACGCCATCTTCCGCATCTATTCCAGCACCAAGATCATCACCTCGGCGGCGGTGATGATGCTCCACGACCAGGGCGTGTTCGATCTGGACGATGCAGTGGCCGATTACATCCCCGAGTTTCGCAACCTGCGGGTGATGAAGCCGGGCGCGACCGAAGTGACGGACACCGAGCCGCTGCAAACGCCGCCGACGCTGCGCCAGTTGATCAGCCACAGCTCGGGCTTCACCTACGGGCTGTTTCCCGAGACGCCGGTGGACAAGCTCTACACCGAGCAGCGCATCATGGACATGAATTCGTCGCTGGAAGAGATGATCGACAAGCTCGCCGCGCTGCCGCTGATCTTTCAGCCCGGCGCGCGCTGGAATTACAGCATCGGCATCGACATTCTGGGGCGGCTGATCGAGATCTGGACCGGGCAGAGCTTTCGCGATTTTTTGCGCGAACGCCTGTTCGAACCTCTGGGCATGGTGGATACGGATTTTCATGTGCCGCCGGAAAAACATCACCGGCTGACCAGGAACTACATGCCCGTCGATCTGCGCGACAACATGAAACCGGGACTCAAGCCCTGCCCCGATCTGCTGATCGGCAGCGTGCTCGCGCCCAAGCGCTTTCATTCCGGCGGCGGCGGTCTGGTGGGCACCATCGGCGACTACACCCGCTTCATCCAGATGATCGTCAACGGCGGCGAGTGGAACGGCAAACGCTACCTGTCGGAGCAAGCGGTCGCGCTGATGCACACCAACCAGCTCGCGCCGGGTGTGCAGGTGCGCCTGCCCACCTGGAAGATGCCGGACACGGTGTTCGGCGCCGGCTTCGCGATCAAGAATGCGCCGGCCACAGGCGAACCCGCGAGCGCCATCGGCGAATACCACTGGGGCGGCATGGCCGGCACCCATTCCTGGATCGCGCCGCGCGCCAACCTCGCCGGGTTGATTTTCACCCAGCGCGCCTACGGCTTCTGGCATCCGTTCAGCCATGAATTCAAGCGGCTGGCGTATCAGATCGCGGGCGACAACTGAAAAAATTCTATTAACTAACTAACCAACAAAAACCAGAACGGGGGATTCACCATGGGACGTGTCGAAGGCAAAGTAGCCATCATCACCGGCGGCGGCAGTGCGGGCATGGGGCGGGTAACGGCCGCGCTGCTGGCGCGCGAAGGCGCCAAGATTGTCGTGGGCGATATCAATGAAGCTGGCGCGCGCGCCACGGCCGAACAGATCGTCGCGGCGGGCGGCGCGGCGGTCGCCATGCGCCAGGATGTGTCCAGCGAAGCCGACTGGGCCGCGATCGTGAAACTCGCGCTCGACACCTATGGCCGCATCGACATTCTCGACAACAACGCCGCGCTGTTCATAGCCAAGCCGCTGCTGGAAACCAGCACCGAGGAATTCCGCCGCCAGAACGCCATCAACGTCGACGGCGTGTTTTTCGGCATGAAGGCGGTGATCCCGATCATGGAGCGCACCGGCGGTGGCGCCATCATCAACATCTCGTCCGGCGCCGGCATCGTCGGCTTCGCGGCGGCGGGCGGCTACAGTTCGAGCAAGGGCGCGGTGCGGCTCATCACCAAATCGATGGCGCTGGAGTGCGCGCAGCGCAAAAACAACATCCGGGTCAACTCCATCCATCCGGGACCGATCCTCACCCCCATGCTGGAGCAGGGTATGCAGGACCTCGGCGGCACCGCGCAGGTGCGCGGCATGTTCGAGCAGATGGCGCCCATGGGCCGGCTCGGCGAGCCTCTGGATATCGCCAACGGCGTGCTGTACCTGGCGAGCGAGGAATCCAAGTACGTCACCGGCGCCGAGCTGGTGATCGATGGCGGTTTTATCGCGCAATGACAGGGCGGCACTAAAATCGCGCCGCGCGCCATGACCGGAATCAACGACCCGGCCACCGGGCCGGGCCATTCCGGGTGGTTATTGGCATTACCCTGGGCTATGCTCGGGGTTGATCCGGCCGCGCGCGGCGGCCCGGGACGCGCATAACAATCGCCCACCGGCACCTCACCGCGCTCCGCCGCACCCGATTTCCAACCGAGATGCCGACCCCGGCATCGGGAGCCAAAGCCATGACCTACGACCTCATCATCAAGAATGGCACCGTCATCGACGGTTCCGGGCTGCCGCGCTACCGCGCCGACGTCGGCGTGATCGGCGGCAAGATCGCCCACATCGGCCGCATTCGCGAGCCGGCCAAGCAAGTCATCGACGCCGAAGGCCAGGTGGTCACGCCCGGTTTCGTCGACGGCCACACCCACATGGACGCCCAGATCAACTGGGACCCGCTCGGCACCTGCTCGGTGTGGCACGGCATCACCACGGTGGTGATGGGCAACTGCGGCTTCACGCTGGCGCCCTGCGCCGCCAAGGACAAGGCCCTGGTGGTGCGCAATCTGGAGCGCGCCGAGGACATCTCCGGCGAAGCCATGGCGGCGGGCATCGACTGGAACTGGGAGACTTTCGCAGACTACCTCAACACCCTCGACCGCCTGCCCAAGGGCATCAACTACAGCGGCTACATCGGCCACTCGGCGCTGCGCACCTACGCCATGGGTGAACGCGCCTTCTCCGAGGCGCCCACCGCCCACGAAATGCGCGCGATGAAAGCCGAACTGGAGTCCGCCCTGCGCGCCGGCGCCATCGGCTTTTCCACCTCGCGCACCCGCAACCACCAGACCCCGGACGGCCAGCCGGTGGCGAGCCGCGTCGCCACCTGGGACGAAGTGCGCGAACTGGTGGGCGTGCTCGGCGACCTCGACGCCGGCATCGTTGAAATTGCCAATGAGGAGGCGGGCCGCGATCCCCAGGCGCAGCGGGAATACCAGGTACGGCTGCGCGACCTCGCGGTCGAATCCGGCCGGCCGGTTACCTTCGGCATGTTCAGCAGCCGCCGCGCACCCGATATCTGGCCGCCCTACTTCGATCTGCTCGACGAAACCGCCGCCATGGGCGGACGCATGTTCATCCAGGCACACAGCCGCGCGCTCAATGTGCTGATGTCGTTCGAAACGCGACTGCCCTTCGACAAGTTCCCGGTGTGGAAGGAACTGCGCAAGCAATCGCTCGCCGATCAGGAAGCCGGTCTGCGCGATCCGGCGTTGCGTGCCAGGCTGGTGGAGTCCGCCAACGGCAACCACCAGGAAAAACAGGGCGTGGGCGCCGAAATGCGCCGTCCCGACTACGACTGGCTGCTGGTCATGGACAGCGTCGCCGGGCCGCACCGCACCGTCGCCGAGCTGGCGCGGGAGCGCGGCAAGGATCCGGTCGAAGTGATGATCGAGGTCGCCCTCGAACACAAACTGAAGGTGTTTTTCCGCCAGCCGCTGTTCAACGAAGATCAGGACCATGTGCTTGCGATGATGCGTCACCCGCGCTCGGTGGTGACCTTCTCCGACTCGGGCGCGCACGTCTCCCAGATCATGGACTCCTCGCTGCAAACCCATGTGCTGAGCCACTGGGTGCGGGAGAAAGGCGCGCTTGGCCTCGAAGAAGCGGTGCGCATGCTGACCCTGGAGCCCGCCACCGCCTGGGGCTTCGACGACCGCGGTCTGATCCGCGTCGGCATGGCCGCCGACCTGATCGTGTTCGACCCCGCCAAGGTCGCGCCCCTGATGCCCGAGGTGCGCAACGACCTGCCCGCCGGTGCGCGCCGATTGGTGCAGAAAGCCGCCGGCATCTCCGCCACCGTGGTCAATGGCCAGGTGCTGATGCGCAACGGCGAGCACACCGGCGTCTATCCGGGGCAACTGCTGCGCGGGCCTCTGGCGGCGCATCGCTGAGACACGTGCCGGATGCGCCGCTGCGCGGCTTATCCGGCCTACGCGAGCGCGAATCGCGGTCGTGGGCGTAGCAGGCGTCGGCGGTGGTTACGAAAACACACCGCCGAGGACGTAGGGTGGATAAGCGCAGCGCATCCACCATCGGCCCTGCCGCCGGCGTAGGGGGCAAGCGCAACGCATCGACAACGGCTTGCGCAGGACGGCGGCAGGACCAGGCGAGCGCGCTGACGCTGGTCCGCCCTGGGTGAAACTATTGCCCTTCCCGCAGCCGGTTGCGCGCCAGCACCCAGCGATGGACTTCGCTCGGCCCCTCGTAGATACGCATCACCCGCACCCGCTGCGCCATCAGTTGCAGCGGCAGCTCCTTGGTCATGCCCATGGCGCCGTGGGCCTGCATGGCCCAGTCGATGACGTCAGTGGCGAGTTCGGTGCCATAGAGTTTGATCATGCTGGCCTCGGTGCGCACATCGGCGCCCGCGTCCTGCCGGCAGGCGGCATGCCAGAGCATGAGTTGCAGGCAGTGGATGCGGGTCTCGGCATCGGCGACCCACCACTGGATCGCCTGGCGGTCCGCCAGCAGCGCACCGAAAGTGGTGCGCTCATTGGCATGCTGACACAGCATGGCGAGCGCGCGCCGCGCCATGCCCAGGCACCAGGCACCCATCTGCAGGCGGCGCACGATCAGGCGCAACTGCATGGGCGCGAAGCCCTGGCCCTCGGCGCCCAACAGCTGCGACGCCGGCAGGCGGCAGTTGTCCAGCACCACCTCGAAAGTGGTGTGACCGCCGATGATGGGAATGGCGCGCGCCACTTCGAAGCCCGGCGTGCCGCGGTCCACCACAAAGGCGGAGATGCCGCCGCGCGCGCCCCGCTCCGGGTCGGTGACCGCCATCACCACGGTGAAATCGGCTTCGTCCACCTTGCTGACCCAGATCTTGCGGCCGTCGAGCACCCAGTCATCGCCGTCGCGGCGGGCGCGGGTGATCATCGCCGCCGGGTCGGCGCCGGCGCCGGGTTCGGAAATGGCGATGGCGGAAATCGTCTCGCCGCGCGCATAGGGTTCCAGATACTTGCTGCGCTGCGCGTCGTTGACCGTCGCTTGCAGCATGTGCAGGTTGGGCGAATCGGGCGGGAAGGTAAAAGGCGTCACGGTGCGCCCGAGTGCTTCATTCACGCCCACCATGGCGAGCGCCGGCAGCTCGGCGCCGCCGGTGGCGGCCGGGCAATCGAGTCCCCACAGACCCAGTTCCCGGCACTGGCGATGCAGGGGTTCGAGTTCCTCCGGTGTCAGGTGATAGCCCTGGCCTGCGGCTTCGCGGGCGAGCACAACCGTCTCCAGCGGCATCAGAGCTTCATCCACGAAACGGTTCACCGTGGTGTTGATGAGGCGGTATTCCTCGTCGAGATCGAAATTCACTGTGTGCTTCTCCGGCAGGGCAATCAATTATTGGCAAGACGCACGCGCCGTGCGCCCTTGTGCTCGACGATGTACACGCCCGTGGGCGTATTGAAATGGGTGCCGAGGATCATGACATCGCGGTCGCAATGGTCGTCCACGAACGTCTGCCGGGTGCGCGCCGCCAGCGCCTTGTCGGCATCGGCCGATTGCTGCCAACCGGGTTCGGCGATCTGCACCGGGTGAATCATCATGTCGCCGGTGATCACGGCGCTTGCGCCCTGATGCGCGATCCGCACGCTGCAATGGCCCGGCGTGTGGCCGGGAGTCGGCAGCAGTTCGATCTGATCGTCGATGGCCCAGTTGTTGTCCACCCACTGCACCTGCCCGGCCTCGATGATGGGCACCACGTTCTGCGTCATCGTGGCTTTGTCGTGGGGGTTGTCGCTGTGCTCCCAGGCGGCCCATTCGCGCCGGTTGAACAGATAGCGGGCGTTGGGAAAGGTGGGCACCCAGCGGCCGTCCTTCAGCCGGGTATTCCAGCCGGTGTGATCGACGTGCATGTGGGTGCAGAACACATAGTCGATGTCCTCGGGCGGGTAGCCCGCCGCCGCCAGGTCGGTCAGGTAGCCGGCATCGGTGCGGTCGTTCCACTGGGGAAAGCCCGAGCCCTGCTTGTGATTGCCGATACAGGTGTCCACCAGCACGCGGTGGTGGCGCGTCTGGATGATGAAACTGTGGATACTGAGCCGCATGGCCTTGTTGGCATCGACAAAGTGCGGCTGCAACCAGTCGAGGTGCGGATCGAAGGCGCTGCGGTCCCTGTCGACATACAGCACCTTGGGGCTGAAGGACTCGACGGTATCGATCACCTTGGTGACAGTCATGCCGCCGATATCAAAGCGCTGCGTAGTGGGCTGGTGCTGATTCATTCGGTATCCCCGATTTGAGCAAAACCGCTTTTATTTATGTGGCTTGATGAATTGATGGATTGCGCCGGGATGAAAGATGTATCGCGGCCGTTACTCCCGGTTCAGAACTTCGTCAGCATCGACTGCACCGGCCCGCAACGGGCTCATTGCCGTTCCAGAAAATTTTTCTGGAACGCGCGAATCCGCTCCGCGTTTTTCCCCAGGTCGCTTTTTCCGACCCGGGACTTGGAGCGAATATCGATGCGGCTCTCGCTGTCATCGCCAGCGATGCGGATCACCACATCGTCCTTGAAGCCGTACCAGAAGCTGGTTTCGGTGGCCTCGATGCGGCCCGGATCGGGCACCGCGGCGACAATCTCCCAGCCCAGATCGCGAGCGGCGGCCAGCGCCTGGTCGAACGCGGTCCGGGTCGCTATCGGCAGCACGATGGTCTGGATATCCGGATAGGCCGCAAGCTGCTGGCGGGCACTGTCGGCACCGTCGTAGGTGACGGGGTTGGGCGCGTCGGCACGCAGCGGGGCGATGGCCTCGAACGGCGGCGGATTGTCGGTATCCGTGGTGATGTCGTGGATGGGCGGCACCGCGCGCGCCTGCTGCAGGATCTGCCAGGGAATCCACACCACGATCGCCGCGATCCCGAGCGCGGCCAGCAGCTTGCTACCCTGACCCCGACGGGCACTCGGGATCAGCAGCGCCAATGTGACGAGCACGAGGGCGGCGATCCCGACATAGGCCGAGTAACGCATCAGCAGGAATCCGAAGCGGAAATCCCACAGTCCGAGCCGCGCGCCGGGGCCGCCGACAAGCAGCGCCAGCCCCGCCAGCAGAGCGATGATCAACGCGATGGTGGCAATTTTTTTCATGGTCTGGACCTGCGCACGATTCAGCAGCGGTGGAACGCCCCTGCGGTCATCAGGGGACCGGTTACGGGCGGTTGTCGGCGCTGCGCCGAAAGTGAAGAATACTGGAGTTCCGGCGCTCAGGCGCCCTCAGGATGTCGGCGGAATCCGCGGCCGGCCCCGCGGCACGCCATGCGAACGGCCGTCGTCAGGGTCCGATACTACACCCCATCGCTACCGCGACAATCACCGTCGGTTGACGACGGCTTCCGTCGCGGCCGCGCGCAGAACCATCACAGTGCCCGGTTGTCAGAAGCCCGCCAAAGGTCAAGAATGCGGGGGCTACCCAGCCTGCCCGCCTCACCACAATCACCATAACGGAGGAACCCATGGCCGAGTACCAGTTTCCCGTGGACGCGAGCCAGATCATGCTGTTTGCGCGCGCCGTCGGCGACAAGAATCCGATCTACCACGACGCCGCCTACGCCAGGACCACCGAGCCGGGCGGCATCATCGCGCCGCCCACGTTCGTGCAGGCCGCGGCCCAGTACGACCCCAACTTTCCCCTGCGGCCCCGCATCGGCGAGCCCTGGTTCGGCTCCGGTCGCGAGGCCACCGGCGTCAAGGCCAAGCCGAAGGCCGAGGGCGAAAAGGGCGGCGTCGGGCAGAGTTCCCGGGTGCTGCACGCCGAACAGAAATATCGGTACTACAAGCCCATTCGTCCCGGCGATGTGCTGACCGTGACCACGCGCCCCGGACGCCGCTGGGAAAAAGAAGGCCGCCGCGGCGGCTCGCTCAAATTCAGCGAGGCGATCACCGAATTTCGCAATCAGGCCGGCGAACTGGTCGTTACCTCCACCATGGTCGGCGTCGAAACCGGCCAGGCCGTCAGCCAGAATTAGGAGCGCACCATGTCACTGCGAGCGAGCCAACTGAAGATCGGCGATACCCATTCCGAGCAGGTCGCCACCAACCTGTCGCGCACCCAGATCGTGCAGTACGCCGGCGCGTCCGGCGACTACATGCCCCTGCACACCGACGAGGTCTATGCGCGTGAGGTCGCGGGTTACCCCGGCGTGTTCGCCCACGGCATGCTGTCGATGGGCGCGACCGGGACCATGTTGACCAACTGGGTGGGTGATGGCCGTCTGACCGAGTACAGCGCCCGCTTCACCCGCCAGGTGTGGCCCGGCGACGACCTGATCGCCACCGCCAAGGTGACGGCGCTCGACAACATCGAGGGCCAGCACTTCGTCCAGCTCGATGTGGTCACGGTCAACCAGGACGGCCAGGAAGTCATCAGCGGTCAGGCGACCGCGCGTATCGACCCCTGAATGCGGGGCCGAAGCCATAGCAGCTTGTTGAAAAACGTCGCGAGGGGGCCAGATGCGAGGCGCACGGCGCGCAGCGACCGAGACATATCAAATAGATAGGCGAGGAAGCGAGCACCGCGCAACGAAGCAGATGGCTGCCGCAGCAGTTTTTCAACAAGCAGATAGGGAACCGCGATGAGCGAGCCGAAGAAGTACGACCCCTACGCCAACCTGCTCAAGCGGGGGGATGTGGACCCGGCCAGGGTGGCGCCGCCCACGCCGGCCGCGACCCTGACCCTGCTGCGCGACGGACCCGGCGGCGTGGAAGTGCTGATGCTGCGCAAGAACTCCGAGATCCGCTTTGGCGGCATGTGGGTGTTTCCCGGCGGCCGGGTGGATCCGGAGGACTACCCGCCCGATGGCGATCCGACGACGGCCGCCCGCAACGCCGCTGCCCGCGAATCCCGCGAGGAAGCCGGCATCGAGGTGGATCCGGAGGAGTTCATCTGGTTCTCGCACTGGACGCCACCACCGATCACACCCAAGCGCTTTACGACCTGGTTCTTTGCCGCACCGGCCGCGGGCCATCACCAGGTCACCATCGACGGCGGCGAGATTCACGACCATCTGTGGATCAACCCGGAGGTGGCGCGGACCCGCCATCAGGCGGGCGAAATCGATCTGGTGCCGCCGACCTGGGTCACCCTGCACTATCTGTCGGGCCATGCCTCGGTGGCGGCGCTGCTCGCGCATTTGCGCGCGCAGCCACCGCAAATCTATGTGACCCACCTGAGCGAAACCCCGGATGGCGAACGGGTGACCCTGTGGGAGGGCGACGCCGGCTACGAAGCCTGGGATGCCAGTGTCCCCGGCCCGCGCCATCGTCTGACCATGGCCAGGACGGGTTATATCTTCGACGATTCCGGCCGTCCGCGCCGCCATGGCTGAAGCCACCGACAAGCCTCGCTGGGGGCTCGACGACGCCGAACTGGCGCGCTACCCCACGGTCTACCGCGACGACCTGCTGGCCGGCAAGGTTGCCGTCATCTCGGGCGGCGGCACCGGGCTCGGGCGCGCCATGGCCTACCTGTTCGCGCGGCTCGGCGCCCAGGTACTGATCTGCGGTCGCAAGCAGGCCAATCTGGATGTCACCGCGGCGGGCGTCAAACAGCATCTGGGTCGCGATATCGCCACGCGCGCCATGACCATCCGCGACCCGGATGCGGTGGCCGCCTTGATGGCGGAGTGCTGGCACCGGTTCGGCGGCCTCGACATCCTGGTCAACAACGGCGGCGGCCAGTTTCCCCAGCAGGCCATCGACTACAGCGTGAAAGGCTGGAATGCCGTCATCGATACCAACCTCAACGGCACCTGGTACATGATGCAGCAGGCCGCCCGGCGCTGGCGCGACACCGGCAGGCCCGGCAGCATCGTCAACATCGTCGCCGACATCTGGCGCGGCATGCCCGGCATCGCCCACACCTGCGCCGCGCGCGCCGGGGTGATCTTCGCCAGCCGCAGTCTGGCGGTGGAGTGGGCACCGCTCAACATTCGCGTCAATTGCGTCGCACCCGGCACCATCGCCACCCCGGGACTCGAGGTCTATCCGGAGGAAGCCTCCGCGCACTTTCATCGCGCCAACCCCATGCTGCGCTGCGGCGACGCCATGGACATCGCGGAAGCCGCGGTCTATCTCGGCACCAGCTCGGGCAAGTTCATCACCGGCGAATGCCTCACCGTGGATGGCGGCCAGCAGCTGTGGGGCGAGGTCTGGCCCAATGGCAAGCCGGCGTGGTTCGAGACGCCCTGATGCAAGCGGCCGCAGCGGCCCACCCGGAGACTGTGTGACCGATGACCCTGTGACCCGCAACGGTGTTGCTGACAACCCTGGTGCCGACGACTGTCTTGCCGAAGACAAGGCCCTGTTCGGCCTCGATGACGCCGAACTCGCCACCCATGCCACCGTGTTCGCGCCCGACCTGTGCGCCGGCCAGGTGGTGCTGATCTCGGGCGGCGGCAGCGGCATCGGCCGCGCCAGCGCCTACCTGTACGCCCGGCTCGGCGCGCACGTGGTGATCTGCGGGCGCCGGCCGGAAGCCCTGGCGGAAACCGCCGCCGGCATCCGCGCCGCCTGCGACGCCGAGGTGCTCACCCAGGCCATGACCATCCGCGACCCGGAACAGGTCGAGGCGCTGATCGACCGCGTGTGGGACGAATGCGGCGGCCTCGACGTGCTGGTCAACAGCGCGGGCGGCCAGTTCGCGCAAGACTCCCTCGACTATTCCGTGAACGGCTGGAAAGCCGTGATCGACACCAACCTCAACGGCACCTGGTACATGATGCAGCAGGCCGCCCGGCGCTGGCGCGACGCCGGCCGGCCCGGAACCATCATCAACATCGTGGTGAACATCCAGCGCGGCACCCTGCAAACCACCCACACCGCCGCGGCGCGCGCCGGCGTGGTCTATCTGAGCAAGAGTGTCGCGGTCGAGTGGGCGCCGCTCGGTATCCGGATCAATTGCATCGCGCCCGGCGCCATCGCCTCTTCGGGCTTGCGCAACTATTCGCGCGCAGCTGCGGAAAAATTCCGCTACGCCAACCCCCTGCGCCGCGCCGGCGATGTGTGGGACATCGCCGAGGCCTGCGTCTATCTCAGTTCAGGTGCGGGAGATTTCATCACCGGCGAAGTGCTGGCGGTGGACGGCGGCTATCAGATGCTGGGCGAGATCTGGGCGCTGGGCGAACCGGAATACTTTGCCCGGGGCCGCGGAGCGGCGGGCTTTGCCGAAGATCCCTCCTGCGAGTAGCCCTCCCGCCGGTAGAGACCCCGCAGGCCTTCGGTGCCCGCCATCAGCCCGCAGCAGGCCGGCTTCACATCAGGCCAGGTTGGCCACCACAATGGCGAGGAACATACCAAACACCAACAGACAAAACGCTGTCACCATCCGTTCGCCGCTTGCATCTTCGTTCATAGTATTCATGAGTGACCTCGCGATTTGGGTTACGAAAACCAGTGTAGGCGGTTGCTCCTGTATTGCACTGACGGGAATCAATCGCCGGGCCAATAGCGCAACCTGAACCGGCAAATCCGGGCGGTCGCAATTACGCTGCTCGCGCTGCGCGATACGCGGGGCACGACTTCCTGCGCGCAGCAACTGCACATGGCATCGCTGAATTACAGGTGTGCGCGCCGCGCCTTGTGTCTATAATCGACCCACCCTGGGGTGTTCGCCAGTCAAAAACGTCCTTGGCCGATATTGTCACCATGGGTTTCTCCAACCAGGGCCGTTGCGCATGTCCGCACGTCGGAAAGCCTGAAGCCCGCCGGAGATCCCCACCTTGAGCCTTCGGTTCAAGGCAGCCTTGACAGCGGCATTTCGGGGCCTTTTATTACCCTCACCCGGGAACACCGGTACCCGATGAGCCATCCCGCAGGCGCTTCCGGCCACCCGAGCGGCTCCGCAGTGGCAGCCAGTTCCGCATCGCCCTGCCAGGAATCCAACCAAGCCTTGCGCACCGCGCTGCGCCGCGCACGCCGCGCGCTCGACCCGCACCGACAGGCGCAGGCCAGCGCCGGGCTGTGCCGGGTGATCGCCGGCCTGCCCGCATTCCGGCGCGCGCGGCGCATCGCGTTTTATCTGGCTGACGGCGGCGAAATCGATCCCCATCCGGCTCTGGAGCTGGCCGCCGCATTGGGCAAGGCCTGCTATCTGCCGGTGCTGCATCCCCTGGGCCACAACAAGCTGTACTTTGTGCGCTACGACGCAAGCGAGCCGCTGTTTCCGAATCGCTTCGGCATTCCGGAGCCGCGCCTGCGCAGCCCGACCGCCATCTGGAGTCTGGATTTGATTTTCTTGCCCCTGGTGGCTTTCGATGCCGCCGGCAACCGCCTCGGCCAGGGCGCGGGTTTTTATGATCGCAGTCTCGCGTGCCTGCGCGGGAGGCCGGCAAAACACCCGCTGCTCATCGGGCTCGCCCATGGTTTTCAGCAGGTACCGCAATTGCATCCCACATCCTGGGACGTGCCCCTGCACGGAGTCGTCACCGAACACAGTTTCCATCCTGCCCCAGGTCCGCGCCATGCGTAAAACCAAGATCATCTGCACCATCGGCCCGGCGACCGAGTCGCCGGAGATGCTGCAAAAACTCGCCGATGCCGGCATGAATCTGGCGCGGCTCAACCTGTCCCATGGCGACCATGCGTCCCACGGCGAGGTGATGCGCCGTATCCACGCCCTCAACACGAACCGCAACCATCCGGTGGCGATCATGGTGGATACCCAGGGGCCGGAGATTCGCACCGGCGATCTCGCCCACGACATGAATCTCCACGACGGCGATGAAATCTCCGTCGTGCCGCTCGGCGAAACCGATGTCGAGACGACTTCGATTCAGGTGAATTACGCCGATCTCATCAGCGATGTCACGGTCGGCGACAAGATCACCCTGGACAACGGCCTCATCAATCTCGAAGTACTGAGCAAGGGCAAGCGCTCCATGCGCTGCCGGGTCACCGACGGCGGTGTGCTGAAGAGCAAGCGCCACGTCAACCTGCCCGGCATCCGCATCAATCTGCCGGGCATCACCGAGAAGGACAAGCGGGACATCGTCTTTGCCCGTGAACAGGGCGCGGATTTCATTGCGCTGTCGTTCGTGCGCGCCGCCGCCGACATCGCCCAGGCGCGCGAACTGCTCGGCGCAGATTGCAAGATGAAACTCATCGCCAAGATCGAGAATCAGGAAGCGTTGACCAACCTCGAGGAAATCGTTGCCGCGGCCGACGGCATCATGGTCGCGCGCGGCGATCTCGGCGTGGAAATTCCCATCGAGTTCCTGCCGCGCGTGCAGCGGCGCATCGTGCGGTTGTGCGCGGTGCAGGGCAAGCGTGTCATCGTCGCCACCCACATGCTCGAATCCATGATCCAGAACCCGACGCCGACCCGCGCGGAAGTCACCGATGTCGCCAACGCGGTGTACGAGGAAGCCGACGCCATCATGCTGTCGGGCGAGACCACGGTGGGCAGATATCCGGTGCGCTGCGTGGAAATGCTCGATCGCATCGCGCGCTCCATCGAAAACAGCCGCGGGCTGCGTTTTACGGATGAACTCGTTCTCGGCGACGACAAACAGCAGGTCGCCGCGGCGGCGGTCAAGCTCGCCGAATCCATCGGCGCCCACGGCATCATCGTACCGACCAGCAGCGGCCGCATGGCCAACTACGTCTCCAATTGTCACCCGCAGACACCAGTCATCTGCGCCTTCACCTTCGACGAGCAGACACGTCGCCAACTGGTGCTGAATCGCAACCTGTTGAGCTACTGCATTCCCCATCACGACGACCCGGAGGCCATTCTCGCCGCCGCGGCAGCCATCCTGATCGAGCGCAAGGAGTTTGCAGCGAGCGACAAGATGGTGGTGCTGTCGGACATCCTGGCCGGCGCCGGCCTGGGCGCCATTCAGATTCGCACCCTGGGGGAGCTGGCATCTCCACGCTGCCAACTGCGCGACACGCCTTGACTGCGCACCATCTGCGGCTCAGGAAGGGTCCGGGTGACGCTCGGGAGTCGTGACGGACCGCCCGGGTCGTCTTCGACCCGGCACTTTTCAGCTCAGGAAAAACCGGTAGGCATCGTTGCCGGTCTCTTCGTGATAGCGGTAGTGCAGTGCATCGAGAAACTGCGGTACTTCGCCGCGCGCAGCCACCGGCACCTGCATGCCCACCAGTACGCGACCGTAGGCGGCGCCGTGGTTGCGGTAGTGGAACATGGAGATGTTCCAGCGCCCGCCCAGCTTGTCGAGAAAGTTCGCGAGTGCGCCGGGGCGTTCGGGAAATTCGAACAGGTAGACCACTTCATCGTCGATTCCGGGCGCGCGACCGCCGACCATGTGGCGGATGTGCAGCTTGGCCATTTCGTTGTCGGTCATGTCCACCACGGCATAGCCACGCCCGCGCAGATCCTCCAGCAGCGCCATGCGATCGGCATCGGAGGCCACCGCGATGCCAACGAAGATGTGCGCCTCGCCGGCATCGGCATAGCGGTAGTTGAACTCGGTGACATTGCGCCGGCTGAGCGCGTGACAGAAGCGGCGAAAGCTGCCGCGCTGCTCCGGAATGGTGACCGCGAGCACCGCCTCGCGCCGTTCGCCGCTCTCGGTGCGTTCGGCGATATAGCGCAGGCGGTCGAAGTTGATGTTGGCGCCGCTGTCGATGGCGAGCAGCGTCTGATCGCGGTGGCCACCGCGTGCCACGTATTTCTTGAGACCCGCCACCGCCAGCGCGCCGGCGGGCTCGGCGATGGAGCGGGTGTCGTCGTAGATATCCTTGATGGCGGCGCAGATCTCGTCCACCGATACCGTGATGACGCCGTCGATACGGTTTTTAAGCAATCGGAAAGTCTCCTCGCCGATCTGGGCGACCGCGGTGCCGTCGGCGAACAGGCCCACCTCCTTCAGCCGCACCCGGCGACCGGCGGCCATGGCCGCGGCCAGGCAGGCGGAGTCGTCCGCTTCCACGGCAAAAATCTTGATTTCCGGCCGCACATATTTCACATAGGTGGCGATGCCCGCGCACAGGCCGCCGCCGCCCACCGGCACGAACAGGGCATCCAGTGGCCCCGGATGCTGGCGCAGGATCTCCACCCCCACCGTGCCCTGCCCGGCGATCACATCGGGGTCGTCGAAGGGATGGACATAGACCATGCCGCGCTCGGCCACCAGCTTGTGGGCGTGCTCGGAGGCTTCGTCGTAGGTATCGCCCTGCATCACCACGCGCGCGCCGCGACTGCGCACTGCGTCGACCTTGATCTGGGGCGTGGTGCGGGGCATCACGATGGTGGCCTTGATGCCCATCTTGGCGGCAGCGAGCGCGAGACCCTGGGCATGGTTGCCGGCGGAGGCCGCCACCACGCCGGCGGCGCACTCGGCTTCGGACAGTTGCAGCAACTTGTTGTAGGCACCGCGCAGCTTGAACGAGAACACCGGCTGCAAGTCCTCGCGCTTGAGCAGCACCCGGTTGCCCATCCGCGCGGAGAGAATGGGCGCGTCATCGATCGGCGTCTCCTCGACCAGATCGTAGATGCGCGCATCCAGGATGCGTTTCAGGTAATCCTTCGACATGGTCGTCTCACTCGCGGGGAGGCGCCATGTTAACCCAAGGGCCGAATGGGTCCGAAACCGGCATCGGGCAAAGAGCGCGTCAGCGCGCCGTTACGGCCGATGGGGCCGCGCCAGATACTCGCGGGACTGCATTTCCAGCAGCCGGCTGCGGGTGCGCTCGAACTCGAAGGCGAGGCGGGTGCCGGTATAGAGCTCGGTGAGCGGCGCCGCGGTAGCGAGCGCGAGCTTGACGTTGCGGTCGTAAAACTCGTCCACGAGACTGATGAATCGGCGCGCCTGATCGTCCTGTTCGCTGGTCAGCGCCGGCATCTGGCCGATCAGCACCGCGTGAAATTCGCGCGCCAGTTCTATGTAATCGTTCTGGCTGCGCGGGCCGTCGCAGAGCGCGGCGAAATCGAACCAGGCGACATCCTCGGCCACATAGCGCGCGCTGATTTCGCGTCCTTCCACTTCCAGCAGAACACCCTTGCGCACTTCGTCCAGGGACGGCGCGAGACTGCGGAACACCGCCATCAGGTGCTCGTCCGCCGCCGGCCCCAGCGGCCAGTAATAGAGTCCCGCCTGGGTAAGGGTACGCAGACGATAATCGACTCCCCCATCCACGTTAAGCACTTCACAGTGGCGTTTGACGAGCGCGATGGCGGGCAGAAAACGCGCGCGCTGGAGTCCGTTTTCATACAGCCGGTCGGGCTCGATATTCGATGTCGCGATCAGGGTGACGCCGCAGGCGAACAGCTCTTCCAGCAGGGTGCCGAGAATCATGGCGTCGGCAATATCGGACACGAAGAATTCGTCGAAACACAGTACCCGGGCATCCTGGGCGATGCCTTGCGCCACCAGCCGCAGCGGGTCTTTCCTGCCCTTGAAGCGCTTCAGGTCGCGGTGTACGCGCAACATGAAGCGGTGAAAATGCATGCGCAGTTTGTTCTGAAACGGCAGGCTCTCGAAAAAGCTGTCCATCAGGTAAGTCTTGCCGCGCCCGACCCCGCCCCAGAAGTAGAGCCCGTTCACCGGCGCGCCCCGGCGATTGCGCAGCAGCCGATCAAACAACCCGACGGGCTGATGGCGGGCCGCCACCAGCCGGTCATGGACTTCCTGAAGCTTCGCCACGGCAAACTCCTGCGCGGCATCCGGCTGGAAGCCGTCACGCTGGAGATCCTGCAGGTAGCGTTGTTTGGGCGTCATGGCGATCCGGGAAGACTTCCGAGGGAATTAAAGGCGCGCCACTGTAGCCAGCCCGGTGCGACGCTTCAAGACGCGCTGGCCGCCAGCACCGCGCGTACCGCCGCACCCAGCTCGCGTTCGAGTGCCGTCAGTTGGCCGTGGAAAAAATGGCTCGCGTCCGGCAGCACAATGACGTTCGTTACCCGGGCCCGCTGTCGCGCCCAGGCGGAGACTTCGTCCACCGCGACAATGGCGTCGGCACCCCCCAGAACGATCGTTGTGGGACAGGCAAAATCGCCATGCGGCGCATAGGAGTAACGATCCACCGGCGGCGCCACCAGCGCCAGGTGCCGGGCCGCGACCTGCTCGCTGGCGGCCGCGGCAATCGCCGAACCGAAGGAATAGCCGGCCAGCAGCAGGGCGGATTGGGGCGCGCTCGCCAGCGCCCACTGAACCACCGCGAGCATGTCATCGACTTCACCGCGCCCCTGATCGTGGCTGCCGGCGCTGGCACCCACGCCCCGAAAATTGAACCGCACCGCGTCCACGCCCAGGCGCCGATACAGGCGCGCAAGCGTGGTGACCACCTTGTTGTCCATGGTGCCGCCGTAGAGCGGATGCGGGTGGGCAAGCACGGCAACCATTGGTGATGGCAACCGCGAGCCTTCGGATTGCGCAGGCTCCCAACACGCCTCGATCACGCCCGCCGGACCCTGCAGTCGATGCAGCGCGTCGCGTTGCGCCATGCCGTTATCCTCTGTTGTACTGACACACATTGATCGTGGCACAAGCGATTGGCAGTCTGGTAGCAGTTCATTCAACCCCTCGCCATCACGCCGACGTCGACGTACCCCGGTGCAATCGCTAGACTTTGGCTCTCGGTCGCGACGCGCCGACAGTACCCGGAGGCTCCATGACTACCAACGCCATTCTCATTATCGTGGCGGGTTTTCTCACCGGCCTGCTGGCGGGCACGGCCCTCGGCCGGCGTCTCGCCCGGCGCGAAGGCCGCCGCGACCGGCTGGCGGATCAGTTGCGCTCCCGCGAGGAAAAACTGCAAATCTACGAACGCCAGGTGGAGGAGCATTTCAGGCGCGCTGCCGCGCTGACTGACGAACTGGGACGCGCCTGGCAGGATCTCCAACACCATCTGGCCGGCGGTGCCGATCAATTGGCGAGCACCGAACTGGCGCAACGGTTCACCGTCCCAGGCACTGCGCGCTCATCCGGCGCGGACCCGCAGCCACCCCGGGACTACGCGCCGAGCCAGAGCCTGTTGCGCGGCAAACCCAGGGCGGTTGCGGACCCAGCGGGCAAGGCGTCCACCGGGACCGTCGCGCCCCTGCCAATGATGAGTGACGACGATCCTACGCTGAAGGTCGGTTGAAGCCCGTCCGCGAAATCAGCTGATGCCGCGTCGGTCCGACGCGGCAAAGCAGCGGACCCGTCAACGCGCGGAGTGCCCTTTCGGTTCAACCGCCACTCGCTCCTCCGCCTCGAGCGCGGCGTAATAACGCCGCAGTACCTCGAGCACTTCGGGACGCGAAAACTGGGGATCGACCTCGCCGCCCTCGGACAGCGCCTTGCGCAACTTGGTGCCGGACACCAGCACGCGCTGCGCTGCGTCGTGGGGACAGGTGCGCTCGGACGCCATGGTGCCGCAGGCGTGGCACCAGAAGGTCCAGTCGATCTTGAGGGGCTTGGTCAGCAGCGCATCCGCGGGAATTTCATCGAAGATGTGGTGGGCATCGAAGGGGCCGTAGTAGTCGCCGACACCGGCGTGGTCGCGCCCGACGATCAGATGCGAGCAGCCGTAGTTCTGCCGGAACAGCGCATGCAGCAGCGCCTCGCGCGGACCGGCGTAGCGCATGTCGAGCGGGTAACCGGACTGCACCACGGTGTTGGCGACGAAATATTTGTCGAGCAGCACCCCGATGGCTTCCTGGCGCACCTCGGCGGGAATATCGCCGGGCTTGAGTTTCCCGAGCAGCGAATGCACCAGCACGCCATCGCAGATTTCGATCGCGATCTTGGCCAGATATTCGTGGGAGCGGTGCATGGGATTGCGGGTCTGGAACGCAGCCACGGTCGACCAGCCCTTGCGGTCGAACAGCGCGCGCGTCTCGGCGGGGGTCATGTAGATATCCGGATACTTGCCCGGAAATTCACCCTGCGAGAACACCTGCACCGGACCGGCCAGATTGATGTCGCCCTGCTCCAGCACCAGCTTCACGCCGGGATGGGCGGGATCCGTGGTACGGAAGACCTGGCGGCATTCGTGCGCCTTGTCGATGCGGTATTTTTCGGTCACGCGCATAGTGCCCATCAGCTCGCCGCTTTCGCCATCGACCAGGGCGACTTCGCCGCCAATGGCGAGGCCATCCGCGATGCCCGTATCCGTGGACAGGGTGATCGGGATGGGCCAGAACAGGCCGTTGGCGAGTTGCATGTCATCGCAAACTCCGCGCCAGTCGGCCTCGCCCATGAAGCCGTCCAGCGGCGTGAAACCGCCGATGCCCAGCATGATGAGATCACCCACCTCGCGCGAGGCCAGGCGTACCTGGGGCAATCCGGCCGCACGGGTACGCGCCTCCGCCAATGCGTTGCCTTCGAGGAGCAGGATCTTGAGCGCATCGGCGCCATGAGGTTTTACCAGTCCGGACATGCGGGTACTCCAGGTTTCGGGCGCGATTCGCGCCGAGAAAAAACAACGCCCCCGTCGACCGCGGGGGCACCATGACATAATACCGCCCCCGCATGGGCAGGAAAACGAGTCGCAACCGATGCGTTTGGTGAGGTTTCTGGCATGGCCAATAGTGGCGGGGTTGGTGATTGCAGCCGCTGTCCTGTGGCGCGAATTCCTCCCGACCCGCCCGGAACCCCAGCCCACGCTGCCCGGACCCGAGATTCTCCGTGACCCAGGGGTCGTGCGGATGCTCACGGAGGAGCGGGTATCCTATGCGGCTGCGGTGCAGCGCGCCGCGCCATCGGTGGTCAATATCTACACGCGGAAGCTGGCGCCCCAGCGGCGCTCGCCGCTGCGCAACGATCCCGCTTTCCGCCGCTATTTCGACCAGAGCGCCCGCCCGCAGCAGCAGCGCATGGAGAGCTCGCTGGGCTCCGGGGTCATCGTGAGCGGGGACGGCTACATTCTCACCAACCATCATGTGGTCGCGAATGCCGACGAAATCATCGTCCTGCTCGCCGACGGCCGTGAAGCCGAGGCGCAGGTGGTGGGCTCGGATCCCGAGACCGATCTCGCCGTGCTGCGCATCACGCTCAAGAATCTGTCGCCGATGCCCATCGGCAACTCGTCGCAAGCTCGCGTCGGCGATGTGGTGCTGGCCATCGGCAATCCGTTCGGTCTCGGCCAGTCGGTGTCCCAGGGCATCGTGAGCGCCACCGGCCGCGGCCTGGGTCTGAACACCTTTGAAAACTTTTTGCAGACCGATGCGGCGATCAACCGCGGCAATTCCGGCGGCGCCCTGATCGACGCCTACGGCAATCTGATCGGCATCAACACCGCGATGCTCGACGAGACATCTTCCCAGGGCATCAGCTTTGCGATTCCGGTGAAGACCGCGATCAAGGTCCTGGAAGACATCATTCGCGAGGGTCATGTGGTGCGTGGCTGGCTCGGTGTCCAGGTCCAGCAACTCGTCGCCAACACGCCCCAGGATAACGGCGCTGCACCACCCGCCGCGCTGATCATTATCGAGGTGCAGCCGGGCAGCCCCGCGGCGGCCAGCGGCCTGCGCAGCGGCGACATCGTCACCCGTATCAACGGTAATCCCGTGCTCGACGGGGTTCACAGCACGAATCTGATCGCGGACCTCAAGCCCGGCGATTCGGTGAATCTGCGAGTTTTGCGCGATCAACAGGCGCTGACCATCAGCGCCATCGTCGGCGTCCGCCCAACCATCAACGCAGCAGGGCTTCCAGCGCCGCAATCAGGCGCGCGTTCTGTGCCTCCGTCCCCACCGTAATCCGCAGAAAGCGGTCGATACGGGGCCGCGTGAAATGGCGCACCAGCACGCCGTCCCGCCGCAGCGCCTCGAACAGTTCCGCGCCCGCCCGCTGCCGGTGCCGGGCGAACAGGAAGTTGGCGGCCGAGGGCAACACCTCAAAATTCAAAGCGACCAGCGCGGCCACCAGCGCCTCGCGGCTTGCCATCACCTGATTGCGCATGGCCTGAAAATAGGCGTCGTCGGCGAAGGCGGCGACGCCGCCGGCAATGGCGAGCCGGTCCAGCGGATAGGAGTTGAAGCTGTTCTTGACCGTATCCAGCGCGGCGATCAGCCCGGCATCACCCACCGCAAAGCCCAGGCGCAGGCCGGCGAGCGCGCGGGATTTGGACAGCGTCTGCACCACCAGCAGATTGGGGTAATGGCGCACCAGCGGGATGGCGGATTGTGCGCCGAAATCCACATAGGCTTCGTCGATCACCACCACGGAATCGGGATGGGCGGCAAGCAGCGCTTCAATCGCCGCGAGCGGCAGCGCGCAACCCGTGGGCGCATTGGGATTGGCGAGCACAATGCCGCCATTGACACCAGCGTAATCGGCCACCTCGACACGGTAATCCTCCGTAAGGGGGATTTCGCGCGAGGGAATGCCGTAGAGCCGGCAATACACCGGATAAAAGCTGTAGGTGATGTCGGGAAACAGCACCGGCCGCCCGTGATTGAGCAGCGCATAGAACACATGGGCCAGCACTTCGTCGGAGCCGTTGCCGACAAAGACCTGGCGGGTCTCGACGCCATGGTAGGTGGCGATGGCGGCCTTGAACTCGTCCGCTTCCGGCGGCGGATACAGGCGCAGACCCTCGTCCGCGGCCGCGCGCACCGCGGCCAGCACCTGGGGCGACGGCGGATAGGGGTTTTCGTTGGTGTTCAGCTTGACCAGATCGCGCCGGCGCGGCTGTTCGCCCGGGACATAGGGCTCCAGGTCGCGGATGCACGGACTCCAGTAGGGGTTGCTCACGGCGACTCCGGTTTGAGGCGGTACTCCGCCGACCGCGCGTGCGCGGTGAGGGATTCGCCGCGCGCCAGCACCGAGGCGGTCGCCGCCAGCACGGCGGCTCCGGCGGGCGAGCACTGGATGATCGAGGTGCGCTTCTGGAAATCATAGACCCCGAGCGGCGACGAGAACCGGGCCGTCGCGGAAGTGGGCAGCACATGGCTCGGCCCGGCGCAGTAGTCGCCGATCGCTTCGGGGGTATGGCAGCCGAGAAATACCGCGCCGGCGTGACGCACGTCCGGCAACCAGCGCTCGGGGTCGGCAACGGCGAGTTCAAGGTGTTCCGGGGCGATGCGATTGGCGAGCGCGAGAGCTTCGTCCAGATCCCGCACCAGAATCAGCGCGCCGCGACCGGCAAGGGCGGCCGCGATGATGTCGCGCCGCTCGAGGGTGGGCAGCAGGCGGGAGATGCTCGCTTCCACCCGCGCGCGAAAGTCCGCATCCGGGGTGAGCAGGATGGCCTGCGCCTGTTCGTCGTGCTCGGCCTGGGAGAACAGGTCCATGGCGATCCAGTCGGGATCGGCACTGCCGTCGCAGATCACCAGCACCTCGGAAGGGCCCGCGACCATGTCGAGTCCCACCTGACCGAAGACCTGACGCTTGGCCGCCGCCACATAGGCATTACCGGGGCCGACGATCTTGTCCACCGCCGGCACGGTCGCGGTGCCAAACGCCAGGGCCGCGATCGCCTGGGCGCCACCGATGGTAAACACACGATCGACCCCGGCGAGCGCGGCCGCCGCCAGTACCATGGGATTCAGCTCACCACCGGGTGCGGGCACTGTCATCAGGATTTCCCCGACGCCGGCGACGCGGGCGGGAATCGCATTCATCAGCACCGAAGACGGATAGCTGGCCTTGCCGCCGGGCACATAGATGCCCACCCGGTCGAGCGCCGTTACCCGCTGGCCGAGCCGGTTGCCATGGGCATCGCGATACTCCCAGGGTTCCTGTTTCTGGCGCAGGTGAAATTCACGCACGCGCTCCGCCGCCGCAGCGAGCGCCGCGCGCTGGTGATCGGGCAGCGCCGTCAGCGCGGCACCGAGTTCCGCGTGCGGAATCTCCAGCGCCGCCGCGCTGACGATCTGGCGGCGATCGAAGCGGTTGGTGTAATCCACCAGCGCCAGGTCGCCGGTTTCCCGCACTCTGGCGAGGATCTCCGCGACCGTCTGCTCCAGCGACCGATCAACCCCGATCTGCGCCGCGAGCAGCGCGGCGAGCCGGGTTTCGAAGTCGGATGCCTGGGTATCGAGTAGCTTGATGGGCGCAACGGACATGGGTTCAGCCTGCCGCAAGCTGCCGGAGCTGGTCGATCAGGGGCTGGATCAGTTCGTATTTGGTTTTCAGCGCGCCCTTGTGGACGATCAGCCGGGAGCTGATGTCGGCGATCAGGGCCCGGGGTTCGAGGCCGTGGGCGATGAGCGTGTTGCCAGTGTCCACAATGTCGACGATCTCGTCGGCGAGCCCCATGACGGGGGCCAGTTCCATGCCGCCGTAGAGCTTGATGATATCCACCTGACGCCCCTCCCCGGCATAATGGCGCCGCGCCACATTGACGTACTTGGTGGCGACCCGCAGGCGGCCCGGTCGGGGAGCGACGCCGACCAGACCGGCGGTCATCAGGCGGCAGCGCGCGATGCCCAGGTCGACGGGCTCGTAGAAATCGCCGCCGCCATGTTCCAGCAGGGTGTCCTTGCCCGCAATCCCCAGATCGGCGGCGCCGAACTGCACATAGGTGGGCACGTCGGAGCCCCGCAACACCAGCAACCGCAGGTCCGTGCGACTGGTGCCGAATACCAGTTTGCGGCTGGTGGCGATATCTTCCTCCGGGAAGATGCCGGCACGCGCCAGCATCGGCAGCACTTCCGCAATGATGCGGCCCTTGGTGATCGCCAGCGTAAGACTCTGCCCTGTCATTCCCGCCCCCGCGTCAGCCCGGCACCCGGCGAATGCACGCGCCGAGCTGCTGGAGCTTTTCCTCGATACATTCGTAGCCACGATCAATGTGATAGATGCGGTCCACCACGGTTTCACCCTCGGCGACCAGACCCGCGATCACCAGGCAGGCGGAGGCCCGCAGGTCCGACGCCATCACCGGCGCCCCCTTCAGCGACGGCACCCCGGTGATGATCGCCGTGTTGCCCTGCAGACTGATCTTCGCACCCATCCGGTTGAGCTCATGAGTCTGGATCAGGCGGTTCTCGAAAATGGTTTCCGTGATGGTCCCGACGCCATCCGCAACCGCATTCAATGCGG
This sequence comes from Porticoccaceae bacterium, assembly GCA_050179115.1. GTDB lineage: Bacteria > Pseudomonadota > Gammaproteobacteria > Pseudomonadales > Porticoccaceae > JAGPUQ01. The sequence goes on along the minus strand of JBFXFL010000026.1, from coordinate 16,561 downwards.
TGATCTGCGCCTGCATGTCGGTGGGAAACGCCGGATAGGGGGCGGTGCGCAAATGCACGGCGCGGGGCCGTTTGCCCCCCATATCCAGCTCGATCCAGTCGTCGCCGGAGGTGATCCGCGCGCCTGCCTCCTCGAGCTTGAGCAGCACGGCTTCGAGCAGGCGCGGATCGGTATTTTTCAACCGGATCCGGCCGCGGGTCGCCGCCGCCGCCGCCAGATAGGTTCCGGTTTCGATGCGATCCGGCATGATGGTGTAGCTGCCGCCATGGAGGTGCTCGACGCCCTCGATGGTGAGGGTATCGGTGCCCGCGCCCCGCACGTCGCCACCCAGGGTGTTGATGCAGTTGGCAAGATCCACGATCTCCGGTTCACGCGCGGCGTTCTCGATGACGGTGCGGCCACTGGCGAGACTCGCCGCCATCATCAGGTTCTCGGTACCCCCCACCGTGACCATGTCCATCAGGATGTGCGCGCCCCGCAGCCGGCCACGGGCGCGGGCATTGATGTAACCGCCGTCGATTTCGATCTCGGCACCCAGCGCCTCGAGACCGCGCAAGTGCTGATCGACCGGGCGACTGCCGATGGCGCAACCCCCGGGAAAGGAGACCCGAGCCTCGCCGTAGCGGGCCAACAGCGGCCCCAGTACCAGAATGGAGGCGCGCATCGTCTTCACGAGATCGTAGGGTGCCGACCGGCTGTGGAGAGTGCTGGTATCGACCTCGACATTCATCCGTTCGTCCACCACCACGCTCACGCCCATGCAGCACAGCAGCTCGATCATGGTGGTGATGTCGTGCAGGTGCGGGATATTGGCGATGGTCACCGGCGCTTCGGCGAGCAGGGTAGCCGCCAGAATGGGCAACGCGGAGTTCTTGGCGCCGGAAATGCGAATCTGGCCGTTCAGGGGAACGCCGCCGGAAATCACCAATTTATCCATGATGTACTCGGAGCAAGATGGGATCGGGATGGTCCGGGCCGCCGCCTGACTCCCGCCCAGGTGAAATCAGCGCGACTGCCATTCCGCCGGGGTGTAGGTGCGGATATTCACCGCATGTACTTCACCGGCTGCGATGAGATCCTTGAGTGCCGCATACACCCGCTGCTGGCGCTGCACTGGACGCAGCCCCTCGAACAGCACGCCGACAGCCACGATGCTCAGATGACTGCCGTCGGCCTGCACCTGCACGTCACAATCGCTGAGCTCGCCCCGCAAGCGGGTAGCAATGGCATCGAGATCCATGGCGGCATCGGCCTCCGGTTTCCCGCCGCGGCGGGCTGTTGCGTTGCGGGCGCTGGTGCAGCGGTATCGCCCGCCACGGCAAAACACAAATGGGGATGGTTCCTTGCGCGCGGCCAAATCGCTGGAAATCCGGGCGCTTGCGCAGCGCGGCACTATAGCATCGGCGACCCCGGGCTGGGAATCACAGCCCAGATAGCCAAGCCTGTCTAACCGCTTGCGCAGGGGTATGGCTATACTGGTGCCCGACTGCCGAACTCCTGGACACTGCCTTATGCGGGACATCGATCCCATCGCTTCCGCCTTGCGCACCATAGAGCTGGAAACGGCGGCGGTGCGAGCGCTCGCGACCCGGATCGATGCGGATTTCGTCACGGCATGCCAGCTGATTCTCGCCTGTCGCGGACGCGCCATCGTCACCGGCATGGGCAAATCCGGGCATATCGCCAACAAGATCGCGGCGACCCTGGCCAGTACCGGCACACCATCGTTCTTTGTGCATCCCGGCGAAGCCAGCCACGGCGATCTCGGCATGATCACCCGCGACGATCTGGTGATTGCCCTGTCCAACTCCGGCGAGACCACCGAAGTTACCACCCTGATCCCCCTGCTCAAGCGTCTGGGCGTGCCCTTGATCGCACTGACCGGCGCGCCCGACTCCCTGCTCGCCCGCACCGCCGATGTGCATCTGGATGTGAGCGTGGCCCAGGAAGCCTGTCCCCTGGGGCTCGCGCCCACCACCAGCACCACCGTCGCACTGGTCATGGGCGATGCGCTGGCGGTGGCGCTGCTGGAAAAACGCGGCTTCAGCGCCGAGGATTTCGCGTTCTCGCACCCCGGCGGCAAACTCGGTCGCCGCCTGCTGCTCAAGGTGGGCGATATCATGCACGGCGGCCCCGAATTCCCCCGCGTGACCGAGGCCACGCCGTTGCGGGACGCACTGCTCGAAATGACCCAGAAGGGCTTTGGACTGACCGCGGTGGTAACCGCCGAGGGCGAGTTGCTGGGTGTGTTTACCGACGGCGACCTGCGCCGCGCCATCGATCACCGGATCGACATCAATGTCGCCCGGGTAGGCGAGGTCATGACCCGTAACTGCAAGACCGTGTCCTCCGAAATGCTGGCCGCCGAAGCACTGACCGTGATGGAAGACAACAAGATCACCGCCCTGGTCGTCACCGACGGTCGGCGTCCCGCCGGAGTGGTCCATATGCACGACCTGTTGCGGGCGGGCGTGGTATGACGGTCGCTGCCGTCGCCGCCGCGCGCGGCATCCGTCTGGCCGTGTTCGACGTCGACGGTGTCCTCACCGACGGCAAGCTCTTCTATGGCGCTGACGGCGGCGAATACAAAGCGTTTCATGTCCGCGACGGCCTCGGCATCAAGCTGCTGCAGCGCGCCGGCATCGCGGTGGCGATCATCACGGGCCGCACCTCGCCGAGCGTGTCCCGCCGCGCCACGGAGCTCGGCATCGACTATCTGATCCAGGGTCGCGAAGACAAGCTCGCAGCCCTGCACGAACTCCTCGCGACGCACTTTCCCGCCTGGGGAAAGGAGCTCGATGCCGTTGCCTACATGGGCGACGACCTGCCCGACCTGCCCGCCATTTGCGCCGTCGGCCTGGGCATGACCGTCGCGGACGCCTGCCCCGCGGTGCTCGACAAGGCCGGGTGGCGCACCACCCGGCCCGGAGGCGCCGGCGCGGCGCGCGAAGCCGCGGAATTTATCCTCCGCGCCCAACAGCGCTTCGACCTGCTGGGGGAAGCGCCGCCATGAGAAACATCCTGGTAGCCGCACTGACCATCGCGGCGCTGCTCGGCTTTCTGGTGTTCTGGGATTCCGTACCCACGCTGTTCCTGCGTGGCATGCGGACCCAAGCGCCAACCCTGCCCACCGCCGACAGTTACATGACCGCCACGGTGACCCGAACATTCGACGTGGACGGGGCGCTCGCCTACACCCTGACCGCCACCAAGGCCGAGTCTTTCGCCGCGGACGATATCGTGGTGCTTACCGAGCCGCGCCTCCTCGCGAGTCCCAAACAGCCCGCGGACGCGCCCTGGCACTTGAAGGCGGCCACCGGCGTACTTCACAATGCCGATCGCCGGATTGTCATGCGCACCGATGTCCGCCTCTGGCAGGACACCGACAAGGGCACCAGCGAACTCAAAACGGCGGAACTGACGTACCTCGCCGACGCCCGGCACGTCCAGTCCGATCTCCCGGTGGAATTGATCTCGCCCGAAGCCCGCTCCACGGCGGTCGGCCTCAGCGCCGATCTCGAACCCAAGGTTTATAAACTATTGTCGCGGGTGCACAGTGTTTTCCAGTCCAAATAAGCTTCTGCGCCGCGCGCTCCTGCTGGCATTCGTCGCGGTGGCGCCCGCCGGCACGGCCTGGGCTCTGCCGGAAGATCGTCAGCAGCCGATGTACGTTGAATCCGATAGCGCCAGTCGTGATGACCGCAGCGGTGTCACCACCTATGTCGGCAACGTACGCGTTGACCAGGGCAGCATGCACATCGAGGCCGACAAGGTGACCGTATACATGACAGCGGGCGGCAAGGATGTCGATCGCATCGTCTGCAACGGCAAACCTGCAACCTACCGACAGAAGCCAAAACCGGACGCGGAGATCGCCAAGGCGCATGCCGAAGTGATCGAGTACCAGGTCGCCAAGGACTTCATTGTGCTGACGCGCGCCGCGCGTCTGGAACAAGGCGGCTCCACCCTCGAAGGCGAACTGATTACCTACGACATCGCCAAGGATCAGATGCAGGCGCGCGGCAGCGAGAGCAATCGGCGCATCCGGATGGTGATCCCGCCCCAGCAACCGTCGGCGACTCCGACTCCGGCCCGCTGATGGCGCAGCTCCGGGCACAGAACCTTGCGAAAAGCTATCGCAAGCGCACCGTGGTGAGCGATGTCTCCCTTGCGGTGAGCAGTGGCGAAGTGGTCGGCCTGCTCGGGCCCAATGGGGCCGGCAAGACCACCTGTTTCTACATGGTGGTCGGGCTGGTTCCTCGTGACCAGGGACATATCTATATCGATGACCGCGACATCACGGCGCTCCCCATGCATGGCCGCGCCCGCCAAGGGATCGGGTACCTTCCGCAGGAACCCTCCGTGTTTCGCAAGCTGAGCGTCGAAAACAACCTGCTCGCCATTCTGGAGACCCGTCGCGATCTTGACCGGCGGGAACGCCGCGCCCGAATGGAAGCGTTGCTTGAGGAGTTTCACATCACCCATCTGCGCGCCAATATGGGAATGAGCCTCTCGGGCGGTGAGCGGCGCCGCGTCGAGATCGCGCGCGCCCTGGCCATGGAGCCAAAATTCATTCTGCTCGACGAGCCCTTTGCGGGCGTCGATCCCATCTCCGTGAACGATATCAAGAGCATCATCCGGCACCTGCGCGACAAAGGCATCGGCATCCTCATCACCGACCACAATGTCCGCGAAACCCTCGACATCTGCGAGCGCGCCTACATCGTCGATTGCGGACGTACGATTGCCCAGGGCACGCCGCAAGAAATCCTCAACAATGCCACCGTGCGCAAAGTCTATCTGGGTGAGCATTTCGCCCTGTAAAGGCAGTCCGGCACCAGCCTGCGGCATGGTTATTGCCTGAGCGTTTGAACACGCCGAGCCAGGGGGCTACACTGCAACCACTCCAGTGTTCCGAGGTTCCAGCGTACCGCGATGAAGCAAGGCCTGCACCTAAAGTTCGGCCAGCACCTGTCGATGACGCCTCAGCTGCAACAGGCCATCAAGCTGCTGCAGCTGTCATCCCTGGAGCTGCAGCAGGAGATCCAGCAGGTTCTGTGCTCAAACCCCCTGCTGGAATTGCTGGAAGAGTTCGAATCCGCCGACACCGAAGCCCCGGAATCGTCCGAGTCCGATGGCGACGATGCGAGCCCCGGCGCAGACGGCGACTGGAGCGAGACCATTCCCGACGAACTCCCCGTCGACGCGCGCTGGGACGACATCTACCAAACATCGACGGCTCCCGCTAGCGGCCAGGGCGACGCGCCCGACTTCGAGAGCTTCCACACGGTCACGGAATCCATCCGCGATCATCTTCACTGGCAGCTCAACCTGACCCAGATGTCTGATGTCGATCGCGTCATCGCGACCGCAGTGATCGACGCGGTGGACGACAACGGATTTTTGGCATTGTCGGTCGACGAAATCTGGCGTGGCCTCGCTGCGGCCGGCGATGCGCCGAACACCGGCGGCGACGAATCCGGCGTGGATCTGGACGAGGTAGTCGCGGTATTGCATCGCATCCAGCAATTCGACCCGCCGGGCGTCGCCGCCGTGGATCTGCGCGACTGTCTGATGATCCAGCTCGGTCAGTTCGGTGCCACGACCCCGTACCGGGACATCGCCCTGGCCCTCGTGGACCGGCACCTGTCGGTGGTCGCCGAAGGCGACTATCCGGGCCTCGCGCGCCGACTCGGCGTACCGGAAGACGATATTCGCGCCGCGGTGCGCCTGATTCAGACCCTTTCCCCGCACCCGGGCGACCGCTTCCAGGCGCCCGACACCGGCTACGTCAATCCGGACGTCAGTGTGCGCAAGGAAGGCAAGCGCTGGGTGGTTACGCTCAACACCGAATTCACGCCCAAACTCGGCATCAACCAGTACTATGCCAGCCAGGTCCAGCGCGCGGACAACAGTCCCGACAACCGCTATTTGCGCGACAACCTCCAGGAAGCACGCTGGTTCCTGCGCAGCCTCGAAAGCCGCAACGAGACCCTGCTCCGGGTGGCTCACTGTATTGTGGAAATGCAGCAGGGATTCCTCGAACAAGGCCCGGAGCGCATGAAGCCGATGGTGCTGGCCGATGTGGCGGCCCAGCTCCAGCTCCATGAATCCACGATTTCCCGCGTCACCACGCACAAATATATCGCCACGCCGCGCGGCATTTACGAGCTGAAGTACTTTTTTTCGAGCCACGTCAGCACGGCGTCCGGCGGTGAATGCTCATCAACGGCGATCCGCGCCATGCTCAAGAAAATGATCGCCGCCGAACCGGCGAGTCGACCACTGAGCGACAGTCAACTCGCCCTGCTGCTCCAGGAGCAGGGCATCCAGGTTGCCCGCCGGACCGTCGCCAAATACCGGGAGAGCCTGAACATTGCCTCTTCCGGTGATCGCAAGCGCTTCAAACGCAGCGCTTAACCACCATCAAGGAGTACAGCATGCAAGTTACCATCAGCGGTCATCACTTGGAAATCACGGCCCCGCTGCACGCTTATGTGCAAAGCAAACTGGAGCGACTGGAGCGGCATAACGGCCATATAACCCAGGTGGCGGTGATCCTCTCGGTGGAAAAACTGATCCAGAAGGCGGAAGCCACGGTACACGCCGACGGTGTCGAACTGTTCGCAGAAAGCGAGCACGATGATCTTTACGCCGCGATCGATGCGCTCGCGGACAAGCTCGACCGGCAGCTGATCAAGCGCAAGGAGAGACTGCGTGGGCACTAAGTGTCGGTTGACGTAACCATGCCCAGATTCGGGGTGTCCGCAACCGCCCGGCGCGCTGGGGACCTTGGTGCGCCGCGACAGAGACCTGTCGCCGGCGCCTGACATGCCGCACCTTTCCCGGCAGAAACGGCTAGTGGTTATCAGCGGGCGCTCAGGCTCCGGGAAAAGTACCGCGCTCCACATTCTGGAAGACCTGGGCTTTACCTGCATCGACAATCTGCCGGCAGGCATGCTGGCAGAGCTCTTCAAGCAGCCCGACCTGGACGCCACACCCGCCTCCCGGATCGCGGTAGGTATCGACGTCCGCAATCTCGCCGGCAGCCTAGGCCGTTTCCCGGAGATCCTCGAACAATTGCGCCGCAGCGGCGTCCAGTGCGAGGTCATCTTTCTCGACGCCAGTCCGCGCACCCTGCTCCGGCGTTTCAGTGAAACCCGGCGCCGCCACCCACTGAGCTCGGACAACGTGGATCTGAAACACGCCATCGCGCTCGAAACCCGGATTCTGGAACCCATCATGGATGTGGCCGACCGCCGCATCGACACCTCCAGCATGACACTGCATCAATTGCGCGATCTGCTTACCAAGCAGATCGCGCCCGATTCCGCCGGTCTGACCGCGGTCCTGTTTCAGTCCTTCGCCTTCAAGCATGGGGTGCCGGAGGATGCCGATTTCGTATTCGATGTGCGCTGTTTGCCCAATCCCCATTGGGTGCCCCAACTGCGCCCGCTGACCGGCAACGACGCGCCGGTGATCGAGTTCATGGAATCCCAGACCGAGGTCGCCGCGATGCTGGCCGACCTCAGCGGGTTTTTGGCGCGCTGGATTCCGGCGTTCCTCGCCAGCAACCGTAGCTATCTGACGATCGCGATCGGCTGCACCGGCGGCCAGCACCGCTCCGTTTATCTGTGCAACCGGCTGTCCCAGCAATTCCGCTACCTGGGCATCAACATCCAGGCACAACACCGCGAGCTGGGCCCGGCGTAATTCAGAGGCAAACAAGGTCCAGCTCACGCAACGGCCACAGGGTTGCCCGACATCCTTGACAGAGATACCGCGCTCGGGCGTTCATAGCATCATGATCAAGTGCGAACTCACCATCGTGAACAAGCTGGGCCTGCACGCCCGCGCCGCCGCCAAGCTCGCGGCGACGGCGGGCCGTTTCGCCAGCTCGATCCAGACCGGGCGCGATGGCCGCCTGGTGGATGCGAAGAGCGTGATGTCGCTGATGCTGCTGGCAGCGGCGCAGGGGACCACGCTCGAATTCATCTTCGACGGCAGCGACGAAGCCGAAGCACAGGAAAGTGTGGCGGCGCTGATTGCCGCACGCTTTCACGAAGACAGCTAGTCCGGCAGGCTGCTGCCTGGCATCCAAAACGGCGGTCGGCACTGCATATCCTGTTAGAATGAGCCGCGCTCCGCCCTTATCCCTTGTCACCCCACTCTTCGCCCCCATCAAGGAGAATCCGCTGCGATGCAGGCCAGTGTGGTGGACGCCGACAAACTGACCCTGCTTACCCAGTACGCCGGGCGTATCGATTTCTCCACGATCAATCAGCTGCGCCATATCCTGAACAATCTGGCGCCCGCCGAAATTGCCCACCACATCGAGTCCGCGCCCCCAAAAATACGGCGCATCCTGTGGGAGCTGGTCGACGACGACCTCGACGGCGAAGTACTGGGCGAACTGAGCGAAGGCCTGCGCGATGAATTTCTGCGCGGCATGGACAGCGCCGAGCTGGCCGCGGCCATGGACGGGCTGGACGCGGACGACGTGGTGGATCTGCTGCAGCAACTGCCCGACCAGGTTATTCCGCGGGTATTGCAGGCGATGGACGAGCAGAACCGTCAGCGCGTCGAGCACATCCTCCGCTACGCCGAGGACACCGCCGGCGGCCTGATGAATACCGACACCATCACGGTGCGGCCCGATCTTTCCCTGGATGTCATCCTGCGCTATCTGCGCCGCCACGAAGAACTGCCACGCGCCACCGACGCCCTGTTCGTGGTCAATCGCAGGGACACGTTTCTCGGCATTCTGCCGCTCGCCAAACTCCTCACCTCCAACCCGAACCTCACCGTCCGGGAAGTCATGGTGACGGATGTGCAGCCCATTCCGGCCGCCATGCCCGATACCGAGGTCGCCCAGCGCTTCGAGCGCAACGACTGGATCACCGCGCCGGTGGTGGATGCCGACAACAAGCTGCTCGGCCGCATCACCATCGATGACGTGGTGGATGTCATCATCGACGAGGCCGACCACTCCCTGCTGGGACTGGCGGGCCTGAGCGACGAGGAGGAAACCTTCACCTCGGTACGTCGCTCCGCCCCGCGCCGCGCGTTCTGGCTCGGCATCAACCTGTTCACCGCTCTGGTGGCGTCATCGGTGGTCGGATTGTTTGAAGCGGCGCTTCAGCAAGTGGTGGCGCTGGCCATCCTGATGCCGATCGTCGCCAGCATGGGCGGCATTGCCGGCAGTCAGACGCTGACCGTGGTGGTGCGCGGCATGGCGCTCGGGCACGTCAATCGCAACAACCTGCGCTGGCTGTTCAACAAGGAGTTCCTGATCGGTTCGTTCAATGCGATGCTCTGGGCGCTGGTCATCGGTGGCATCGCTTCGTTCTGGTTCGACGATTACCGCCTCGGCGTGATCATCGCCGCCGCGATGGTGATCAATCTGGTGACCGCGGCCGTCGTGGGCACCTTGCTGCCGGTCTCCCTGAAGGCGATCAAAATCGATCCGGCGCTGGCGGGCAGTGTGGTGTTGACCACCTTCACCGACGTCGTCGGATTTTTTGCGTTTCTCGGCCTCGCCACCCTGTTTTATCTGTGACGCCATGAACAGCGATTTGCCACTGGAAACGGTTGCGGAGCGGCCCAGCAAATCGGCGCGCAAACGCGAGGGGCTGGCGTTGCAGCGGCTCGCCGAAACCCTGCTTGCATTGCCGGCAAAGCAGCTCGCCGAGGTGCCCCTCAGCGACCAATTGCGCAAGGCGCTGGCGGACAGTCGCACCGTCACCCAGCACGAGGCGCGCCGGCGCCAGTTGCAGTACCTGGGCAAGCTGATGCGGGACGCCGACAGTGCCGCGATCCTGAATGCGCTGGCCGAATTCGAACATCGCAACCGCCATTTTCGCCGCCATCTCGATCACACCGACTCCCTCTGCACACGGCTCTGCGTGGACGGCGATCCGGCCATCGAGGCGCTGCTCGCCGACCACCCAGGTCTTGATCGCCAGCAATTGCGTCAGCTCGTGCGCAACGCCAAGGGGGCCACGGATCCCCAGGCCCCGGCCCGGCGCAAACTGTTCGATTACGTGCGCGTGCATCTGGGCTGAGTATGGGCGCCCGCGGCGGCGGTGGGCGCTATACTTGGAAAAAACCCAGCCGGGAGATCAGCGGTGACCTCAACGGTCGTTGTAACGACGGAACAGGGCGTCTGCACGCTCAGGCTCGATCGCCCGGAAAAGAAAAACGCCCTGACCCGTGAGATGTACGACTCCCTGGCGGAAGCCATCCGCGCGGCCGACACCGATTCCAAACGGCGGGTGATACTGATCGCCGCCAACGGCGGCGACTTCTGCGCCGGTAATGACCTCGGCGATTTTCAGACGCGCCAACCCGGCGCCAAACCGGCTGCCTGGAATTTCCTGCTCGCCCTCGCGGACACGCAGGTGCCCCTGGTCGCCGCGGTACAGGGCCGCGCCATCGGCATCGGCACCACCATGCTCGCCCACTGCGATTTCGTGTACGCGGAACCCGACGCCACTTTCAGCCTGCCGTTCGTGGCCCTGGGTGTGGTACCCGAAGCGGCGTCTTCCCAAACGCTCGTCCAGCAACTGGGCTACCGCCGCGCAGCGGAGATGCTCCTGCTGGGACAAGTGTGCGATGCGACCACGGCCGCGACCATCGGCTTGATCACCGCCACGACACCGGCTGGAACCGCGCTTGCGACCGCACAGGCTACCGCGGCGCGTCTGGCGGCATTGCCCCGCGCGGCGTTACGCCAGAGCAAGCAATTGTTGCGGCGCCCGCCGGAATCGCTGCACGCACGCCTGCAAGCCGAAATCGCGGTTTTCCAGGAACGGCTGGCAAGCACAACGGCGCAGGAACTGATTGCCGCCACCCTCGAGAAACGCCGCCCGGATCCCGGCAAACTGGACTGATCCGGGGACATCGCGCCAGGGCGGAATCAATTCCCCAGCCGCCGGATCGCCGACTCGGTCAGGAAGCGCTCATAAAGATCCGGCGCATTGGCGCTCATCTCGTAGCCGCCCGAAATACGCTTGACCTGTTCGAGGCGCGTCATCCGGTTGGTCTGGACATTGTGGGCATGCACCCGGGTCCAGGACGCGTAGGGATGCGCACCGTCGTAAACCGTGTTGGCGCCATCGGTGTACAGCGCACCCGCGCCGTCGAAGGAGCGGAAAATCTCGCCACGACGGTCGAAGGACACCATCGCCAGCGGCGCCAGCGTGCGGGCATCGAACCACACCCGCTTTTTCGAGATCGGCGCCTTCGGAAAGCCGACCGGTTCGGCATCGACCACGATGGCTTCGGGCACCAGCTCGACCTTCATGTCCCAGAAGGTGTTGCCCTGGGGACCGCCATGGGTCGTATGCTCCCAGTTTTCGTGTGTCCCGTTCCAGTTGCGGGAAATGGCCGCGAGCGTCGGCCCGCGTCCGACAATGGCGTAGTTGCCCCAGGTCAGAAAGGGATCGCCCGCGGTCCAGGCATCCGAGAGATACAGTGACGAACCAGGAATCAGCGGCTCGAAGCGCTGATTGGTGGGGAAGCGGCGCACCCGCTTGAAGGCGGGGATGTAACCAAAAAGATCGGGGAACTGCCGCTGATCATAGGGCCAGATATTCAGGAACGAGGTTCCCTTGACGTCGTTGGGCTTGACGAAGAACACCGACTGATAGCGCAGTTTGTCTTCATGGCCGGGCCAATAGGGCTTGGGGTCAAGCACGGTGCGCCCCACCGGGGCCAGCTCCGCCCAGCAGAGCTCATAAAGGTATTCCACCTCACCCTGCGGCCCGATGTCGTACTCCTTGATCGCGTAAAAGGACGCGTCGCGGCGCCCCCAGGTGAGCGTGATTCCGGCGAATATTTCGATGGCGGTCTTGGGATCGGGGAACGGATTACCGCCAATCCAGGGCTTGCCCTCGCGGGTGGTCACATTGCCATCCGCGTCGAACACCGCCTGGCCCTGGTTGCGCAGTGTGGCCTCCACATATTCCCAGGGGCTGAGTTTCATGGCCTCGCGTGTGGTATCGATGATTTCGAGGCGCCGCCCCATCTGCGCGATCTGGTGGTAGCGGATCGGGTCGAGCAGATCCTTCACATGCTCCACATTCCCGGCATCGATGATGTCGCCGGTGTTGATCCTGCCCTTGGTGTAAGCCTCGATGGACATCAGCTCATCGGGATAGACACCGCTGATGTCCCCGCTCCTGGCGATGGTCGGCCATAGCGGCGCCAGCACGCCGGTAGCCAGCACACCACGCCGCATCTGGTCGAGAAAGTGACGGCGGCTGTAATCGAAGTCGTACTTTCGGATACGCATGGTGATCCCCTGGGTCGCTGTAATGGATCGCCCGTTGTGTGCGGGCGATGGGTGCTGTTCATTCCGCTCGTCAGCTGCGGCAGTCGCCCTGCTGTCGCGTCAGTGCCTTGGCCTGCCCCGAATTCAACAAATGGCGGTAGGTCGCCAGTTTGTTCACGAGCGGGCAAAGGTCTGTGTCCGCCGCGCCCAATGCCAGGCGGTGCAGCATCGCATCCCGCCAGCGCGGTGAACCTTCGGGTGTCGCGGCCACAATCTTCGCCCAGGCCCGGTCGGCCTCGACCGCGCGGTTGCTGCGTTCTGCGATCTCGGCATACGTCTGCCAGCCGTCGCCCGAATCAGGAAACTCCCGCGTCATGGCGCGCGCCAGTTCAAAACCCTCGTCGAGACGCCCGAGTGCTGTCAATGCACGAATGCGCAGCAGACTTATCTGGCGTTGGTCCGCACCCTGTCCGGCCAGCGCCGGGTAAAAATGCTCGGCCAATACGGCCACCCATTCGAAATTCTTGGCGCGTTCAAGCGCCAGCAGGAACTGATAGAACTGCCGCTCCCCCTCCGCATCATCCCCGCGTGCCGCCAGCGCATCCGCCATGCCCTGCAACCCGGCACGGTCGCCGGTGGCGGCGAGGGCGCGCAATTTCGACCACAACAGCACGGGGCGTGCCCGGGTATCGTCAGTGGCCTCCGCCAGCAGCGCATCCAGTTCCGCCAATACCTTCTCCAGGTCGCGACCCAGAACGGTACGCATCTGCAAGGACAGCGCGCGAAACCAGGACTCGCGGCGCTGCTTTCCGGGCAGGGCTTCGAGGGCCTTGAGAATTTCTTTCGCGACAGCCTCTTCCTGCACGGTATCACCGCGCGCTGCCGCCCGGTTGAAGCGGCTGATGCCCCGATGCAGCTCGATCAAGGCAATGTCGCCCCGGAGCTCGGGGTCAGTGCCGGCCGCACGTAGATGCCGGGCCGCCACCTCGGAGTTCTTGCTCAAGCGGGCCAGACCCAGATGCGCGCTGGCCGCATCGGCATCCTTGGGTGCCGCTGCCACGAAGGTGTTGGCCACCTGTTCGAGATGTTCGCGGTTGGCTTCGGTGGGATGCTGCGCGTACACCGCTTCGGCAACGGACCAGCGCAGCTTGGGCAGCGCGGCGGCAACGCTGGGATGTAACTGCGGTTGGCGCCGGAGGCGTTCGATTTCGGCGCTGGCCTCGCGCGGCAAATCCGTACTGACCAGCGCGACGATGTAGTGATAGTGAAATGGTGTCACGTCGATCGGCAGTTGCTCGCCGCCCTGCTCGCGAAACTGTCGGTACTTGATGACCGTCGTTTTGTACTGTTGATAGGCATAGGCGAACTCGGCATCGATCAGGCGCGACAGCACGCCCAGATCCTCGCCCACGATTTCGTCGCGGTACGACAGGATGCGCCCCAGCAGGGCGTCGGTCAAAAAGCCGTCCGCAATCAGCTTGCGGAGGCGTTGGCCGGCCTCCATGGCGCCGATGTTCTCGCGGCGACGGCGCTCCAGCAGCGCAAATGCTTCTTCCGCCGTCACTGCCGCCAGCGTCGGACTCAGCGGCTCGCGGGATACGGCGGTCAATTGGCGAATCTCGCCGCGGCGCACGGCAAGCAGGGTCAGCTCAGCTTCGGCAAGCTTGCGTACCGGATTTTCGGGGCGATCCGCCAAGGCTTCCACCAGGCGCCGAAAGCGCTGTTCGGCGCCGGCGAGATCGCCCCGCGCCTGGGCAATGTAACCCAGACCGAGCCAGCTGCCCTGCACGATGCCGGGATAGAGGATGCGCACCGACGCGGCCTTGAAACCGGTTTCGGCGCGATTCAGCCATTTCACGCGTTCCCGGTCATCCGGTCGGGCTTCGGCCAGACCCAGCATGGCCCAGGCGCGCCAGTACCCGAACGCCGATTGGGCGTGGTTGATGTCGTACCAGATATCGGAGCGATAGAGGCTCTCGAGCGCAGCCTCGTCCTCTCCGGTGGCGCTTTCCAGTGCTCGCACCTTGTCACGGCAACGGTCTTGAAGCAGCTCCGCGGTGGCCATCAGATGCTCGAATACCCGAGCATCGACGCCCAGTTCCCGCGCCCGCGACACCAGTTTCCCCAGTACGCCAGAGGCGCTCAGATAGTCCGAGGGCGCCAGGGTTTCCGGGGGCTGGTCGAGCACCTGCCGCAATGCGCCTTCGAGCACGGTGATCCGCTCACTTGCGGCGGCATCGGCTGCGGCTCGCTCCAGCTCCGCCAAGTCGGCGGCGATGGCGGAAAACCAGACACAACACGCCAGGACGGCGCCAGCGAACACCCGCATCACTGCACGAAACCCTCCAGCAACAACCCCGCTTCGGAGGCAAAGCGCCCGCCCAGGATCAGCGACATCAGCTGTTTGGTAATCCGCACGTCGCCCGCCATGGTGGCCGCGATTCCGCCCCCGGCCTCGGCGAGCTGCTGAAAGTCGTACATTGGCTTGTTGCGGAACAGGTTGTGATCCACAGGCCGACCCACCACCGCCTCAATCAGCGCTGGATTGCCCTGATCGCTCACATCCAGCGCCGATAACTGGCCGCCGTCGGTAACAAACTGCCGGGCCAGTGCCAGCGTGCGGCGCATATCTCCCTCATGGGGAGGTGCGTCGCCGATCAGAATGATCACTTTGCGCGCACCCAAACGCCAGCCTGCTTTGGTGACACCGACTTCAAGCCCTGCAGCCACGGCTTCCGGAAAATCGCCACCACCCTCGGCAGCCAGTGAACCCATAAAACCAGTCAACTTGGTGAGGCTGAAGGTAAGGGTTTGCGCACGGGTGACATAGCCCGGCGCGTCGTAATCGCGATAGGCCACGATCCCAAACCGCGACACCGGCACCAGGAGCCGAACCGCATCCACGATATCGATCATGTGGGCCCGGGCTTCATTGAGCACCCAGTCCATCGAACCCGTGGTGTCCATCACGAATACGACATCCAGACCGGTTTCACGCAAACCCTGCACATAAGCCGCAAATCCCTGGGTGGAGTTGCTCAAACCGTTACCGACACCGGTTCCGAAGCCGGCGGCACCGCGGCCTGCCGTCACCACCGTGTCGGTGAGCAGCGGCAGCGACGCTCCCCGACTCGCGCCGCCTGCCGCCGCTTTCATGGCGAGATCAACGTCCGGCGGGGGCGGAGTAACTGCCGCGGTGGGAACCAGAACCTCCGGCGGTTCAAACTCGATTTTGTCTTCGAACACCAATTCCTTCGGCGGCGGTTCACTGACCAGCTGAATGTCGACGACTCGCGCGGGTGCTGGCGGCACCTCCACAACGGCATCAATGGCCTGAGAAGCGCGCCAGGACAACCAGATATGGAGCAGCAGGGACAGTAAAAGAAGCGCCAGCCACAGCGAGAAGGACCGATACCACTGCAATTGCATAGTGCGGGCTTCCTGTTCGGAGCAATTTCATCCCACCCTGACTCGGGGTGCAGCCAGCGCGGCATCCCGCCTAGCGCACCAGCGAACGCTGTTGGCCGCGCCGTCAATCAGCGCGAGCGACCCGGGCCGTCACACCAGCATGACTCACACCAATATGACTCACACCAACATGGTAATACTGGCACAGCCGTGGCATTGAAGGTGGCACAAAAAAACCGGCGCCCAGGGCGCCGGTTTCTTCGTACTCTCCGCTCCGATCAGAACTGGTAGCCGACCCGCATCCCCACTTCGTCGGTCCACTCCAGCGGCGCGAAAACGCTGCGCGTGCTGGAGGCATAGATCCAGGTGGCATAGGTCTCCACCGTCCAGGCGCCACTGGGTTTGTAACGCACCGAGGGCTGTACCAGATAACCGCCGTAGAGGTCGTAGAGCACCGAAAAATCAGCCCGCCAGGTCAGGTTGGGGAAGGGCTGCGAAAACGCAAAGGAGAATCCGTCCCAACCGCGACCAGGCCCGCCTTCTTTTTTCCCAGTGGCGGCCTTGTCGACCCTCCCGCCAATGTTTTTGAGCGGGCGGCCCACGAAGTCGATCGCGCTCTTGTGCATCCACTGCAGGGAGAAGAATGTGGCAGGAAAGTCTTGCGAGAAGCGGTGGTATTTCTCGAACGCCAGCGCCGTGATCCACTCGTCCGAAGTCCCGGTTTCGCGCGCCAGATTGTCCGACCACTGCCGGTTCGGCGTGTAGGTCGCCTCGAACCGCACCACCAACTGGTCCAGCAAGGTGTCGGGCTCGGCATAGAAGATGTAGTTACCCCCAGCACCGAATATGTTCTCCGAGGGATACTTGGAAATAATGTCC
>JBFXFL010000025.1:0-43737 GCA_050179115.1 Porticoccaceae bacterium | reverse complement strand
GCGGGTCTCCACGGCGGCGCTCGCCACTGTCCCCGCCAGCGCCGGCGCGAAGGCGGCGTCGCGCAATTCCTGCCAGATGCGCTCGAACCAGTGTTCGAGGGCGTATAGCCGCGGGCGCTCCCAGACCCGGGTTCCCGTTGCGGCGAGCTCCTGCCCCCAGGCCTGCTCGATCCCCCGCGCCAGACGCTGGTTGGGCGTCAGCACCAGTTCACCGGCGGCGAGCGCGGCGCGAATCGGGGCAAGATCGACGAGCGGCGCCGGCATCGTTCAGCGCGGGCCGTGGGCCGCGGACAGCGGACGGGGGGCGGACAGTGGGGCCATGATCGATCCTTGAGCGCGGGACTTGCGGGAGGGTCGGGCTACAATCGGGTCCGACTATAACAGCTTGCCCCGGGCGTCTGGACCGGGTTGCCGACCTGATCGAGGAACAGCGCATGACGACGACCCCGGTACCCGCCCGTCCTTCCGCCAGTCTGGTCATCGGCCGCGACCGCGCGGCGGGCTGGGAAATCCTGATGGCGCTGCGCAATCAGGCCACCGCCTTCGCCGGCGGCGCCCTGGTGTTTCCCGGCGGCGCGCTGGAACCGGCCGATGGCGCGACGCCCGACGATCCGCTGCACGGCTATCGCATGGCGGCGATTCGCGAAACCTTCGAGGAGGTGGGAATTCTCTACGCGAAAACGCCGGACGGCGACTGGCCGACCCCGGGCCTGCTCGCGGAGCTCGCGCCCGAGCGTGCGCGGCTGGTGCGAGGTGAGCTCGATTTCGCGACCCTGCTCGCGCGCCACAGCCTGCGGGCGGCGGTCGAGGAGCTGACCTATTTCGCGCACTGGATCACGCCGCCCGAACGCCCCAAGCGTTTCGACACGCGATTTTTCCTCGCCGAACTTCCGCGCGGTCAGGACGGCGTCCACGACGGCAGCGAGCTGGTCGATTCCTTCTGGACCACGCCCGCGCAGGTGGTGGCGCAGGGCGAGTCCGGAGAACATCTGGTGATGCGCGCGACCGAAGTCAACTGCCGGCGCCTGGCGACCTACGCCCATTGCGCGGAAGCCCGGGCGGATTTTGAGCGCCATCCTGAGTCGGTGGTGACGCCCAGCTATATCCAGATCGACGGTGTGCGTTATCTCAGTGTGCCGACGCGCGGCAACGAGGGCACGCTGGTGTTGCCGGCGAAGGTTCCGGCCGGAAATTCGTGACGCCGAACGACATCAATGAGAGGCGTTGGCGGCGTATGGTCGGGCATCATTTCCCGCGCAACCGCGCGGATAACCAGCCTGGGCCAACCCTGCCGTGTGTACAGGCGATAACCGTGACGTCAGAATTGCGGACGCGAAACCAAATCAGGTAGGGAAATCGGTGCAATACCGCTCGGCGGACTTCACGGTACAGCACAGGATAGATGAGCGGTGTTTCCGCGAGCCTGCCAAGCGCGGCACTGAACTCGGCGTGGAACTCTGCCGCCAATCCCTGCTGTTGCGCCTCATACCAGTGCTGGGCCTCGACGATGTCCCGCTCTGCGGTGCGGCGGACATAAACCCTGTAGCTCAAGGCAACTGGCGCGCCAGCCGCGCTTGAACCTCCGACCAGGGACTTTGATCCTCCGGGCTGTTGTCCAAGTCTGCCAGACGCGCGTCCAGAAGCGCTTTTTCCTCTTCCGTGACGGGCGCGTCGGCAGGGGACAGCGTTTCCCAAACGGCGCTGATGAGCTCAAGCCGTTCGGCCGGACTCAGGGTTATTACGCGCGAAATCAGGGATGCATCAACCATGGGAAGAGGATACCTCAGTTGCCCCGTGGCGCCCAGCTATCGACCTCGTGTTCTATGACCCCGGTGTTCTAGGCTACGAATCTAGACCTGACCCTGGCGGTGCTGGCGGCGTGCTGGCGGACGTGCTTCGCTTTTGCAATCCCTGCGGCAAAAATCCGATTTTTGGTGAGGCCTTCTGGCGCAAAACCCGACATTCACTAAAAGTCCCGTTGTTACGCTTTTTGGCGTATCCCGAACAAAGCGTGCAATGCTGTATAGGTGTAGAAGGAAACATCGTGGAGCTCAAGCAACCGGAAGCATCAGGAGCGGGCGTGCCTTCTCTTGTCCAAGCTGGTCAACGTAATCTGACCCATCAATCCTCCGAGAGTGCAGATAGTCAATCAGATAGGGTTTTGTGGCAGCAACGTCAGTTATATCCTTCAAGGCCGTTATGGTCTTAGCCATTTGCGTTACCTCGCCGTCAAAAGACAAAGGCGTTAATCGCCCAAATAACCTCTCGTAGCTTTCACCCACCCCAAGAGCGACGTCCAATGCATTGCGAAGCTCGTTGGTGCGTATACGACAATCGATTCGTACAGAATTGCAAGCCATCAGAGTCTGGGCTAGCTGCCAAAAAAGCTCATGGTTAACCTTGCCGCTCATCTTTAGGACAAACTCTAACTCCCCCTCAAAATGTGCAGCCTCCTCTGCCATGCGTTCGGCAATTCTCGAGTACTCGGTTTTTGGGTTTTTCAGAGTGCACGCTTGACTCGCTTGCTGCACAATTCCTTCGACTTGAGATAAATGCGACCTGAGGGTTGCCTTTTGTTGGCTTTCGAATCCATGAATTACCGTATCGAGCAACTTGTCGATTCTTTCGTCAACTGCATTGAAGCGTTTTCGCATGTAAAGAAAACCTGCAACGCTAACGCCAACGCCCAAAAGTGAAACGCCCAGGGTTGCAATCTGAAGGGACTGAAGCCCTTCGATCATGGTTTTAAGTTGATTGATCTGAACAGCGGTATAAATTCCGGTTCCAATGTTCGCCAATTGGGACACGGCTGATAATCCAAGCGAGACTGGCGATGTCACGCCCAGCATCGCCGTGCCGATCAACGAATGAGCGAGACCACTCTCCTGTAGGTGGGCAACAATTTTCCCTGAGGCGGCATCTTTCAATAGGCCTCCTATCTGGATCAGGCTGCCGCTCCTAACAGCCATTTCATAGAAAGCCGGTATCTCAAATAATATCTGGCTAATCAAAGTTACGATCTCCGATCACTGCTGCGCAGATGCTAATAATCTGCCGATTAAATTTATCAGAAATTCCCTGGTCTCCCTGAACAAGGTGCGAAATTGCGCCTAGAATTTTCGCCTCGTTTGACGGCCTGAAACCGATGTTTTCGACGCAATTTAGTGGGCTGTCAGCCCATTCATAATTAAATCGACGTCCAGATATTTCGCGAGGTTCCCGGCGATCATAAATCTCCTTGATTCTATTTTCGGACAGCTTCATTTCGCGTTGAATGGGCGATCTGACGAATATGATGAAATCATGGAAAATAACCTCGCTGGTCGATTTTGGCCAGACGCAACGTCGCCATGTTGGAACAGCTTTCAGCATTGTCACGATGTGTGCTGAGAGCTCCTTCAGGACACGATCAGCGCATTGGTCTATTTTCAGGATTGAATCATCCCGCCAATCCAATACCTGTCTTCGAAACACCAGGCGATCCAGGCGGGCAGGGTCGAGCAGTAACGGAAGCGGTGGAATTGCGTCTGCTGTGAAGCCCCAGAGGTTTTGCTCAGTAGTGAAGGAGTCAACGGCATCATGATATTGGCTATCATGGCCTGAAGGATTCGAGGCTGTACCAGATATGCCATTTTCCGGCGATGACTTGAAGAACGAACGAATATTCCATCTAAGAAATGCAATCATTCGGCGAAATGGCTCTTTCATAATCCACCGTGGATATATTTGACAAGTTTCCCTGTTTTTCTCACCTGGAAATCAATGGTGAAGTCAATCGGGTCAGGCTCGATCAGATTGTTGAGTATAGGCAAATCAGTCCCGATTTTCTTTTCATGGATAGCCCAGCGGTCGGTCATCAGCGGCACTCGGCAAGGGTACTTTTAAGCCGGGATCCCGGTGCGGCTGCCTTGGTCGAGCCGGTTGGGCATTTATCGGCTCAATCGTTCGGTAACCTGGCAGATAAAATCTGTGGTTATATACAGTCGCTTCTCGGGCGGTTGAGGGTAATACCGCTACTTCCCGGCAGCCCCGAGCCGCCAACGCCGGGTGCAGAAACTCGCTGCCGGCGGTGGAGGTGATCTGGTCACGCGCGCGACCGAGGTGAATTGCCGGCGGTTAGCGGCCTATGCCAATTGCGCGGAAGCCATGGCGGATTTTCAGAAGCGTTCTCAAGACAGTACGGCGATTTCCCGGCAACCGCGCGCGGACAGCGCCGGATGCAGGATATCGCTGCCGGCGGCGCCGGTGAACAGGGCGCGAAAGCCCAGGTCGGGCCCATCCGTGGGGCCGGATAGCAAGGTGAGTACGCGCCGGGCGATGGCGTCGCCGGAATCCACCCAGTGCACCGGGCGCGGGGCGGCCAGGGCGAGCGCCTCGGTGAGCAGCGGGAAATGCGTGCAGGCGAGGACCAGGGTGTCGAGCGCCGGGTTGGCGAACAGTGGCGCGAGGATGGTGCGCAGTTCGTCGATATCCGGCGCGGTACCCCGCAGCGCCTGTTCCGCGATATCGACCAGCCGCGAGCTGCCCACGCAGATCACTTCGCAGTCGGAGGCGAAGTCGGCGATCAGCTGCCGGGTGTAGGGACGGCTCACGGTGCCGGGGGTGCCCAGCAGGCCGATCACCTTGGTGGCGGACAGCGCGGCGGCGGGCTTGATGGCGGGCACCACGCCGACCACCGGATTCGGAATGCGTTCGCGCAGGCGCGGCAACGCCACGGTGCTCGCGGTGTTGCAGGCCACCACGAGGATGTCGGGTTGTTCCCGGCGGACGAGCTGGTGCAGGACCTTGTCCACCCGTTCTACCAGCTCGCCTTCCCCTTTGGTGCCGTAGGGGAAGGCGGCGTTGTCGCAGGCAAAGACGAAATCGCAGCCCGGCGCGCGGGCGCGCACGGCCGCGAGCACGCTGAGACCACCGACGCCGGAATCGAATACCAGTATTTTGGGAGCACGCGCCATGGCGCGGAATTCTACCGCAGCGGCGGGATGTCGGCTGGTAGACTTGCGCCCGGTAAGCGTGCGCCCGGTAGCTTGCGCCCGGGGAACTGGTGCCCTGTGCCGACGGCATGGTCTGCCCGCCCGTTGCCGATGTGCTCTGCTTGAAGCTGATTGCCGTTGCGCGCTGACCGGCTGCGGTCGCACCCGATGGTCTTTCCACACTTGCCCGTACTGGTTGCCACGTCGCGATGAATTATCTGGACATCGTCTGGTTCGCTTTGGGTACCGTCACGCCCATCTATCTGGTGACCGCCCTGGGCGTGGTGCTGCGCCGCGCCGGGGCGCTGAGCGACGGCTTTCTGCGCGATGCCTCGCGGCTGGTCTTCAATCTGGGCGCGCCGGCGATGCTGTTTCTGTCGCTGGCCGGCGCCGAGATCGAATTCACCCGCGCGCCGCGCTTTCTGCTGGTCAGTACGGCGCTGGTGATGGGGTTGGCGCTGTTGGCCTGGCCGCTGGCGACCTTGCTGGTAAAGGAGCGGGAGCAGCGCGGTGTGTTTCTGCAAGGTGCGGCGCGCGGCAATCTGCTGATCGCGGGACTCGCCATGGCGCAGAGTGTCTACGGGGTCGAGGGCGTGGCGCTCGCATCCCTGCCCATGGCGGTGTTCATCGTGTTCGGCAATGTGTTTTCCATTGCCATGCTGCGCCGCTACGGCGATGCGGGGCCGGGGCGCGGGCTGGGCCGCGACGCGCTCAAGAATCCGGTCATCATCGGCATTGTGCTGGGCGTGGTGGCGGGCGCGGTGCGCGTGCCCCTGCCGGGGATTCTGGTGGATACCGGCAAAATTCTCGGGCAGCTCACGGTGCCGCTGGTGCTGTTCACGCTGGGTGCGTCGCTGGATTTTCGCGAGCTGCGCAAGCCGACCCTGGTGAGCTGGGGGGCGGCGTTCTACAAATGCCTGTGGATGCCGCTGATCGGCGTACCGCTGGGCTATTGGGCGGGGGTGCGCGGCATGGAGCTTGGCATCCTGTTTCTGGTGCTGGCCTCGCCGACCGCCACCATCAGCGTGGTGTTCGCCGAGATGTTCGGCGGCAGTCGCCGGCTGGCCGCCAATATCGTGCTGGTGAGCGGGCTGCTGTCCTTTGTGGTCAACTGCGGCGGCCTGATCCTGCTGCGGGTATTGGGTCTCGCCTGAGCGTTTTTTACTGAAGATGTCGGCCCCGGTCCGGTTTCAGCGCTGTACCAGCAGGGCGCCGCATTCCAGATGGCGGGTGCCCGGGAATTGGTCAAACACCGCGAACTCGGCGACGCGGTGGGTCGCGTTCAGCTCCACAAGATTGCTTTTCAGCGTCTGTGGATTGCAGGAAATATAAAAAATATTGCGGAAGGTTTTGGCGAGAGCGAGGGTGGTTGCGTCGAGACCGGCACGCGGGGGATCCACCAGCAGGGTCGAGAACCGGTAGGCGCCGAGATCGATGTCTCGCAGGCGCCGGAACGGGCGCACGCCGGCCAGCGCCTGACCCACTTCCTCGCTGGACATCCGTACCAGCGCGACATTGTCGATGCCGTTGGCCGCCAGATTGTGGTGCGCGGCGCGTACCGACAATTTCGCCACTTCGGTCGCGAGCACGCGCTCGAACTGTGCCGCGAGCACCAAGGTAAAATTGCCGTTGCCGCAATAGAGCTCCAGCAGATCGCCGCCGAGATTGCGGGCCTGTTCCGCGGTCCAGGCGAGCATCTCCCGGTTGATGACGGCATTGGGCTGGGTGAAGGCGGATTCGATCTGCTGCCAGCAATAGCGGCGGCCGGCGACGCTCAGGGTCTCGATCACATGGTCGCGCCCGATGACGATTTTTTGCTTGCGGCTGCGGCCGATCAGGCTGCAATCCAACTGGTTGGCCAGCGCCAGGGCGGCGTCCTGCCAGGCGGCATCCAGCCCGCGGTGGTAGATGAGGGTGATCAGGGCGTCGCCCGCCATTGTGGTGAGGAACTCCGCCGCGAACAGGCGGCGCCGCAGTTCCGGCGTGGCATTCAGCGCGCCGAGCAAGGGCGGCATCAGGCGGGTGATGGCGGCGGCGCCGGGCGGGAAGTCGTCGATGACGTAGGGCGTGCCGGATTCTCCCGGCCGGTACATGGCGTAGTGGCAGCGCTCGTCCTGATGCCAGATGCGGAACTCGGCGCGCATGCGGTAGCCGGTGGGCGGCGACGAATGTACCGCGATGGCGGCCTGCAGCAGGGCGCCGAAGTCCTGGCGCAAGGCACTGACCTTGGCCTCCAGCGACACATCGGCAGTGGTGGCAGTGGCGGCAGGCAGCGAGCCGGACGGGTCCATGGGCGCGGGTGACGTCATGGTGCGGAATCCCAAAAGCGGCAGATTATAGCGGTCGATACCCCCGCGCTCGGCGCGGCCGGATGGCGGCACCCGAACTTGGCTTGCGCCAGTGCAGATGCGCGTCGATAATCGAAGCGGGCCGGATGCGCGTGCGGTTCGGCATCCCGCCGACCACCTGCCTCGTTCCTGCGCGGCTCTCCACCACATAACCACAATGATCGGGAGGTGACGGATGACATTTCAACGTCCGCAATTCAAACCCCAGTACGAGAACTACATCGGCGGGCGCTGGGTGGCTCCCGTCGACGGCCATTATTTCGAGGACACCTCGCCCATCGACGGCAAGCTGGTAACGCGCATTCCCCAGTCCAACGTCAAGGACATCGACCTGGCGGTGAAAAAGGCCTGGGAGGCTTTCCCCGCGTGGGGCAAGACTGCGGCCGCCGCGCGCAGCGCGATCCTGAACAAGATCGCCGACACCGTCGAGGCCAACATCCAGCAGCTGGCGATGGTGGAGACCTGCGATAACGGCAAGGGCATTCGCGAGACCCTGGGCGCGGATCTGCCGTTGGTGATCGACCAGTTCCGCTACTTTGCCGCGGCCATTCGCACCGAGTCGGGTTCGGTAACCGATATCGACGCCACGCTGGTGTCGATGGAAATCCACGAACCCCTCGGCGTTGTCGGCCAGATCATTCCCTGGAACTTTCCGCTGCTGATGGCGGCCTGGAAAATCGCACCGGCGCTTGCCGCCGGCAACTGCGTGGTGTTGAAACCCGCCGAGCAGACGCCGGTGTCGATTCTGGTGCTGATGGAGCTCATCGGCGACCTGCTGCCGCCCGGCGTGCTCAACGTGGTGAACGGGTTTGGTGCCGAGGCCGGCAAGCCGCTCGCGTCTCACCCCGATATCAAGAAGATCGCCTTTACCGGCGAAACCACCACCGGGCGGCTGATCATGCAGTACGCCGCCGAGAACATCATTCCGGTGTCGCTCGAACTCGGCGGCAAATCGCCCAACATTTTTTGCGCGAGCGTGATGGACAAGGACGATGCCTTCCTGGACAAGGCGATCGAGGGCCTGGTGATGTTCGCGCTGAACCAGGGCCAGGTCTGTACCTGTCCGTCGCGGGCGCTGGTGCACGAGAGCATCTACGAGCGGTTCATGGAGAAATGTCTGCCCCGGGTGGCCGCGATCACGATGGGCGACCCCTACGAACTCACCACCATGATGGGTTCCCAGGCGTCCAACGACCAGTACGAAAAGATCCTGAGCTATATCGATATCGGCAAGAAAGAGGGCGCGCAACTGCTCTGCGGCGGGCAGCCTTACAAAAATGCCCAGTACCCGGGTGGCTATTACATCCAGCCCACGGTGTTCAAGGGCCACAACAAGATGCGCATTTTCCAGGAGGAGATTTTCGGACCGGTGCTTGCGGTGACCACCTTCAAGGATGACGACGAAGCGCTCGCCATTGCCAACGATACCCTCTATGGCCTGGGTTCGGCGGTGTGGTCGCGCGACATGCATCAGGTGCAAACCTTTGTGCGCGGCATCCAGGCGGGCCGGGTGTGGGTCAACTGCTACCACGTCTATCCGGCGCATGCGTCCTTTGGGGGCTACAAGAAATCCGGTATCGGCCGTGAAAACCACCATATGATGCTGGCCCATTACCGCAACACCAAGAACGTGCTGATTTCCTACGCCAAGGAAAAAATGGGCTTCTTCTGAGATCTGTGCCGGCATGACGGAATTTTGCGAGCGACTGGCCATCACCGACGCGGCGCGCGCCGTGGTGGACCAGTTGCGCGCAAGGCACGGCGCACTGCTGTTCCACCAGAGCGGCGGCTGTTGCGACGGCTCCGCCCCCATGTGTTTTGCGGTCGGTGATTTCCGCATCGGCAGCCGCGATCTGTGTCTGGGCGACATCCATGGCTGCAAGTTCTACATGTCGCCCGAGCAGTTCCAGTACTACGAAAACTGCCATACCACCATCGATGTGGTGCCGGGGCGCGGAGCCAGTTTTTCCCTGGAAATTCCGCTCGGAGTGCGCTTTCTGATTCGCTCCCGATTGTTGACCGACGAGGAGCTGGCCACTGTGCGGCCGGTCGTGGTCGGTGCCGAGGCCTGAGTCCGGGTCAACACTGGCTTAACCGCCGGTGGAGACCGGGGTTTCATGCACCATGCGCGTCGATTACGCCATTGAACCCGGAGCTGTCCTCGCGAGTGAACTGAATCGCATCCTGCGACGCCAGATCGCCATCGCCATGGATGCGCTCGCCACGGTCTCCCGCAAACGGCTTCAGGGCGTGTCTGACGCGCTCGCAGCGCTCGAGCGCATGGCTGCGCTCGGACATCTGCTGGCGGCCACCGACCCCGATCTTGCCGGGCGCACGGTGGCACAGGTGGAGGCCATTTCCGATAGCCTCGCGCCGTTGCGGGAGCACATCGCGCAGCGCGCACTTTTCGCGGAATTATTCAGCGGCCTGGATGCCTGCACCCTGTTCGAGCAGGTGCGGGAGATAAGCGCCGCACCTCCGGTCCTGGTCATGGAGGGGCGCGAGCTGTCCCCGAAACGCCTGGCGGCGGCGGTATCCCGCCGGCTCGAGCTCCTGGTCGCGGCATTGGACCCCGGACCCCGGGGCACCTTTGATTCCGCCGATATTCGCGCCGGATTGGCGGGTTCCTGGGCCGATTGCCGCCGCCATGCCATTCAGGCACTGAAGTCGGGAGAGGACGCCGACTTCGGCCACTGGGCACGTTATGCGCGGTTTTACAGTTGCCAGCTGGAGCTTCTGGCCGGGGTGGAGAAGCTGGATCCGATCCGGACCGCGCAAGCCGTGCAACTTGCCGACCTGCTTTCGCACGAACGTGAACTCGCGACACTGCACGAGCGGTTGCGGCACCTGGTGCGGGGTCGCACGAAAGCCGCGTACCAACCCTTCATCGATGCGATCGTGGATCGGCGTCAGATCCTGCGTCTGGAAATCGAAACGCTGGCGGAACTGTTGCTGGAATTCGGTGCTGGGGTCGCCCCAGGTGAAGCGGAGTCTTCGCCGGCCACGTCACCTCAGGCTTAGCCGTTTGCCCTGTCTTCCGGTGGCTCTCAACCGTCGTCGAGCGCAATGCTGTCGAGCCGCTCGTACCGGCGGTGTGCCGGTGTCGGAAGGCTCTGAAACAGGCAGAGTTCGTTGAACGACAGATCCAGTTCCAACGGCTCGACGCGGAGCTCGCCGGCGCCGCGGGCGAGGCTGATATGAGGGCGAAACTCCATTGCTTCGCACGGGATTCCGGTTGCGGCCACGCAGCCTACCACCGCAGCGTGCAGGGCCTGCAGGGCCGCATCCGGAATGAGCTCCAGCGCAAGAAGTGGCGCTGTGGGCGTGGGGAAAGGTGCGAGCGCCAAGGCATGGCCGTGGCAGGGGCGGCGCGGGACCGCGGTGCGCAGACGCGCGACCAGTGCGGACAGGGTGGCGGGCAGCTGGTCGCCCAGAAAGCAAAGGGTCAAATGGTAGTTCGCGGCGGGAATCAGCCGCCAGCCCGCACCGGCTCGCGACTGAAGCAACGCCGCGAGTGCGGCCTGGTCGCTCCGGGATACCGAACAGCCGATGAAGCACCGCATCCGATCAGTGCAGATATTCGCGGGAGCTGTGCGTCACCAGCGCATCGACTGACTGGCTGACGTAGGTCTGAATCAGCTCTTGCTGCGATTCGATGACGCGCTGGTTTTCCCCCACGATGACAAAGGTCCAGCGCGCCCGATCGTGAACATCGTGCCAGTCCGATTCGCTGACCGCGATGTTGGGCTTGCTGCCGAACTTTTCCCGCAAGCCCCCGAGCCGGCGCCGCTTGTCTTTCAGCGAATGGCAGGCCGGCAATTGAAACTCGATGGTGAGACGGAGGATATGCACGGCCCGGTCAGCCGTTTTCTACAGCGCGCATCCGGCGTTGCACTTCAGTCCCCGCGGTACAGGCAGCCGCTGGTGCAGGTCTCCCGCACCGCGACCGCGGACAGGCCGGCGACCACCGGCTTCAGCCGATGCCAGATCCAGCGCGCAATGTGCTCGCTGGTCGGATTTTCGAGGCCGTCGATTTCGTTCAGATAACGGTGATCGAGTTGGTCGTGAATGGGCCGGCAGGCGGCTTTCAGATCGGCAAAATCCATCACCCAGCCGCTGTCGGCTCCGATGGGGCCTTCCACATGCACGGTGACATGAAAGGAGTGCCCGTGCAGGCGGCGGCACTTGTGATCGAGCGGCACATTGGGCAGATGATGTGCCGCTTCGAAAGTAAAGGATTTGTTGATTTCCATCGGAATTTGGCGGTGCCGGTGAGCGTGCCCATGGTAGTTATCCCGGGTCGTCAAGTACAGCGGTCCAACTTTTGGCCGCCATGCCCGCCGTTGACAGAGAACGACGTTCGGGTAGAATGCGCCGCTCCCTCGCAGGGTGGTTAGCTCAGTTGGGAGAGCGACGGCCTTACAAGCCGTAGGTCACAGGTTCGACCCCTGTACCACCCACCAAAGCAATGCATCAACGGACCGGTAGTTCAGTCGGTTAGAATGCCGGCCTGTCACGCCGGAGGTCGCGGGTTCGAGTCCCGTCCGGTCCGCCAATTCGTTTCGATTCACGCTATGTGTCGCGCGCGCAGATCCCCGTCGCGCGCAGATCCCCATTGGAAAGCCTGCATTGACCCTGTTGGTGTAGCGCGCTAACATCTGTGCCCCTTCGCGCGGGGCCATCTGCCCGCCGAAGACCCGCCAGGTGGACGTAAACAGCGTTCGCTGGGCATCACCGGGTGGCACGACCCCGTCCCCGGCCGCGATCGAACCCTCCGCTTGGCGGTGATCGCAGCGCAACCCGACTTGCCGTCGGGCCTGATGTTCCAGTGACCCCTTCTGTTTGCGTTTGCCCTGTCGGGTTGGCGGCGAGTTGCTTTGCGCGGCGCCGAACTGATCGTCCATCGACAGAGGAAATGATTCAGTGGAATTGCTCTCCGGTGGCGAAGCCACCATCCGCGCATTGCGCGACTCCGGCGTCAAGTACCTCTGGGGCTATCCAGGTGGCGCGGCGCTCCATATCTATGACGCGCTGTTTCGACAGGACGACGTCAAGCATATCCTGATGCGCCACGAGCAGGGCGCGACCCATGCCGCCGATGGCTACGCCCGGGCGACGGGTGAAGTCGGCGCAGTGTTGGTGACCTCCGGTCCCGGCGCCACCAACGCCATCACCGGCATCGCGACTGCCTACATGGACTCGATTCCCCTGGTGGTGATCTCCGGCCAGGTGCCCCAGGAAAAAATCGGCGGCGACGCGTTCCAGGAAACCGACATGATCGGTATCTCGCGACCCATCGTGAAACACAGTTTCATGGTACGGCGCGCGGAAGACGTGGCCGAAACCATTGCCAAGGCGTTCTACATCGCGCGCAGCGGACGGCCCGGTCCCGTGGTCGTCGACATCCCCAAGGATGTTACCGATCCCAACTACAGGGTGCCCTACCTGTACCCGGAAAAAATCCGCATTCGCTCGTATCAGCCCTCCACCAAGGGCCATTCCGGGCAGATCCGTCGCGCGGTCAAGGTGCTGCTCGGAGCCAGGCGGCCGGTGATCTATGCGGGTGGCGGGGTGATTCTGGGCAATGCCGCGGACCAGCTCACACGGATCGCGCGACTGCTCAATTTTCCGGTCACCAACACTTTGATGGGGCTTGGCGGTTACCCGGGCAGCGACCGGCAGTTCGTCGGCATGCTGGGAATGCACGGCACTTTCGAAGCCAATACGGCCATGCATCACGCGGACGTGATTCTGGCGGTCGGCGTGCGCTTCGACGACCGGGTCACCAATACGCCGGACCGCTTCTGTCCGGGGGCGCAGATCATTCATATCGACGTCGATCCCTCGTCGATTTCCAAGAATGTGCCAGCGGATATTCCCATCGTCGGCGCCTGCGACGCTGTGCTGGACGAGATGATCGAGCAGATCGAAGCAGCCGGCGAGCGTCCGGACGCTGCGGCGCTTGCGGAGTGGTGGCAGCAGATCGACGAGTGGCGTCGACGCCACGGGCTCTACACCGCGCCGCGCCACGAACCCAGCGTCGGTTCGCTGATCAAGCCGCAGGATGCGGTGCGGGCACTCTACAAGGTGACTCAAGGCAAGGCCTACATCACGTCCGATGTCGGACAGCACCAGATGTTCGCGGCGCAGTATTATCTCTTCGACAAGCCCCGCCAGTGGTTCAATTCCGGCGGGCTTGGCACCATGGGTTACGGCCTGCCGGCGGCCATGGGCGTGCAGATGGCCTTCCCGGGGGCGGATGTCGCCTGCGTAACCGGTGAGGGCAGTATCCAGATGTGCATTCAGGAGTTGTCCGCCTGCACCCAGCACCAGTTGCCGGTCAAGATCATCAACCTCAACAACCAGGCGCTGGGGATGGTGAAGCAGTGGCAGGACATGCAGTACGGCAGCCGTTACTCGCAGATTCTCTACGAGGATTCGCTACCGGATTTCGTCAAGCTGGCGGAGGCCTACGGCCATGTCGGGTTGCGCGTTGAACACATCGACGAACTCGAAGACAAGCTTCACGAATGCTTCAGTTACAAGGACCGGGTGGTGTTCGTCGACATCCAGGTGGACCCCCATGAGCACGTCTACCCGATGCATGTGTCCCCCGGTTCCATGCGCGATCTGTGGCTCAGCAAAACGGAGCGTACCTGATGAGACGCATTCTTTCGGTGCTGCTGGAAAACGAACCCGGAGCCCTCTCGCGGGTGGTCGGCCTGTTTTCCCAGCGCGGCTACAACATCGATTCCCTGACCGTCGCTCCCACCGAGGACGCGACCCTGTCGCGCTTGACGCTGACCACCCAGAGCGACGATCTCACCATCGAAAAAATCACCAAGCAGCTTCACAAGCTGATTGATGTGGTGAAGGTCACCGACCTCACCGACGGCCTTCACATCGAGCGCGAACTGATGCTCGTCAAGGTGAAGGCGAGCGGCGATGCTCGCGCCGAAGTGAAGCGCGTCGTCGATATCTTCCGGGGTCAGATCATCGACGTGGGTACCGCGAGCTATGTCATTCAGCTCGCAGGAGTCAGCGCCAAGCTGGATGCCTTCATCGAGGCGCTCGGCGAGACGGCGGTGCTGGAAGTGGTGCGCTCCGGCGTATCCGGTATCATGCGCGGCGAACGTGCGCTGCGGGCTTGACAGTCACGGGACAACCAACAAACTCAGTATCGGGTGAACGACCATGCAAGTGTATTACGAGAAAGATTGTGATCTCGCCGTCATCCGCGGCAAGAAAGTGGCCGTGGTGGGCTATGGCTCTCAAGGTCACGCGCACGCGCTCAACCTGCGCGATTCCGGTGTGGCGGAGGTAGTGGTAGCGCTGCGCAAGGGTTCGGCGTCCCGTGCCAAGGCCGAAGGTGCCGGTCTCAAGGTGGCGGAGGTTGCCGAGGCGGTGAAAGGCGCCGATCTGGTGATGATACTGGCCCCCGATGAACAGCAAAAAGCCATTTATTACAGTGAAATCGAACCCAACCTGAAGCAGGGTGCGGCGCTTGCGTTCGCCCACGGCTTCAATATCCACTTCCAGTTGATCGAGCCGCGCGCGGATCTGGATGTGATCATGATCGCCCCCAAAGGCCCCGGCCACACGGTGCGCAGCACTTATCAGGAAGGCGGCGGGGTGCCTTCGCTGATCGCCCTTTATCGGAATGCCAGCGGCCGGGCGCGCGACATCGCCCTGTCCTATGCGGCCGCGATCGGTGCGGGCCGCTCCGGCATCATCGAAACCAATTTCCGGGAAGAGACCGAGACCGACCTGTTCGGCGAGCAGGCGGTGCTCTGCGGCGGCGCCACGGCGCTGGTTC
Source organism: Porticoccaceae bacterium (assembly GCA_050179115.1). Classification (GTDB taxonomy): domain Bacteria; phylum Pseudomonadota; class Gammaproteobacteria; order Pseudomonadales; family Porticoccaceae; genus JAGPUQ01. Next base: position 28,600 of record JBFXFL010000025.1, on the reverse strand, counting down.
AGGCGGGGTTCGAAACCCTGGTCGAGGCCGGCTATGCGCCCGAAATGGCTTATTTCGAGTGTCTGCACGAGCTCAAGCTGATTGTCGATCTGATGTATCAGGGCGGTATCGCCGACATGCGCTACTCGATCTCCAATACGGCGGAGTACGGGGATTATGTGAGCGGTCCGCGCATCATCACCGATGAAACCAAGAAAGAGATGAAGCGCATTCTGGACGATATTCAAACCGGCAAGTTCGCACGCGAATTCGTGCTCGACAACCAGGCCGGCAACCCGGTGCTGAAGGCGCGCCGGCGCCGCGCCCAGGAGCATCCCATCGAAGCCGTGGGCGCCAAACTGCGCGGCATGATGCCCTGGATCGGCAAGAACAAGCTGATAGACAAATCGAAGAACTGACCGGCAACGGTTGCACGTCGCGCGATCCCGGGCGCGGCGCGGGGGCGGTCCGCATTTGCTGTGGCCCGCCCCTTTTCCATGGCGTTGGGCTCATGCCGGTGGGGGCTTTCCCTGCTACAGTGCAGCAGACCGCGCGCCACGGCGCGGCGACGGGTGACAGCGTAGGAGACTTGGTGTGACCGACCCCTTTGCGGATGATGACGAGGCCAGCGTGAAGGCGACGGCGCCGCCGTTTGCCCCGTTCTCGGCCGAGGACGCCGTCGAGGGCGAGGTCGTCCGCCGCCGGGGCATCTATTTGCTACCCAATCTGCTCACCACCGGCGCCCTGTTCGCGGGCTTCTACGCGATTCTTTCCGCCATGAACGGGAAATTCTCCACGGCGGCAGTCGCCATTTTTGTCGCCATGGTGTTCGACGGGCTCGACGGCCGCGTCGCCCGTCTCACCAACACCCAGAGCGCGTTTGGCGTTCAGTACGATTCCCTGTCGGACATGGTGTCGTTCGGCGTGGCACCGGCAGTGGTGACCTATGCCTGGATGCTGAACGCACTGGGCAAGCTGGGCTGGGCGGCGGCGTTCATCTACGCATCCTGCGCGGCGCTGCGCCTGGCGCGCTTCAACGTACAGGTGGGCTCCGCCGACAAACGCTTCTTTGTCGGACTCGCGAGCCCGGCCGCGGCCGGAGTGATTGCCGGCATTGTATGGAGCGGCCAGGACCTGGATCCTTCCGGCGGTATTGCGCTGACTGTTTGCTTGATGACGGCGGCGGCGGGGCTGCTGATGGTCACCAATTTTCGCTACCACAGCATGAAGGGCGTCGACTTTCGCGGGCGGGTGCCTTTTATGGTCATAGTTGCGGCGGTGATTGGCGCTGCCCTGGTGGTGATCGATCCGCCCCGGGTGTTGTTGGCCATCTTCTTCGTGTACGCGCTGTCCGGCCCCGGCTTGTGGCTGTGGCGCCGCTATCGCCGGGGGTTGGCAGCGCGGGGCGAATCTGCTTGAATGGTTCCAATTACTGTGCAACGTCCCTCGCAATGGCATCTGGCGCTGTTCCGTCGCTCTCCCGTTCCCGACATTCCTGTCCGGCGGCGGCGCTGTGTGCGTTCCGACTGCTCCTGCTGCTGCCCTGAGGGGCAGCCAACGTACTCTCCTGCTGTTTTTCGTTTTCATCACCCGCTGATGCGGGCCGATTCATCCTGTAGCGATCGCCGCGCCGGCGCGCGATCTGGGAGCCCAAGGCCATGGCCGACAACAAAGAACACTTGATCATCTTCGACACCACGTTGCGCGACGGCGAGCAAAGCCCCGGCGCGGCCATGACGCGCGAAGAGAAACTGCGCGTCGCCAAGGCGCTGGAAAAGCTGCGCGTGGATGTGATCGAAGCGGGTTTCGCAACGTCGAGCCCCGGCGATTTCGCCGCCGTCAAAAGCATCGCCGAGACCATTCGCGACTGCCGGGTGTGCAGTCTCGCGCGCACTCTGCCGGCGGATATCGAACGCGCTGCGGAGGCGCTCAAGGACGCGGCGGCACCGCGCATCCACACCTTCATCGCGACCTCGCCGATTCACATGGAATACAAGCTCCAGATGACGCCCGCGCAGGTGCTCGAGCAGGCCATCGGTGCCGTCAGGATCGCCCGCAATCTCGTGGACGACGTGGAGTTTTCGCTTGAGGACGGCAGCCGCACCGAGTTCGAGTTCATGTGCCGGGTGATCGAGGCGGTGATCGCCGCCGGTGCCCGCACCATCAACATTCCCGACACCGTGGGTTACGGCGAGCCGGGTCAGTACGGCGCCATGATCGGCCGTGTCATCAGGAATGTACCCAATTCCGACAAGGCGATATTCTCGGTACATTGCCACAACGATCTCGGCCTCGCGGTGGCGAATTCGCTGTCGGCGGTGCTGCACGGGGCGCGCCAGGTGGAGTGCACCATCAATGGTCTCGGCGAGCGCGCCGGCAATGCGTCGCTGGAAGAAATCGTGATGGCGGTGCGCACCCGGCCCGACGTGTTTCCGGTGTCTACCCGCATCGACACCACGCAGATAGTGCCCACCTCGCGTCTGGTATCGACCGTGACGGGGTTCCCGGTGCAGCCCAACAAGGCGGTGGTGGGCGCCAATGCCTTTGCCCACGAGTCCGGCATTCACCAGGACGGCGTGCTCAAGTACCGCGAGACCTACGAGATCATGCGCGCGCAGGATGTGGGCTGGAATACCAACCGCCTCGTGCTGGGCAAGCTTTCGGGTCGTGCGGCCTTCAGTGCGCGTCTCGAAACCCTGGGCATCACCTTCGACAACAAGGCCGATCTCAATCGCGCGTTCGTGCGCTTCAAGGAGCTCGCCGACAAGAAGCGGGAAATCTACGACGAAGACTTGCAGGCGCTGGTGTCGGATATCCAGTTCGGCGAGACCGCCGAGCATTTCAGCCTGATCGCCATGGACGTGGCATCGCGGACCGGACGCGCTCCCCATGCCGAACTCACACTGCGCGCCCAGGGCAATGACCACCAGGTTGTGGCGGAAGGCGATGGACCCGTGGATGCGGTGTTCAAGGCGATAGAGAAGCTCGCCCACAGCGGTGCCAATCTGCAGCTCTATTCGGTCAACGCCATCACCACCGGCAGCGACTCCCAGGGCGAGGTGACGGTGCGGCTGGAGAAGGGCGGGCGTATCGTCAACGGCCAGGGTGCCGATACCGATATTCTGGTGGCAAGTGCCAAGGCCTACCTCAACGCCATCAACCTGCTGGAAACGCCCGGCCGCGTTCATCCCCAGCGCGGTGTGTAGTCACTGATGGACGCGGCGCGGCGGGACGCGTATTTGACGGCGCTGGGCGTGGTCAGATACCGGCCGCGCCCGGCGTCCGGTGAAGCCGCCGCGGCACTCGCTGAAGCGGCCGTGGCACGCGGCGATGAATCGGAGCAACCATTCGCCAGCGCGCTTGCGCCGACCGCCCAGAGCGTACCGCCTGCGCAGTCTGCGGCTTCCGTGGCCGAGCTGGAGCGCAGCGAATCGTCGCTCGCGGCGCTCCAGGAGCAGGTCCGGGCGCCGGCCGCTGTTGCCCGCGCGGCATCGGAAGTTCCGTCGCAACCCGCAGCTGCGGGCGCCGAAACGGCCACCGCGCTGACATTTCGCCTCGCCTGCTGGCAGCCGGTGCCGGATCTGCTGGTGTTCGATGCCCTGCCTGCGGGAGGCTGGCCGGACCGCGAGCGGGTGGCGCTGTTGACCAATATTCTGCGTGCCATCGGACGCCTGCCGGGACCGCTGGCGGCTGCCGAAGTGATCGACTGGCCGCCGTTCGCCGGCGCCGATGCAAGCCTCGCGGGTGCGCGGGAGTCGCTCGCCCTGTTCATCGCCGGACGCATGGCGATGGCGCCTTTTCACTGGCTGCTGGCGATGGGCGAGACCAGTTGGCGTTGTCTGGGCGCGGAATCTCACCAGGCTGCCGGAGACGAGCTGGCGCTGGCGGGCGCTGCGCGCGCCATTCTGTTGCCGGGGCTTGCGGACATGCTGGCGGCGCCCGCACGCAAGGCCGAAACCTGGCGCGCGATAAGGAAGCTCGCGCCGGCTGCGAACGGATGATTGGCACCGCGTCGGAACCGAACGTGCGGCCCGCCGTGGCCGCCGATCTGGAAACCCTGTGCCGGATCGAGGCGCAGGCCGCACTGGCACCCTGGGATCGCGCCCGTTTCGAGGACAGTCTCGCCCGGCATCGGATGCTGGTGTTACGGGCGAATGGCGAACTTTGCGGATTTGCCGTATTTCGTCAGGTGCTCGACGAAGCGGAAGTGCTGAATATCGCGGTCGCTCCCGCCCATTGCCGCAAGGGGTTCGGCCGTCGCTTGTTGCGCGCCGGTCTGGATCTGCTCGCCGAGCGCGCGCGCTGCGTGCATCTGGAAGTGCGCGCCGGCAATGCGCCAGCCATTGCGCTTTATCGGAGCGAAGGTTTCCAGCGCGTGGGGCTGCGGCGCAACTACTATCCGGCCGTCCAGGATCGCGAAGACGCCATCCTGATGCGCCTCGATCTCACTCCCGATGGCGATGCCCGGATCGGATGAACATTGCGACTGTGGTATCACTGTCCGGGAAATCCAACTGTCCGTAAAATGCCGGCGAGTGTCTGGACCTCGACCCGATGAGTGAAACCCCGAACGAAACCCTGCTTATCGACGCACGCTACAACGGCCCCGTGGGCCGCGGTAACGGCGGTTATATTGCCGGTGCCATGGCGGCTTTCGTGTCCGGCGATGCCGAGGTGCGCATCATGCGGGGCTTTCCGGTCGCCACGGCGCTGACGATCCGGCGCCATCCGGATGGGTCGGTGAGCTGCCATCTCGACGATCAGGAACTGGGTCGCGCCCGCCCGCTTGAGTTGGAGCTCGAGATTCCCCCGCCGCCGACCCTGAGCGCTGCCCGTGCCGCCGTCGAGCGTTTCCGGTTTTTGCACGGGAGCGATGTGCGCGGCTGCTATGTGTGCAGTCCAAGACGTGCGCCGGGCGAAGGTTTGCGGCTGTTTTGCGGACCCCTGCCGGAGGCGGCTGGCGATACCATCGTCGCCGGCGTCTGGGAGCCGGGGCTCGAACTGCTGGACGCCAGTGGTCAGGTCGCACGGGAGCAGGTCTGGGCCGCGCTCGACTGTCCCGGCGGCTATGGGATCGCGGCGCTCGCGCCGGACATCGGCGTCCAGTTGCTCGGTACCTGCGCGGCTTCACTGAAACAGCCGCTGCGGGCCGGCGCGTCCTATATCGTCAGCAGTTGGCAGCTTGCGCCGCCCCAGGGGCGCAAGCGCTTTATGGGCGTGGCGATTCACGGGGTGACCGGCGAACTCATGGCCTGCGCGCGTCAGACCTGGATCGATGCCGGTGCGCGTGCGCCTGTGGCGGAATGACATTTTTTAATGCAACGGTTTTTGATGCGACATTTTTTGAGACAACAGTAACAGGAGACGGACGATGGGTGAGTTGAACGGAAAAGTGGCGGTGATCACGGGCGGTGCCAGCGGCATCGGCGAGCGCAGTGTGCGGCTTTTTATTGAAGAGGGCGCGCGGGTAGTGATCGCCGATATGCAGGAAGAGCGCGGTCGGGCACTGGCGGCGGAGCTGGGCGCCGCCAGTGCAGTCTTTGCCCGCGTCGAGGTGCGAGACGAAGCCCAGGTCAAGGCGGCGGTAGAGCTCGCGGTGAATCGCTGGGGCCGGCTCGACTGCATCTTCAACAACGCGGGTTTCGGTGGCGTGCTGGGGCCGATTGCCGAAATTCCCGTCGCTGAATTCGACATGACGTTCGATGTGCTGGTGCGCGGCGTATTTCTCGGCATGAAGCACGCGGCACCGATCATGATGCGTCAGAAATCCGGCAGCATCATCAATACCGGCAGCATCGCCGGACTGAAGGCGGGCTACAGTCCGCATCCCTATGCCGCCGCCAAGGCGGCGGTGATTCACCTGTCCAAATCGGTGGCCATGGAAATGGGGGAACACAATGTGCGCGTGAATGCGATCTGCCCGGGTTTTATCGCCACACCGCTCGCCGCCAATACCGTCGGCCGCTCGGATGAGTTGGTGGATCGCGTCAAACCGGCGTTCGCGAAAGCGCAGGCGATACCTCGCGCGGGGGAACCGGACGACATCGCGCAGATGGCCTGCTGGCTGGCCGGCGACCGCTCCACCTTTGTTACCGGACAGCATTTCGTGATTGATGGCGGCGTCAGTTGCGGACTGAAATGGGCCGATCAGCCCGAGTTCCAGAAATCCTACCACCCCATCAAGGTGTACCGACCCGAATAGCGTCGGGCTTGTCGGCGGCCTCGGGAAGGCGGAAAAAGGCGCGGATGCGATCTTTGCAATCAAGGGCGTCCCGATAGCCGAGGTCGAGCAGCTTGCCGCAGAAGCCGGGCTCGAACAGCAGGTAACTGGCGGCGCTGGCGCCGCTGCTGCGGGTGGTGGCGCCGATGGCGCGCAGGAACAGGCGCACGCTGTACGGCAGCTCCCGGTAGTGCTGGGCCGCGATTTTGTCGATGGGCTCCGATGGCGAGATGCACAGTGCTTCGACGGGTGCGAGATGCGCAATGAGCGGAGCCTGGCGCCGCTCGGGACGAATTGCGGCGGCCAGCGCGTTGATGGTTTCCATGGTTTCGAGATCGCTTTCGATGGCGTCGATGAAAGCGCTGTTGAGCAACTGACCCAGGATATGCCCCACTGACGGGGGGCTGGAAGTCGGGGGTGCGCTGGGTTTGTGCCGGAAATTATCGCTGACTCCCACGACAAACAGCCGGCGCGCGCCGAGATGGAGCGCGGGGCTCAGCGGTTTCAGCTGGCGCAGCGCGCCATCCCCGTAGTGGTGATCCCCGATTCGGGTGGCCGGAAACAGCAGGGGAATCGCCGTCGAGGCCATCAGGTGTTCGAGGTTCAGTTCGGTGCGCAGCCCGCAGCGGCGATTGCGTTCCCAGTTGTCCCGGCGTCCCTGGAAAAAACTCACCGACTGCCCGCTGCCGTAATGGAGCGCGGTGATACAGACCGCTTCGAGATGTCCCTCAGCTATGGCGGTGCCGATGCGATCGAAATTCATATGCCGTTCCAGCAGGCTGCGCAGGGGAGCGTTGTTCAGCAGGGCGAGGGTGCGGCCCGGGGGGCAGCCGCCCCGTATCAGCGACGCCAGCAGACCCAGGGAGTTGCGAGCGACGCCAAGAAAGTCCGTGCGATACACGTCCTGCGCGCGCAGATTGCGCCAGATTTCCAGCAGGCCCGCCACCCGCGCGTGGAATGTTCCCTCATGTCCCGCGATCGAGAGTGCGTTGATGGCGCCGGCCGAGGTTCCACAGATGATCGGGAACGGATTCAGGGTCTGATCCGGCAGCAGCTCCGCCACCGCCCGGAGTACACCTGCCTGGTACGCGGCGCGCGCACCGCCGCCACCGAGAATCAGTGCCGCGGTCATGGCGTCGAGCGGTCCGGAAATGGTGTTGTCATCGTCAAAAAATCCCCAACGCAAGTCCCGCCGCCATCGCCTGTCCCAATTCGTCGCAGCTTTGCAAGTGCTGGTCGGTGAGTGTACCCGCGACGATCACGGGCTCCGCCGCCTTGCGCAACGGGTAGCCGAGCGCGATGCGTTCGACCGCCAGTGCCGCTCCGGTGCCGTCATTGCCGGCGCCCACGAACAGGGCGTAAGGGAGATTGAGTCGATACGGCTCGGCAGGATAAAACGTGCGGTCGAAAAAATCCTTGAGCGCGCCGCTCATGTAGCCGAAGTTTTCCGGGGTGCCGAAAATCAGGCCGTCGGCCCACAGCAGGTCGTCCAGACCGCTGTCAAACGCTCTCTGCAACCGGGTTTCGACCTCGGGTTCGCGCCGTGCGCCCGCGTAGACCGCCTGTGCCATGGCTTCCGTCTTCCCACTGCCGCTGTGATAAAGGATGAGCAGATGTTTCATCGCGCTAGGCTAACCGGCTCACCCTCTCGGCGCTACCCTGGACTGCGCTAGACTCGCCGGTATCCGCGTAATTGCGGATGGCCATCACAGGGAGGTGTATGCCGTATCTGCTGCTGCTCGCCTTCGCGCTGGGCAGTTACTCATCGGTGTTGTGGCCGGTGCTGCCGCCGCTGATTGCGCCCGGCGCGGCCCTGCTCCTGTGCGCCATTGCCCTGACTTGGCGACGTGGCAGGAAGCTGGCGCTGATCCTGCTCGGCGTCAGTGCCGGGGTGCTCTGGGCGACGCTCTGGGGACAGGCGCGGCTCGCAGCACAGTTGCCGGCCGCGCTCGACAAAACCGAGTATCGGGTTGAGGGGACTGTGGTTGGACTTCCCAATCGCGATACCCGGGCGTTGCACTTCGAGCTGCTGGTTTCCCGCGTTGAATCGCTGACCGGGGCAGTGCCGCCGTCCCTGCGCCGCGTGCGTCTCGGTTGGTACGGGAATGCCCCCGAGGTGGCGCCCGGCGAAACCTGGCAGCTGGTAGTGCGCTTGCGTCGCCCCAGGGGCTTTGCCAATCCGGGCGGCTTCGATTACGCGGGCTGGCTGTTTTCCCGCGGGATATCCGCTATCGGCTATGTCCGCGAAGGCGCCGAGAACCAGCGCTTGAGCACCGGCGCGTTGCTGTCCATCGACGCCTGGCGGGGGCGCGTCGCCGCCCACATCGAAAACCTGCCGGTTCCCGACGCCGGACGCGCGTTGCTGCGCGCGTTCACGGTCGGCGATGACCGCGCGATCTCGGGGGCCATGTGGGAGCGGATGCGCGTCGCCGGGGTCGTGCACCTCGCGGTGATTTCCGGACTGCATATCGCACTGGCCGCCGGGTTTGGCATGTTTCTCGGTACTCTGGGTGGGCGGGCGGCGGCAGCACTGGGGGCACCTTGGCCCGCGCGGCATCTGGGCGCGCTGATGGCCTGGATCGCGGCCGCGCTTTACACGCTGATGGCGGGAGGCGGGCTGGCGACCGCGCGCGCTTTCATCATGCTCAGTGTCTTCCTGGTACTGCTTCTGCTGCGCCGCCACCGGATACTGTTCGCCGGATTCATCTGGGCTCTGGCCGCCATTGCGTTGGTGGAACCTCTGGCGCCGATGGCCGCTGGATTCTGGTTGTCGTTTGGCGCGGTTGCCGTGCTGCTGGCCTGGTTTGGTCCGCGGTCGCGCCGCAGCCGCACCCAGCATGTGGTCGGCGCGCAACTGGCCATTTCGCTCGGTACTGCCGCGGCGCTGCTGGCCTTTTTCGGCACGCTGCCGCTGCTTGCGCCGCTGATAAACCTCCTGGCGATTCCCTGGGTCGAGATTTTGACGGTGCCCTTCTGCCTGATGGGTGTGGCCGCACTCCCGCTGGCGCCGGTCGTGGCGGACTGGTGCTGGTGGATTGCCGGCTGGTCACTCCAGTGGTTCGATACCGCGCTCGCCACGCTGGCCCCGGTAGCGGGTCGCGCCAACTGGATTCCCGCGGGTGGGACGGGCTGGCCACAGGTATTGACGCTGGCGCTTGCGGGACTGCTGATGCTTGCGCCGCAGGGATTGAGGCTGCGTTATCTGAGTTGCATTGCGCTGCTTGCGGTGGCACTGGCTGGCCCCGGGCCGCGGCCAGCGTTGCGGGTAACCGTGCTTGATGTAGGGCAGGGGCTCGCGGTGGTGGTGGAAACACAGGCGCACGTCATGGTGTACGACACTGGCGCCGCGTTCAGCGATCGGTTCGATGCGGGCGATGGTATTATCGCGCCCTATTTGCGTGCGCGGGGCTGGCCGCGGCTGAACCTGCTGGTGGTGAGTCACCGCGACGCGGATCATAGCGGGGGCGAAGCCGGGCTGCTGCGTAATTACCCTCCTGCGCGGTTGTTGCGGGGGTTGGCTCCGGAAGGTCCCGGGGCGGGAGCGGTCGGTTGTCGCCGCGGCCAGCACTGGCGCTGGGATGGGGTCGAGTTTCGCATCCTGCACCCGACGATTCCCGTGGCCCGCGAAAACGACCAGTCGTGCGTCCTGCTGGTGGAGGCGGGCGCCGCGCGTGTCCTGCTGACCGGAGATATCGAATCCAACGTCGAGGCGCTGTTGCTGGCCGACGAGGTATTGCCGGGTGGTATCGAACTCTTGATCGCGCCGCACCACGGCAGTCGGACCTCGTCGTCGCCTGAGTTCGTGGCGCGCGTGCGGCCGACGCATGTGGTCTATTCCGCCGGTTACCGCCATCACTTCGGGCATCCACATCCGCAGGTGGTGGCCCGCTACGAGGCGGTGGGAGCCCGCGGCTGGAATACGGCGTTTGAGGGTGCGCTGAGTTTTACCTGGCAGCGCATCGGGACGGATCAAGAACCCCGCGTTGACGGTGCGCGCCGCAACTGGCCGCACTACTGGGAGCGGGATTGAGATCCTGTCGTTTCGATGTTTCGGCGTTCTGTCATAACATGCCGGACGCGTTTGTGATCGAGGATGGCGAGTGTTCGAGCTGATAGTTGCCGGCGGTTGGGTCATGTGGCCGATTCTCGGTTGTTCGGTGATTGCGCTGGTGATTGCGGTGGAGCGTTTTCTGGCCTTGCGTCCGGAGCGCGTGGTGCCGAGCCAGTTGCTGAATCAGGTTTGGCATTGGGTCCACGAGGAGGGCATCACGCGGGAGCGGCTCGAGGAATTGCGCGAGTCCTCGCCGCTGGGGCAGATTCTCGCCACCGCGCTCAGCAATGCCGATCACGGTCGCGAAGTCATGAAAGACAGTGTGGAAGAGACCGCCACTCAGGTGATTCACGGCCTCGAGCGCTTTGTCGGCGTATTGGGTACGGTCACCAGCATCGCGCCGCTGCTCGGCCTGTTGGGCACTGTGCTCGGCATGATCGAGGCGTTCAGCGCGATCATGGCGCATGGCAGCGGCAATGCGGCTTTGCTCGCCGGTGGCATTTCCAAGGCTTTGATTACCACGGCAGCGGGCTTGATCGTGGCGATCCCCGCGCTGGTTTGCCACCGTTTCTTCGAGCGCCGCATCGACGGTCTGGTGGTTGAAATGCAGGAGCGGGCCGTGAAGCTGGTGGATGCCCTGCACGATGAACGCAGGTTTCCCGCCGAGACGCGGAAGCGCGGGTGAAATTTCAGCGGAGCAAACGTGTCGAGCCCGGCATCGACATCACGCCGTTCGTCGACGTGGTGTTTCTGCTGGTGATCTTCTTCATGGTGTCCACCACGTTCACCAAGGAGTCGCGCCTGACGCTCCAGTTGCCGACCGCGGACGTTGCGCCCACTGAAGCGCCGGAGCAGAGCATCGAAATTTCGGTTGACCGCGAAGGCGGCTATGCCATCAATGGCATCGCGCTCGTCAACCGTCAACGCGATACGCTGGTGCGCGGACTCCGCGAACTTGCCGCCGGTAACACCGATACCCCGCTCACGATAAGAGCCGATGGCAAGGCTTCGCACCAGGCGGTGGTTACTGCCATGGAGGCCGCGGGCAACGCCGGATTCGCCCACCTCAACATCACCACTCAGCAGCCCGAGCCCGGGGCCGGGCAGCCATAGGGGTCCGCATGGCCGTCGACCGCCAGCGTCCGGAGCACTCCAGCCTGCAGATCTATCTGCGACTGATGGCCTATGTGCGGCCCTATGTTCCTGTATTTCTCCTCGCCGTGCTGGGTCTGTGGCTGTTCGGCATCATGGAGATCGCCTTTATCGATGTGTTCGGCTACCTGGTGAATGTGCTGACCCAGGTGACCGGGGAGGCCGTCGACACCAACGGTCTAGGGGTGAAGCTGGTGGATTCGGGGGTAACGGCCCGGATCGCCGCCTATCTGGTGGAGGGCGACGATGTGCTGGCGCAGGCGCGTGTCATCCTGCCGGTGATGCTGGTGACGATCGCGGTGATCCGGGGCATCGGGTTTCTGGTCGGCAACTACGGCATGAGCTATGTCGCCCAGTCGATAGTCCACACCCTGCGCACCCAGGTTTTCGACAAATACACCCGCATGCCGAGCGCTTACTTCGATGGCAACATGTCGGGCCATATCGTCGCTCAGCTCACCTATCATGTGTTTCAGGTCATGGGCGCCACCACGAGCGCGCTCAAGGTGATTATCCGGGAAGGCTTTCTCACGGTCGTTCTGCTGGTCTACCTGGTTCACCTGAACTGGCGTCTCGCCCTGGTCTTTCTCACCCTGATGCCGGTGGTGGCGCTCATCATCAGCGTCGTCAGTGCGCGGTTTCGCCGCCTCGGCAAGAAAATGCAGGCCGCCATGGGCAGTGTGGCCCAGGTCGCCAACGAGGCGGTCAACGGCCAGCGCGAGATGCATCTCTATGGCGGCAAGGACTATGAGCGTGCGCGCCTGGCGCGGGCGAGCGATGCCAATCGTCGCCAGAGTCTCAAGCTGGAGCTCACCGAAGGGCTGTCGACGCCGGTGGTGCAACTCCTGCTCGCCGGCATCATGGGCATGCTGATGTGGCTGGTACTGACCCCCACCATGCTGGCGGACATGACCGTGGGCGGCTTCACGAAGTTTCTGTTCACGGCGGGCATGCTCGCCAAGCCGGTGCGTCAGCTCACCCAGGTCAACAGCGTCATCCAGCGTGGGGTGGCCGCCGCCGATACGCTGTTCCAGACCCTGGACGAGGTGGAGGAGCCCGACGCCGGCACCCATGAGGCGGAGCGCGTCAGTGGCGCGCTGGTGTTCGATCAGGTGTCCTTTGCGTATCGGCAAGGGGCGGTGCCGGTCCTGCACGAGATTTCCTTCCGGGTGGCACCCGGCGAAACCATCGCCCTGGTGGGGTCCTCCGGCAGCGGCAAGACTACCCTGGTGAGCCTCATTCCACGTTTCTACAACCAGCAGCATGGCCGCATCCTGCTGGACGACCGGGAGATCAGCGACTACCGACTCGCCAGTCTGCGCCGGCAGATCGCTTTCGTCAGTCAGCATGTGGTCCTGTTCAACGATACCGTCTACAACAACATCGCCTATGGCGAACTGGCCGGCCACACGCCGGAACAGGTGCGCGAGGCCGCACGCCAGGCGCGTGCGCTGGAGTTCATTGAAGCGCTGCCGCAGGGTTTTCAGACGCCGATCGGCGATGACGGTGTGTTGTTGTCCGGTGGTCAGCGCCAGCGCCTCGCCATCGCCCGGGCGCTGCTCAAGGATGCCCCCATCTTGATTCTGGACGAGGCCACTTCGGCGCTGGATTCGGAATCGGAGCGCCACATTCAGGCAGCGCTGGATGTGGCCATGCGTGGCCGTACCACTTTCGTCATCGCGCACCGCTTGAGCACGGTGGAAAAGGCCGACCGCATCCTGGTGCTCGAAGCCGGGCGGATTCTGGAGGAAGGCAGCCACGCGCAATTGCTCGCCGCTGGCGGTCGCTACGCAACTCTGTATCACCAGCAGTTCGAACCGCAGGTGCGGGCCGCGTCGTGAGCGCGCTGGAGCGCGCCTGGTACCGGCCGGGCGGCTGGGGACTGGTGCTGGTGCCGATCAGTTGGTTGTTCACCCGGGTTGCGCGCTGGCGGCGGCGATGGTTGCAGCGGCGCTACCAAGGGACGCGCTTTGCGGCGCCGGTGGTGGTGATCGGAAACATCAGTGTCGGCGGTACCGGCAAGACGCCGCTGTTGATTGCGCTCGCGGAACGGTTGCGGGCGCGCGGCCGCCGCCCCGGCATCGTCAGCCGTGGCTACGGCGGCGCGGTCGGTCGGGAACCGCTGCTGGTCACCCCGGCCCATGGCCCCGACCAAGTGGGTGACGAGCCCTGCCTGCTGGCGCGCGCCACCGGCTGTCCGGTGGTGGTGTGCAGGGATCGCCGCGCGGCGGTACTCTGGCTGCTGGCGAATTGTGACTGTGATCTGGTGCTCTCCGACGACGGTCTCCAGCATTACCGCCTGCATCGCGACGTCGAGATCGCCGTGGTGGATGGCACCCGTGGTCTCGGCAATGGCCGCTGCCTGCCGGCGGGTCCGTTGCGGGAGCCGCCATCGCGGCTCCACGAAGTGGATGCGGTGGTGGTGAACGGCGGTGACTACCGGCCGCAGCGGGCCTGTTACCGGATGCAGCTGCGTCCGCTGGGCTTCCGTCATCTCCTCTCCGGGCGTCAGTTGAGCCCGGACGCTTTTCTGGGCGAACAGCGGAAAGATGCGCGCGGGGTTCCCCGGGTGCATGGGGTAGCGGGAATCGGCAATCCCGAGCGGCTGCGCGCAACGCTGGAAGCGCTGGGATTCGCGGTGGACCTCCACCCCCGGCCGGACCATCATGTTTTTCGCGCGGCGGATCTGTGCTTTCCCGACGCGCTGCCGGTGGTGATCACCGCCAAGGACGCGGTGAAGTGCGAGGCCATCGCCAATGCCCAGACCTGGGTGCTGGATGTGGTTGCGGAACTCACCGATCCCGGCTGGGACCAGCTGCTCGATTTGATTGATAATTCAATGTAGATAACCTATTTAATACGATGAAAACATTATGTTTTATTGTGTGATACCGGCCCGCTTCGGCTCCTCTCGACTGCCGGGAAAACCCCTGCTCGATATCGCCGGCAAGCCCATGGTGGAGTGGGTGCGACAGGCCGCGCTGGCGAGTGCCGCGGCCCGCGTGGTTGTGGCGACAGACCACGAAGGCATTCATGATCGGGTGGTCGCCGGCGGCGGCGTCGCTGTGATGACCGCGGCCGATCACGCCTCGGGCACCGACCGCCTGGCCGAGGTGGCGCGGCTGTGCGACTGGCCTGACGACGCTATCGTGGTCAATGTGCAGGGCGACGAACCCCTGATCCCACCCTTGGTAATCAATCAGGTAGCGGCTAATCTGCAAGGGAATCCTGACTGTGGCGTCGCGACCCTGTGCGAGTCCATCGTGGACGAACAAGTGTTGACCGACCCCAATGCGGTCAAAGTGGTGTGCGCGGCCGAGCGCGCGCTCTACTTCAGCCGCGCCCCCATCCCCTGGGCGCGGGATCGGGTGCTGCGTGGCGAGGGAGGCATCGACCCGCGCTGTCCGCCGCTGCGCCACATCGGCCTTTACGCCTACCGGGTAGCGGCATTGCACGCCTTCACGCGCTGGCCGCTGGCGCCGCTGGAGGTCGTGGAAGCCCTGGAACAACTGCGTTTTCTGGCTCAGGGTGTCGCCATCCATGTGGCGGAGGCGCTGGTGCCGGTACCGGGTGGTGTGGATACCCCGGCCGACCTCCAACGGGTACGTGCGTTGCTCGGGCAGGGTGCATGATCGTCCCGGGATCCATCGGCGTGCTGTTCGTGTGCCTCGGCAATATCTGCCGCTCGCCCACCGCGCACGGCGTGTTCGCCCAACGGGTGGAGCGCGCGGGGCTCGCCGGCGCCATCCGGGTGGATTCCGCCGGAACCGGCGACTGGCACCTCGGCCTGCCGCCGGATCCCCGCACCCAGCGGGCCGCGCGCGAGCGCGGCTACGATCTGGAACACCTGCGCGCGCGCCAGGTGACGCGGGCCGATTTCCGGGATTTCGGCTACATCCTGGCCATGGATAACGCCAATCTGCGCAATCTGGAGCGCCAGCGTCCGAACTGGTATCGCGGCGAGCTCGATCTGTTTCTGCGCGCTGGTGGCTATAACGGCAGTCTCGAAGTGCCGGATCCCTATGCCGGTGATGCCCGCGATTTCGAGCGGGTGCTGGACCTGGCGGAAGTCGCGGCCGACGGTCTGCTGGCGGCAATTCGCACCCGGCATGGGCTGGCATAGCCATGCACATTCAGCGCGATGTCGAACTGCGGCCCCATAACAGTCTGGCGCTGGCCGCCCGGGCCGCGTATTTCGCCCGCGTCGAGAATGTCGCCGAGGCGCGCGCCGCCCTGGACTTCGCCCGCGACCAACGCCTGCCGGTGACGGTGCTGGGTGGCGGCAGCAATGTGGTACTCGCCGGCGATCTGCCGGGACTCACGGTACAGGTCGGTATTCGGGGTCGCACGCTGGTCGCCGAGCGCGCCGACAGGATTCACCTTGAGGTCGGCGCCGGCGAGGATTGGCACCAGACGGTCGAGTACTGCCTCGCGCGCGGCTGGTATGGACTGGAAAATCTGGCGCTGATCCCGGGCACCGTGGGCGCCGCTCCCATTCAGAACATCGGCGCCTATGGCGTGGAGCTGGAAAGCCGGTTCGTCGCGCTGGAAGCCATCGCCATTGCAACAGGCGAAACCCGATGTTTTTCCCGCGCCGACTGCGGTTTCGGCTATCGCGACAGCCTGTTCAAGGGTGCCGGGCGCGATGCCTGGTTGATTACCGCGGTGACCCTTGCCTTGAGTTCCCGGCCCGCGCCCGTGCTGACCTATCCCGCCCTGCGTGAAGCGCTCGGCTCGGTACCAGCCGCAGAGATCACCCCGGAGCGCATCGCCGTGGCGGTCGTGGCCCTGCGCCGCGCGCGGCTGCCCGACCCGGCGCGAGTGCCCAATGCCGGCAGTTTCTTCAAGAATCCGGTGGTGGATGCGGAGCAGGCGCGCCGGTTGGTGGCCCGCTTTCCGGACCTGGTGACCTTCCCGGCCGCGGACGGCGGCGTCAAACTGGCGGCGGCCTGGCTTATCGAGCGCGCCGGCTGGAAGGGCGTCGAGCGGGCGGGAGTAGGGGTGCATGACCAGCAGGCCCTGGTGCTGGTGAATCGTGGCGGCGGCGCGGCCGAGCTGCTGGCGTTGGCGCGGGATATCCGCGCCGACGTGGTGGATCGTTTCGGCGTCGAGCTGGAACCCGAGCCCCGGGTGCTGGGCGTGGACTGGCTGGGCCATGACGACCGCGCCGCTGCCGTTTGACGCAGTTCAGCAGCTGCCGCTGCCGGATGCGGAGCTGACCCATTGGCCGCGGTTTCTGTTCCTGTCCGCAGCCAGGGAACTATTTCAGGAGCTGGAGCGCTCGGCGCCCTGGGAACAGACCCAGATCCGCATCGCCGGGCGGCACCTGCCGATCCCGCGCCTCAATGTCTGGTACGGCGATCCCGGCACCAATTACGGCTACTCAGGCGCTCGCCTCGCGAGTCATCCCTGGACGCCGGCGCTCGCCGCGCTGCGCAGCCGGGTCGAGGCGATCACCGGTCACCGCTTCAACAGCGCGCTGCTCAACTGCTATCGCTCGGGCCAGGACAGTGTCGACTGGCACAGTGACGACGAGGCCGTGCTGGGACCGGAGCCGGTGATCGCCACCCTCAGTCTCGGCGTCGCGCGCCGCTTCGAGCTGCGTCACCGCAGTCGGCCCGGACTGCGCCGGCAACTCGTCCTCGCGGACGGTTCGTTATTGCTGATGGCCGGCCCCATGCAGCGGCACTGGCGGCATCGAGTACCCAAAGAACCCGCGGTTGAGGGCCCGCGCATCAGCATTACCTTGCGTCTCGTGCAGAGCATCCGTGAGTGGGCCGCGCTGCGGAGCATGGCCGGCGACCCCGGGGGATGCTAGGCTACCGCCGATGAACGTCCATGCCAGACTTGGCCACACACCGATCAAGATCCTCGTCATCGATGATCACGATGTGGTGCGCATGGGGATTTGCAGCCTGATCGAGTCGACGCCGGGGGTGGAGGTGATCGGTCAGGGCTCGAGTGGCGAGCAGGCGCTTGCGCTGACTCGCGAGCTGAATCCCGACATCGTGTTCATGGACATCCGCATGCCGGGTATCGGTGGGCTGGAAGCCACGCGGCGGTTGATGCTGGCCAATCCCGGACTCAAGGTGATTGTCGTCAGTGTCTTCGCCGATGACACCTATCCCGCCCAGTTGCTCAAGGCCGGGGCGGCCGGCTATATCACCAAGCAGGCGGACCGCGAGGAAATCCAGCGCGCGCTGCAAACCGTGATCGAAGATGGCATCTATGTCAGCCCGGCAATTGCCCAGCTCATGGTGGTCAAGGGACTCAAGCCGGATCAGCAGGGTTCGCCGCTGGCGACGCTGTCCCGCCGCGAGTTGCAGATCGCCCAGATGATCGGTAGCGGGTATCGCGCCAATGAAGTTGCCGCCGTGCTCAACATCAGCCCGAAAACCATCAACACCTACAAATACCGGATCTACGAAAAGCTGGGTGTCGGTAACGATGTCGAGCTCGCGCTGGCGTCGGTGAAGTACGGTCTCATCGATCCCAACGACGTACTCTGAGCCACCGCGGCGACGGCGGCCGTGCTGCCGGGGTCGCGCGCCCATTCTGCTGGTCCATTCATTGCCTCAAGTCGCCATGAGTTTCGACGCCAAACGCTTCCTGCAAAGCCTCACCGACCGCCCGGGCGTCTATCAGATGCTCGGTGGCGAGGGCGCGGTGCTCTATGTCGGCAAGGCCAAAAATCTGCGCAAGCGGGTGGCGAGCTATTTTCGCGCCAAGGGTCTGGCGCCCAAGACGGCGGCACTGGTACAGAAAATCGCCAGCGTCGAGGTGACGGTTACCCAGTCGGAGCTTGAAGCGCTGATTCTCGAACAGAATCTGATCAAGCAGTACCGGCCGCCGTTCAATATCCTGTTTCGCGACGACAAATCCTATCCCTATCTGTTTCTGTCGGATCGCGACACCTTTCCGCGCCTCGCCATGCACCGCGGCGTCAAGCGCGCGCAGGGTAGTTATTTTGGTCCCTATCCCAATGCGCTTGCGGTGCGCGAGACACTGACGTTTCTGAAAAAGACATTCCGTGTCCGCCAGTGCGAGGACAGTGTCTTCAAGCATCGCTCGCGCCCCTGTCTGCAGTATCAGATCGGTCGTTGCACGGCGCCCTGTGTCGCCTATATCGCGGCGGACGATTACGCACGGGATGTGCATCACACCCGACTTTTTCTCGAAGGCAAAAGTCACGAGTTGATGCGGGAGCTGGAACGCGCGATGGAACGGGCGGCCGAGCGTCTGGAGTTCGAGCAGGCCGCGGCGCTGCGCGACCAGATCGCGGCGCTGCGGCGGATCCAGGCCGAGCAGGTGATAGAAGCGGGCAGTGGCGATATCGATGTGATCGGCGTCGCCAGCGGTGGCGAGCGCGCCTGCGTCCATGTGCTCTATATCCGCCGCGGCCGCATGCTGGGCAGCCGCAGTTTCTATCCGGCTGTGCCGCCGGAGAGCGCGCCGGGCGAGGTGCTGGCGGAATTCATTTCCCATCACTATCTGGAGAGCGGTGTCGCCGTGGACATCCCCCGGGAGCTGCTGATCGCCGTCGCCATCGAGGAGCGGGACTTGCTGGAAGCGGCACTGGCCGAGGCGGCGGGGCGCAGCGTGGCGATCAAGGCCAGCATTCGCGGCACGCGCGTCCGCTGGGTCGAAACCGCCCAGCGTACCGCCGAGCAGAATCTGGCCGGTCATCTTGCCGCGTCCCGCAATACCCGGCAACGGATGGAAGCGCTCGCCGCCGTGCTGGAACTGCCCGAGTCGCCGCAGCGGCTCGAATGCTTCGATATCAGCCATTCCAGCGGCGAGGCGACGGTAGCCTCCTGCGTGGTGTTCAACGGTGAGGGGCCGCTCAAGTCGCAATATCGGCGCTTCAATATCGATGGCGTTGCGCCCGGCGACGATTACGCCGCCATGGAGCAGGCGCTGGTGCGGCGCTACAAGCGTTTGCAGCAGGGCGAGGGCGCGCTGCCCGACGTGCTGTTCGTGGACGGTGGCCGCGGTCAGCTGGCGGTGGCGGAACGGGTGCTCGCCGAGCTGGGTGTGGTGGGTGTGCTCGCCGTGGGCGTCGCCAAGGGGACGGCGCGCAAGCCGGGCCTGGAAACGCTGCTCATCAGCGTCGGCGGCTCTGCGCGTGAGGTCGTGGCCGATCCCCGCAGCCTGTTGCTGATCCAGCAGATTCGCGACGAAGCCCACCGGTTTGCGATCACGGGACATCGCGGTCGCCGCGAGCGCCGCCGCCGCGCCTCGACGCTGGAGGGTATCCCGGGCGTGGGGCCCAAGCGGCGGCGGGAATTGCTCCGTCATTTCGGTGGGCTCGGCTCGGTAGCGCAGGCCAGCGTCGCGGATCTTGTGAAGGTACCCGGAATCGACCGCAAGGTCGCCGAGGCTATTTACAGCACCCTCCACAGCGGCTAGCTTGGCCGTGCCGTTACCGGGAGTCGTCATGATCAATCTGCCCACCTCACTGACCCTGCTGCGGGTGGGGCTGATTCCACTGCTGGTGGTGGTCTTTTACTTGCCCTGGAACTGGCACTATGTGGCGGCGGCCGGGATTTTTGCCCTGGCCGGCTTCACCGACTGGGCGGACGGGTATCTGGCGCGCCGCCTGGGTCAGGAGACCCGCTTTGGCGCTTTCCTGGATCCCGTGGCGGACAAGCTGATCGTGGTGGTAGCGCTGGTGGTGCTGCTACAGCGCCAGGCGACGCCGGAGTTTGCCCTGCCCACCATGATCATCATCGGACGCGAGCTGGTAATCTCGGCGTTGCGGGAATGGATGGCGGAACTGGGTCAGCGCGCCAGGGTGGCCGTGTCCGGCATCGGCAAGGTCAAAACCACATTGCAGATGGTGGCAATCACGGCCCTGCTGGTATTCGATCGGGACGGTTCGTTTCCTGTGTTCAATCAGGTTGCGCTCGGGCTGCTGTATGGCGCCGCGCTGCTGACCCTGTGGTCCATGGCCATCTACTTGCGTGCCGCCTGGCCGGAGATGTTGCGGGCGGAGCCCGTTCCCCAGGCGGAACCCCCTACGGATCTCCGGCGCTGACCGACATGGCGGCAGGGGACGCAGGTCGCTGGCGAAGGCCCATTTTTTCGATAACTGTATACTTGTACAGTTATCAGGTTTCGCATAAGCTGGCTCCAAGCCAGTGGTGGCAATGACAGACAGAGGTAGCGCGATGGATCCGAACAAGGAAAAGGCATTGCAGGCGGCCCTGAGCCAGATCGACAAGCAGTTTGGCAAGGGCACGGTGATGCGGATGGGTGACAAGGAGCATGTCGCAATTCCGAGCATTTCAACGGGCTCGCTCGGGCTCGATATTGCACTTGGAGTAGGCGGCCTGCCACGGGGCCGGGTGGTCGAGATCTACGGTCCCGAGTCCTCGGGCAAGACCACGCTGACCCTGTCGGTAATTGCCCAGGCGCAGAAGCTGGGCGGCACCTGCGCCTTTATCGACGCCGAGCACGCGCTGGATCCCATCTATGCGGAGAAACTCGGGGTCAATATCGACGACCTGATCCTGTCGCAGCCCGATACCGGCGAGCAGGCGCTGGAAGTTACCGACATGCTGGTGCGTTCCGGTGCCATCGATGTGCTGGTCGTGGATTCGGTGGCGGCGCTGGTGCCCCGCGCCGAGATCGAGGGCGAGATGGGCGACCATCATGTGGGCTTGCAGGCGCGGCTGATGTCGCAGGCACTGCGCAAACTCACCGGCAACATCAAGAATTCCAACTGTCTGGTGATCTTCATCAACCAGATCCGGATGAAGATCGGTGTCATGTTCGGCAACCCCGAGACTACCACCGGGGGCAACGCGCTCAAGTTCTACGCCTCGGTGCGTCTCGATATCCGCCGCATCGGCGCGGTCAAGGAGGGCGAGGAGGTCGTCGGCAGCGAGACCCGCGTCAAGGTGGTCAAGAACAAGGTGTCGCCGCCGTTCCGCCAGGCCGAATTCCAGATTCTCTATGGCTCCGGCATCAACCGCATGGGCGAGATCATCGACCTGGGCGTCAAGTGCGGTCTGGTCGAAAAATCCGGTGCCTGGTATGCCTATCGCGGCGACAAGATCGGGCAGGGCAAGAGCAACGCCTGTGACTACCTTCGGGAGCATCCCGAGATCGCGACGGAGATCGATACCCAGCTGCGCGCCAAGTTGCTCGGCGGCGATTCCGCCGCCATCCCGGAAACCGCTGCGGCGGCGGATGCGGAGTTTGAATAAGTCAGGCGAATAAGTCAGGTATGGGGAACGCGGCTGCCGGAGGCAGATCATGAATGGGGGCGGCGACCTGCGCGGTACCGCGGATGTCGCCGGTGCGGCCCCGATCGATCCGGCGCGGGCAATGCGGGCAGCGGCGATCCGGCAACTGGCGCGGCGCGAGCATAGCCGTGTCGAACTGCTCCGCAAGCTGTCCGTCGACTTTGCCACGGAACCCGTGCTGATCGCGCGGGTACTGGACCAGCTGGCCGCGGAAGGTTTGCAGAGTGATGCCCGCTTCGCCGAAGCCCTGGTCGCGAGCCGGATTCGTCGTGGTCAGGGACCGCAGCGCATCCGCAGAGAGCTGGCCGAGCGCGGTGTCGACGCTGAGCTTGTCGAGCGCGCACTGACCGCGGCAGAGGTGGACTGGTGTGCCCTGGCGCTGTCGGTCAGCACCCAGAAATTTGGTCGGAAGTCGGCGCAGGACTGGCCGGACCGAGCGCGCCGGGCGCGTTTCCTCCAGTATCGCGGTTTCGGTGCCGACGAAATTCAGGCGATCCTGGCGGGACGGGCCGGCGCCGAAGACATGGATACCCTGTGAGAAACCCCCCGTGAATCGCTGCCGGTCGCTGCTGTGTCGCGCATTCGCCGGGATTCTGCTGGCCGTTCCCGCCGCCAGAGCTGATGACGGTCTGGAATTCCAGGGCATCTGGCGCCAGGGCGGGATGGTCATCGGCCGGGTGGCGCCGACGGCCAGGGTGACCTTTGATCGCAAGTCCGTGCCGGTGGCGCCGGACGGGCACTTCGTGGTGGGTCTGGGGCGCGACGCCCCGGCGACCATGACCCTGGTCGTGACCGATCCCATGGGGCCGCGCCATTACCGCTTCGATGTCGAACGCCGCAGCTACCAGGTACAGCGGGTGGACGGTGTGCCGGAGAGCACGGTCACTCCGCCTCCGGAAGTCATGGATCGCATCCGGCGCGAGCAGGAACTGGTGGACCGGGCGCGCGCGGTGAATTCCCCCCGGCGCGACTTTCTGGCCGGCTTCAGCCGCCCCCTGGATGGCCCCATCACGGGTGTGTACGGCAGTCTGCGCGTCTACAACGGGGTGCCCAAGAACCCCCACTTCGGTCTGGATATCGCCGCGCCGACCGGCACCCTGGTGCGGGCGCCGGCCCCCGGGGTAGTGCGCCTCGCCCAGCCGGACCTGTATTTTTCGGGCGGAACCCTGATCGTCGATCACGGCCAGGGGCTGACTTCCTCCTTCATTCACCTGAGCGCAATTCTGGTGAAGGAGGGCGATGAACTGGCGCGCGGCGACCCCATCGCCCGTGTCGGCGCCACCGGGCGCGCGACCGGGCCGCATCTGGACTGGCGCATGAACTGGTTCGATGTCCGCCTCGACCCCGCGCTGGTACTACAGTATTTCCCTCCCGTTGCCGCGGAGCATACCGCGCTGCGCCTGCGGCCATAGAGCGTGCGCATACTTTGCCGTAGAATCCCGCCGCATTAGTGCGTCATTTCTGGCGGTGTGCAATCACCGATGATGCCCGACTTCTGGCAGGAATTCCGTGAACAAACAGTTGCTGAGTATCCTCGTCTGCCCGGTGACCAAGGCGCCGCTCGAATACGATGCTGAGCACCAGGAATTGATTTGCCGGGCGAGTGGCCTCGCCTATCCGATTCGGGACGGTATCCCGGTGATGTTGGAGCGCGAAGCGCGCGTACTCTCGGCGGAAGAGCGGGTACCACGGGCGCCGGCCGGGCATCCCTGATCGCGACCGTCACGGCAGTTTTTCAGCGACCTATTTAAAAATGCCGGAGAGGAGACCATGGCTGACAGTATTTTTACGCGCATCATCAATCGCGAGTTGCCGTCCGAAATCATCTACGAGGACGAACATTGCATTGCCATCAAGGACATCGCGCCCAAGGCGCCCGTCCATCTGTTGATCATTCCGCGTAAACCGATTCCCAAACTCTGCGATGCTTCCGGAGAGGATCTGGCGCTGCTTGGGCACCTGATGCTGGCGGCCAGCGCGGTGGCCCGTCAGGTCGGCGTCGAGGACGCCTTCCGGGTGATCGTCAATAACGGCGCCGGCGCCGGACAGACAGTTTTTCATCTGCATCTGCATCTGCTGGCCGGCAAACAGTTTTCAGAATCCCAGTTGGGATTCTGAACGAACTTTTTCGCGTTTTATCGACCCACGGAGTCCATTTTGAAGAGCGCTGACCTACGCCAGGCGTTTCTGGAATTCTTTGCGAACAAGGATCATACGATAGTGCCCAGCAGCAGCTTGGTGCCGGACAATGATCCCACGCTGCTGTTCACCAACGCTGGCATGGTGCAGTTCAAGGATGTTTTTCTGGGCGTCGATCAGCGTCCCTACCGGCGTGCCGCATCGTCGCAGCGCTGTGTACGGGCCGGCGGCAAAC
The DNA here is from genome assembly GCA_050179115.1 of Porticoccaceae bacterium. Taxonomy (GTDB): domain Bacteria; phylum Pseudomonadota; class Gammaproteobacteria; order Pseudomonadales; family Porticoccaceae; genus JAGPUQ01. Next base: position 4,574 of record JBFXFL010000025.1, on the reverse strand, counting down.
ACAACGATCTGGAAAATGTCGGGTTTACCGCCCGGCACCACACCTTCTTCGAAATGCTGGGCAATTTCAGCTTCGGGGACTATTTCAAGCGTGAAGCCATTGCCTACGCCTGGGAGTTCCTCACCGTGCGCCTCGGGCTGCCGGCGGAACGGCTGTGGGTCACGGTGCATATCTCCGACGACGAGGCGGCGGACATCTGGCTGCGCGAGATCGGGGTCAGCCCCGAGCGCTTCTCGCGTCTCGACGAAGACAACTTCTGGCAGATGGGCGACACCGGCCCCTGCGGTCCCTGTTCCGAAATTTTCTACGACCACGGCCCCGAAGTGCCCGGTGGTCCTCCGGGCAGCGAAGGCGGCGATCTCGACCGCTATATCGAAATCTGGAATCTGGTGTTCATGCAGTACGAGCGCGATGCCCAGGGCAAGCTGCGACCGCTGCCGAAACCTTCGATCGACACCGGCATGGGACTCGAGCGCATCGCCGCGGTGATGCAGGGCGTGCATACCAATTACGAGATCGATCTGTTCGCCAACCTGATCCGTGCGGCGGCGACGATAACCGGCGCGACCGACCTGACGGAGAGCTCGCTGCGCGTCATCGCCGACCATATTCGTTCCTCGGCGTTTCTGATCATCGACGGCGTGCTGCCCAGCAACGAAGGCCGGGGCTATGTACTGCGGCGCATCATTCGCCGTGCGCTGCGCCACGGGCACAAACTGGGTGCCACCGAACCGTTTTTTTACCGTCTGGTCGCGCCGCTTGCCGCCGAGATGGGTGCGGCCTATCCCGAGCTTGCGGCCGGGGTCGAGCGGGTGGCGCGCGTACTGCGGACCGAAGAAGAACAGTTTGCGCGCACCCTGGATATGGGGCTGGGGGTGCTCGAAGCAGCCCTGGCCGAGCTGTCCGGACGGGAAATCCCCGGAGCCCTGGTGTTTGCGCTTTACGACACCTACGGTTTTCCCGTCGATCTGACCAACGATATCGCCCGCGAGCGGGGCTACACGCTGGACATGCCGGGTTATGAGCAGGCGATGGCCGAACAGCGCCAGCGGGCGCGTCAGGCCAGCCGCTTTCACGTGGATTACACCGCCACACCCGATATCGAGGGCACCACGCAGTTCATCGGTTACGAAAAGCTCGCGGGCGAAAGCCGGGTCACCGCCCTGTTTCGCGGCAGCGAAGCGGTAGCGGAGCTCGCTGCTGGCGAAGAGGGCATCGCGGTACTGGACGTCACGCCGTTTTACGGCGAGAGCGGCGGTCAGGTGGGAGATCGGGGCGAGCTGGTGAGTGCGCGCGGCCGATTTGCCATCCGCGATTGCCGCAAGCAGGGTGAGAACTGTCTTCACATCGGCGCGGTCGCGGAAGGCGCTGTCGCGGTGGGGGACGTGCTGACCGCGCGCGTGGATCCGGCGACGCGCGAGGCTACCGCACGCCATCACTCCGCCACCCATCTGTTGCACGCGGCGCTGCGCGAGGTCCTGGGCGAGCATGTGACGCAAAAGGGCTCGCTGGTGGATGCGGAGCGGGCGCGCTTCGATTTCTCCCATCCGCAGGCGCTCGACCGCGATCAGATTCTTGCCGTCGAACGCCGGGTGAATCGCGAAATTCTGGCCAACACCGAGGTGCAGACCCGGCTGATGACCATGGACGCCGCTCGCAGCCAGGGCGCCATGGCGCTGTTTGGCGAAAAATATGGCGATCAGGTCAGGGTACTCACCATGGGCGATGGCTTCTCGCGGGAGTTGTGTGGCGGCACCCATGTCGCGCGCACCGGCGACATCGGCCTGTTCAAGATCGTCACCGAATCCGGTATTGCCTCCGGCGTGCGCCGCATCGAAGCCATCGCCGGCACCGTTGCCCTGGCCTATGTCGAGGAACTGGAAACGCGACTCGCGCGCGCCGCGTCGGTGCTGAAAACCAGTGCGCCGACCATCGTCGACAAGGCCGGGCAACTGGTCGAGCAGAATCGACAGTTGGCCCGCGAGCTGGATGCGCTCAAGGTGCGGCTGGCGGGCGCCAGTGGCGGTGATCCTCTGGCGGAAGCGTGCCAGGTGGCCGGCGTATCGGTGCTGGCGCGGCGTATCGAGGGCGGCGACGCGCGCAGCCTGCGCGATATCGTCGATCAGATGAAAGCACGGCTCGGCAGTGGCGTGGTGCTGCTCGCGGCGGAAGAAGACGGAAAAGTCGTGCTCGTGGCCGGCGTGACCAAGGATCTGACCGGACGCATCAAGGCGGATGACCTCATGCAGCATGTGGCGGCCCGGGTCGGCGGCAAGGGTGGCGGCCGCCCCGATCTTGCCCAGGGCGGCGGACCGGATGTCGGTGCCCTCGCGGCCGCGCTGGATTCCGTTCCGGGGTGGATCGAACAGCGTCTCGGCGCGTGATCTACTTCCGTACCTATTCTGTTTCGCCGGCGTTGGTGATAGATTCCCGCGCCGCTTCCGGGAAGGCCCCATCAGAAGACAGCCATGACTCTTATCGTTCAGAAATACGGCGGCACTTCCGTCGGCACGATCGAGCGCATCCGCGCCGTGGCCCACAAGGTTGCGGCGGCGCGCGCACGGGGCGAGGATCTCGTGGTTGTGGTTTCGGCCATGAGCGGCGAGACCAATCGGCTGATTGCGCTGGCTCACGAAATCTCTGAAATACCCTCGCCCCGCGAGCTCGATGTGCTGGTCTCCACCGGCGAGCAGGTGACGATCGCGCTGCTGGCCATGGCGCTCGAGGAGCTCGGCTGCGCTGCCCGTTCCTACACGGGCAGTCAGATCCGCATTCTCACCGACAGCGCTCACACCAAGGCGCGGATCGAGGCGATCGACGTGGAGCGGATGCGCGCCGATCTCGCCGCCGGGCGCGTGGTGGTGGTGGCCGGATTTCAGGGCGTCGATGGCGAGGGCAATATCACCACCCTGGGTCGTGGCGGTTCGGACACCACTGGCGTTGCTCTCGCCGCTGCCCTGAACGCCGACGAATGCCAGATTTACACGGATGTGGATGGTGTCTACACCACCGATCCGCGGGTGGTGAGCAGCGCGCGCCGGCTGGATCGCATCACCTTTGAAGAGATGCTGGAAATGGCCAGCCAGGGCTCCAAGGTGCTGCAGATTCGCGCGGTGGAGTTCGCCGGCAAATACCAGGTGCCGCTGCGCGTGCTGTCGAGCTTTACCGAAGGGCCGGGCACCCTGATCACCCTAGACGACGAGGACGACATGGAAAAACCCCTGGTATCCGGCATCGCCTTCAATCGCGACGAGGCCAAACTCACGGTATCGGGCGTGCCGGATGTTCCCGGTGTGGCCTACCGGATTCTGGGGCCGATCAGCGAGGCCAACATCGAAGTCGATGTGATCGTTCAGAACGTGGCTCAGGACGGCACCACCTCGCTGACGTTCACGGTTCACCGCAATGAAATGAAAAAAGCCCAACGTGTGCTCGAGGGCTTGCAGGCGAGTCTCGGGGCAACTTCGATTACCACGGATGATCGCATTGCCAAGCTGTCGCTGGTGGGTGTGGGCATGCGCTCCCATGCGGGCGTGGCGGCGCGCATGTTCCGGGCGCTCGCCGAGCACAATATCAACATCCAGATGATCAGTACTTCCGAGATCAAGATCACGGTGGTGGTGGACGAGAAATATCTCGAACTTGGCGTACGGGCCCTGCACACTGAATTTGAGCTCGATGCGGTGGTTTGATCAGGGCCGCAGCGGTTTGCGGTCATCTTCTCCCAGTAGCTGCGGTGGATCGCGAGAGGGGCCGGGCGGGGTGCTGCCAAAGCTGGAATATTAGCTTTTGTGAAACTTCCAGAGCCTCTGTTAGACTAAGGTTGTGTGACACAGCGAGCGGTGCGGCTGTGCCGCCGGGCACGATAATAACTAACGACCCAATCAAACGTCCTCAACCTATTGTTTTGCGGACGTTTTTTTACTTGGCATCATGGAGAAATGGAGGCAGCAATGCTTATACTTACCCGAAGGGTCGGGGAGACCATCGTCATCGGAGATGACGTTACCGTCACCGTGTTGGGAGTGAAAGGCAACCAGGTTCGGCTGGGCGTCAATGCGCCACGCGACCTGCCGGTTCACAGAGAAGAAATCTACGAGCGCATCCAGCAGGAACATCAGGCGGCTGCGGGCAGCAACTAAGTTCGCTGAGGCTCATTTGCTGCCGTTGTCACTTTGGCAGCACTTATCGCCGTGTTAACATCGCGCCCCGCTCGCCGGTCAGGGAGCGGGGCGCAATCATGCGAAGAACAACTCAATCTTGAGAACGGCATGAACCGTACGGCAACCGGGAACCTTCGAGTATCCCGTGCAGGCGCTCTTTCGAGCTCCACGTCCAATACCGCGGGCCGGGCTACTGTTGAGTGAATCAATTTTGGTGAGGTGGCCGAGTGGCTGAAGGCGCTCCCCTGCTAAGGGAGTATACCCTTACCGGTATCGAGGGTTCGAATCCCTCCCTCACCGCCAAACAAAAAGCCCCCGTCAGGGGGTTTTTTATTTGGGAGGTCTTTCTGTTGGAGGGAAGGGGATGAGCGCCCGGGTCCGACTCGGAGTCCACAGTGGAGCGCGCGCCCG
>JBFXFL010000024.1:0-44022 GCA_050179115.1 Porticoccaceae bacterium | reverse complement strand
GCTGGACCCTCAAGGCGGCCATCGACACCGGAGTACCGGTGCCCGTGCTCAGCGCCGCCCTCTTCGCACGGTTCAGCTCGCGCGGCGAAGCGGGCTTTGCCGACAAGCTGTTATCCGCGATGCGCAGTGAATTCGGCGGTCACGCCGAAGCGCCGGCGCAAGAGCAGGAGGGGCCGCGATGACTCCCCCGCTTTCGGATGCCCTGGTGCTGTTTGGCGCGACGGGAGATCTCGCCTACAAGAAAATCTACCCGGCGCTGTACCAGATGGTGCGGCGCGGCCGCCTCGATATTCCGGTGATCGGCGTCGCGCGCGGCGGCTGGGATCTGGCGCGTCTGCGCGCGCACATGCGCGACAGCCTGGAACATCAGGGTGGCTACGACCCGGCCGTGTTCGAAAAACTCTCGGGTCTGCTGGGATTTGTCGACGGCGATTACGATGATCCCGCCACCTTTGACAAGCTGTGCGCCGCACTGGGTGGCGCGCAGCGTCCGCTGTTCTATCTGGCCATCCCGCCCAGCATGTTTCCCACCGTGGTGGGTGGACTCGGCCGGCTGCCCTGCGGCGCGGCGGGGCGCGTGGTGGTCGAAAAACCCTTTGGGCGCAGCCTCGCCTCGGCCCAACACCTCAACGAAATCCTGCATCAGGTATTCGACGAGTCGGCGATTTTCCGCATCGATCATTATCTCGGCAAGGAACCGGTGCAGAACCTGCTGTTTTTTCGTTTCGCCAATTCGTTTCTCGAACCGATCTGGAATCGCAATTACGTCGAAAGCGTGCAGATCACCATGGCCGAAGCCTTTGGCGTCGAAGGTCGGGGCCGGTTTTACGAAGAGGTGGGCGCAGTCCGCGACGTGATCCAGAACCACCTGTTGCAGGTCGTGGCGAATCTGGCCATGGAGCCGCCGATCGGCACCGGCAGCGAGCCGCTGCGCGACGAAAAGATCAAGGTGTTCCGCGCCATCCGTCCGCTGACCGGACACACCCTGGTGCGCGGGCAGTATCGCGGCTATCGGGAGGAAGCGGGTGTGGCACCGGATTCCTCGGTGGAGACGTTCGCGGCGATGCAAATCCATCTGGATTCATGGCGCTGGCAGGGCGTGCCCTTTTTTATCCGTGCCGGAAAAAATCTGCCGGTGACCGCCACCGAAGTCGTGGTGACGCTGCACCGTCCGCCGCAGCAGGTATTTCCCGAAACGGGCCCGACCCAAGCCAACTATGTGCGCTTCCGGCTCGGTCCGGGCCAGATCGCGATCGCAATCGGCGCCCGGGTAAAGCGCAGCGGCACCGAAAACATCGGCGATGAAGTCGAGCTGTTTGCCTGCAACACCCAGGACGATGCGATGGAAGCCTACGAGCGCCTGATCGGCGACGCGCTGAAAGGCGATGCCACGTTGTTTGCGCGCGAGGATTCCGTGCTCGCGGCATGGCGCATCGTCGATCCGATCCTGGACAACAACACCCCGGTGCGGGAATACGAGCCGGGCACCTGGGGGCCGATCGACGCGAACGCGATGGTCAGCGCGACCGGTGGTTGGCGCAATCCGAAGGCGGCGGACACATGAACTGGCCCGACCGAGACGCGCGCGCCGTGCGCGGCCAGCCATCCGGGACGGGCCATGGCGTTGCGGACTGAAGTCCATGCCGACCCCGAGGCCGTGGCCCGCCGCGCCGCTGCCTGGATTGCCGGGACGACACGGCAGGCCATTGGGCAACGCGATCGCTGCGTGCTCGCACTCAGCGGCGGCACCACGCCGCTGCCGATGCTGCGCGTTCTGGCCACGACGCCGATCGACTGGCGCAAGGTTGAGGTGGTACAGGTCGATGAGCGCGTGGCGCCCGGCGCCAGCCCCGACCGCAATCTCGCGCAGTTGCGGGAGGCCCTGCTCGCGCGCATCCCGCTGCCGGAGTCCCAGATCCATCCCATGCCGGTGGAGGAGACCGATCTCGGTTGGGCGGCACAAGACTATGGCCGCCTGCTGGTCAGTCTGGCGGGCGCGCCGCCGCGGCTCGATCTCGTGGTGCTCGGCCTGGGCGCGGACGGCCACACGGCTTCGCTGGTGCCGGGGGATGCGGCGCTCGACATCCGCGACGCCGATGTCGCCGTCACCGGCCTCTATCAGGGACGGCGGCGGATGACGCTCACCTTCCCGGCCATCAACCGGGCGCGCCACATTCTCTGGCTCGTGACGGGCGCGGACAAGGCCGAGATGCTGGCGCGCCTGGTCCAGGCCGATCCGGCACTGCCCGCCAGCCGCGTCCGCCGTGCGTCGGCGCTGCTGCTGGCCGACCGCGCCGCCGCCGCTCACCTGCCGCCGTAAACCGCGCAAATGCAGCACGCGGGTGGCGGAGTCCCGGAACGTGCCGCCGGCCACAGTTGCCCTGTGCTTCGGTAGAGCGCCCCCACCGGCTCCGGTAGGATCCAGCCCATCGCGCGATACGGGACAGCCGATGGAAGCTCAGCGCCGCCAACCGGACCCATTGCCCCTCGAAGTGGGGCGTTCCGGGGCTGTTCCCGTTCCGCCGGCCGCTAGACCGACCCCATGCGCCTGACTGACGAACAACGTAACGCCATCGTCGAGGAGGCCGTTGGCGTGTTCGGGCCGGGCGCCCGCGTGCGCCTGTTCGGCTCGCGCGTGGACGACAAAATCCGTGGCGGCGATATCGACCTGCATGTCGAGACGGAGGGCAGTGCCGCCGAGCTGCTGGATCGCGAACTCAAATTTTATGCCCGCCTGATTCGCCGGCTCGGTGAGCGCCGCATCGACATCGTCGTGCATCGGCGCGGCGAAGTCGCGCGCCCCATCGACGAGCGGGCCTGGCAAACGGGAGTCGTCCTGTGACCGCATTGGCGCCCGAACGGGAACGGCTCACCCGCCTGCTCCGGCTGGTCGAACGGGAAGACATCCATCTGGGGGCTGTCCGTCATCGGCTGCTGGGCGATGACTGTAGCCTGGATGCGGGCTGGGTAAGCGCGTTGCTCAGCGACGACGCCGGCGTCGACAGACTCGAATCCTTCGGCGCCAAATTCGCACGCATGCAGGACAAGGTGATCGACAAACTGATCCCCGCGCTGTTGCTGGCGGCCGGCGAGCCGGTGATGGCTGCGATCGACAACCTGGGTCGCATGGAGCGCCTGGGACTGGTGTCGGCGGCCGAGCCCTGGTTTGCAATGCGTCGTCTGCGCAACCGGCTGGTTCACGAATACATCGACCAGCCCGACGATCTCGCGGTCGCTCTCGAACGGGCGTGCCGGTTCACGGACCACATGCACGCCGACTACGTCTTGATGCGGCGTTACGCCGCGACCCATCTGGGTATCGAGTCCGGTCCGTGACAGCGACTGTCGTTACCGCGCAGCCTGCCGTGCGCCGCAGCCGTGCCGAGAGCCGTTCCGTCCTTGCGGATCCGGGCCAAGGCCAGAACTGGTCCTTGCTGGCTCAGATCGCCCGCCGCGAACCGGCGGCGGCGCAATGAACGAACGCTTTCGCCCACATGGGCTGCCGCCCCCGGGGTTGACCCCGGTCGACAGCCAGTCAGTCGCCGCGCAATGGCGAACACCGGTTCCGCAGAGGATGTGCGCCGGGAATTACACCATATCTGTGACATGGCTCTCGTTTTCTGCGTCCGTGAACGCCCAGCAATCCACCGGGTGCTGGCAAACTTCGCCGGTCGCGAGCCGCGGGACGGGCGCGATGGTCCGGTTGCCCCGGGCGCGCCCGGTAGCGTACAGTCCCGGCGCCCGATCAGGGTCGCCAGGACTTCGCGGCGACGTCTGGTGCGGGGTACCTGATTGGATCAGGCGCATCAAGTGCGCCCGGTGCACATAGCGCATACATACATATAGGTGAGCGCGAAGCGGTACGGGTTGGCAGGGCGTCCCGCCGTGTCCGTGAGTCGCACTGCACAGCCCAGCGAAAGCGCGCCGATGCCCACCGACGGCGGACAGAGCGATGAAATCAGCTTGGTGGGCCTCGGCTTGGTACTTTGGCGCCGGCGTCGGGCAGTACTGACGACCGTGGCGGCGGTCGCACTCGGAGTGCTATTCGCGTTGTTGTTCTCCAGTCAATGCGCATACACCACGACCGTCGAATTGGGCTCCCACGTCTAGAACGGCAAAACAGTTCCCATAGAACCGCCGCTCGCAATACTCGCCAAGATTTCCGAGAGCTACATCCCGCTAGCGTTACGAGACTACCGAGAGCAGCCTGGCGATGAGGCGAAAAAATTCAAGGTCGATGCCCGGGTGCCCAAAGACAGCCAGATGATCATTCTGGAGTCGGAGGGTAAAGCAGCCCAGGAGCCGAATCATCGGCAAGTACAGAAGCAGGTGGTCGCGGCGCTGATCGATGGCCACAGTCGGATGTTCAACCGGATGCGCAGCGGTATAGAGCTGGAAAAACAGCAGGCGCTACCCGTTCTGGATGAATTGATAGACCACGAGAGGTTTCTGCTCGCGGATCTCAAACGCCTGGACCTTACCGGCAATTTGCTGCGCCAGCAGATCAAGGACACCAACTCGTTGATCGACGCGTCCCTAAGGAATCGCGCTCAGGCGATACGGGAAGCCAACGACGAAGCTCGGGCCATGACCCTGTTGATTCTGGATAACGAGGTTCAGCAGCACCGCGCTCGGTCGGTAGACTTCGAGGAGAGGTTTCAAATTGGACTCGCACAGCGCCGGGATGACTTGAATAACAAGCTGCGCGACAACCAATGCCAGCAAGGCATCCAGGACGCGGCCATTCAACGGCTGAATCTGAGAATGCGAAACCCCCTGGAGCCCGGTAGTGGTTACGGGCTTGAAATCCCTGGAGTCCGTTGGCCGGTCCAGGGCGGCCATTGTGACGCTCGGAATTCTCTTGGGTGGCTTCCTGGGTCTACTCGCAGCCTTTGGCCTTGAATTTCGTGACCGGTTTCGGATCGCGCTCGACGAGATGAGCAGCGAGCCCGTCGCAGCCGAAATGGCCGATGCCGTAAAATAAAAAAAGAAAAGGGTAGCTGGATGAGATCTCATGAAAGCGCTACAGACGGGGAAGGGCAACGGAGTGGCAGGTCATCATGCTCTCCGGACCACGCTCGGGCGATGGAGTTCATCCTCGTTCGGGGTCCGCTGGAACCTCTGGCGCCCGTCTGTGTGCAGGGGCTCATGCTGAGAAGAAGTCGTTTTCGTGAACGTTTCAGTGTGCTCTCGGGAGTTACGCGGGCTCTTGATGCGATAGTGGTTGTCGTGGCCGGATGGATTGCCTACGCCATCCATCTGGAAAGCTGGGGATTGCCACAGCGCTACCAGATCGCCGTGCTACTGGGGGTTCTGCTCACGCTGATCACCTTTTCCGCACTCGGTATCTATGACTCCTGGCGCGGCCGTCCTACCTCGGCGCAGCTGCGCCAGCTGCTGCTCGCATGGCTGCTGGTCGGTGGGGCGTTGATGGTGTTGGGTGTGGCCACCAAGACCAACGTCCTTTTTTCGAGGGGCTGGATGGCGCTCTGGTTGGGGCTCGGCGGTCTGGCACTGGTAGCGGTGCGGGGCGTGCTGGCAGTCACCCTGCGGGAAACGCGAAAACGCGGCTGGAATCTGCGTCGCATCGTCCTCGTCGGTTCCGGGCCTCAAGCCGCGGCGGTCGCCCGGCGACTGGAGGAATCCGCTTGGAGTGGCCTGGAGATTGCCGCATTGTTTTACGAAGCTCGACGGCCTCCTGTCGAGAAGTGTGGCCAGATTCCGGCGTATCCGCTGGCCAGACTCCTCGATTTTGTTGAGCGGCAGTCGGTCGCCGAGGTATGGCTGACCCTTTCGGCGGGTAGCGAACACCGCATCCCGGAACTGCTCGACCAGCTGCGCTACAGCACCGTGGGCATCCGCTATGTGCCGAGTATCGAGGATTTCCGGTTGTTGAATCCCGCCATTTCAGAGGTTGCAGGGATGGCCGTCCTGGACCTCAACGTCAGCCCCATGCAGGGCATCAACCGGATCCTCAAGGCAATCGAGGACAGGGTGTTGGCCGCGGTCATTCTGGCGCTGATCAGCCCGCTGATGTTGGCGATTGCTCTCGGCGTGAAGCTCAGTTCGCCAGGCCCGGTGTTGTTCAAGCAGCGCCGCAACGGCTGTGACGGCAAACCCATCAAGGTATACAAATTTCGCACCATGGTATTGCACGAGGAACCGGAGGGCACTGTTACCCAGGCCTCCAGCGATGATCCGCGCATCACCAGGTTCGGTGCGTTCTTGCGACGCTTCAGTCTGGACGAGCTGCCGCAGTTCATCAATGTATTGCAGGGCAGAATGTCCATCGTCGGCCCCCGTCCCCATGCCCTGGCCCACAATGAGTACTACAAGCACCGGGTAGAGGCCTACATGTGGCGGCATTGCGTGAAGCCCGGTATCACTGGTTGGGCTCAGGTCAATGGTTACCGTGGCCCGACCGATACTTTGGATAAGATGGAGCGCCGTGTCGAGCACGATCTCTGGTATATCGACAACTGGAGCCTGTGGCTCGACCTCAGGATCATCTTCCTCACCGCGATGCAGGTACTGAGGGACCGCATTGCTTATTGATCGCGCCCCTGTAGGAGGCCCGTCCCCGGGCCGATTGGGTGGGAGTCCTGCCGGGGGGGAATGATCGCGGCAGGCCGCCGCAACGGCCCACAAACAACACATGCATGATTGATCACTCGGCGCCCGCGCCAGCACTTACAACGACCGTCCGTCAGCGCATCCTGTACGGCCTGGGCACCAATACCTTCGGCCAGATCGTCACCATCATCGTGTAGTTGGCGGGCGTGCCCATCCTGCTCCATGCCTAGAGCGTGCAGTTGTACGGCGAATGGCTGATGCTGTTCGCCATTCCGGCCTATCTGCCGATGACGGATCTGGGTTTTACCCAACCCGCCGCCAACGACATGACCGCCCGCGGCGACCGCGCGGGCACGCGGGCACGAGGTGGACGTGGTGGTGGGCTCGCGTAATTATCCGGAGTGGGCGGTATTTCCGGAGCACCGGGGCCGTGGGTTTCGCCGCGAAACGCTGAATGGAATCGGGGTGCCCGCGCCCAGACGTGTGTCGGCGCTGGGCCGGATTCTGATGGAGACCAGCTTTCCCATCGCCGAGCTGGTGGCGCAGGTGCGGCGCGCAAGCTGCTGGATGTGTCGCGCCTGCAACGGGTCGATCCTCGGGTGCGTCGTTTGCGCGCTCGGTCGAGCGGCGGCAGTGAACTTTTCAGAGTGCTCGGTTGGGTCGGCGTGCGAACCCAGGGTCTGACGTTGGGGGCGGGCGGCGAATACAATAAGTATCTGGTTCCCGGTGCCCGGGTGTTGCGATGATGTTGCGATAGTGTTGCGATCCCGAAAGGTGCGGCTGAGGCCAGGTCAATCAGAACGGTGAAAAATCTATGAAAGTTGCCGTGGTCCACGATTGGCTGACCCAGATTGCCGGCGCCGAACGTGTCCTTGAAGAGATCCTCCGGCTCTATCCCGAGGCGACGCTGTTTGCGGTGATCGACTGTGTGCGGCCGGAGCAGCGCGGCTTTTTGCGGGACCGCAGGGTACAGACGTCGTTTATCCAGAAATTTCCGTTCGCGCGGCGGTTCTATCGGCACTATCTGCCGTTGATGCCGCTGGCCATGGAACAGCTGGACCTCTCGGGGTTCGATCTGGTCATTTCCAGCAGCCATGCGGTAGCCAAAGGGGTGCTGACCGGGCCCGATCAACTTCACATCAGCTACATCCATTCACCCATGCGCTACGCCTGGGATTTGCAGCATCAGTGCCTGCGCGAGAGCGGGTTGGAGCGCGGACTCTTGAGTTGGCTCGCGCGCTGGCAGTTGCATGGTCTGCGGATCTGGGATCAGCGGACCGCCAATGGTGTCGATCACATGATCGCCAATTCGGCGTTCATCGCCCGGCGCATTCACAAGATTTACCGCCGCGATGCCACGGTGATCTATCCGCCGGTCGATATTGATATGTTCACACCCGGTGGGCCGGGCGAACGCACCGGCGAGTTCTACCTGACCGCCTCGCGGGTGGTGCCTCACAAGCGCATGGATCTTATCGTCGAAGCGTTCGGACAGCGTCCCGATCAGCGCCTGGTGGTGATCGGTGAAGGGCCGGCGCTCAAGCGCATCCGTCGGCGGGCGCCGCCGAATGTCCAGTTTCTGGGCTATCAGCCGGCCGAGGTGTTGCGGGATCACATGCGCCGCGCCCGGGCGTTCATCTTCGCCGCCGAGGAAGATTTCGGGATCATCCCGGTCGAGGCGCAGGCCTGCGGTGCGCCGGTCATCGCCTTCGGCAAAGGCGGTGTCACGGAAACCGTGATTGCCCTGGAGCAAATCGGCGCTGGCAATGCACCGGTAGCGAAGGCAGGGGCCATGGCGGACGCTGACGCCGGATACGTGCAGCGCAACGTCGCGGTATCCGTGGAGGCTGGCGCGCGTGGCGGCAGTGTTCACCCCATGCGCGGGACCGGCGGCGATCATTATCCCGCCCCCGCTACGGGCCAGAGCCGCGCGCCGACCGGCGTGTTTTTCCCCGAGCAGACTGCGGAATCCCTGCTTGCGGCGCTGGCGTTGTTCGAGGCGAATGAAGCCCGCTTCGATCCGGTCGCCATCCGCCGCCACGCGGAACGCTTCGCGGCGGAGCGGTTTCGCGCGGAACTGAAGGCTTTGATCGCACGTTGCTGGCGCGAGTGGCAGGCCGGACTGCGAATGCCTCGCGGCTGACCAGGGCGCCGCGTCTGGAGCGCCGGGTTGCACCCGGTGGTCTGGTCGCAAGCGAGCCCGGATTACCCCTCGACAGCGCACGGCTCTCCTCCCCGGGGCAAAGGACCCCAACCCGGGCTCTCGTAGCAGACCAAGCAGGTTTCGGACATCATGAATCTTTCGGTGCGTCCCCTGATCGGGTCCGGACAGTCCGGCGCGATCCTGGGCTTCGGGCACAGGCTGGGCTGGACGCCTTGGCCGGGACATCTTGGTGGGGATAAGTCGGTCTGCCTTTTGTGGCGCCGCGCCGGTAAAATGCCGCGTTTGTGCTGACGAGCGGCGCGCGGTGGCGTCACGGTCGCGTCGGTTGGCGGGCTTGGAAAGTCAATGGCACCACTGGTTTGCATCGTAACGCTCAATTGGCGCGGCGCGGACGACACGCTCCGCTGTGTCGAGTCGTTGCGGCAGCTCACCTACCCCAATTTTCGCGTCCTGGTCGTGGACAACGGTTCCGGTGATGACTCCGTGGCCCGCATTGCGGAGGTCTGTCCCGACATCGATCTGGTGGAGACCGGCGCGAACCTGGGGTTTGCCGGGGGCTGCAATGTGGGTATCCGGCGCGCGTTGGCCCTGGGTGCCGACTATGTCTGGCTGCTCAACAGCGATACCCGGGCGGACCCGCAGGCATTGACCGCGATGGTCGAACTGGCCGAGGCGGATGCCGGTGTCGGCGCGGTGGGGTCGTTGATCTGCGATCGCGAGAACCCCCGCCGGCTGCTGGCCTGGGGCGGTGGTCGGGTCGATCTGCGGTTCGGGCGGCCATCCCATACGCGGGCGCAGGTGGCGGACGCCGAGCTCGATTACCTGACCGGGGCCAGTTTGCTGCTGCGAACCCGCGCTCTGGAAGCAGTGGGTCTTCTGGATGAGGGGTATTTCCTCTACTGGGAGGAGACCGACCTGTGCTATCGCCTGCGTGAACAGGGCTGGCGGCTGGCGGTCGCGTCCGGCAGCCGGGTGCTGCACCGGGCGCCGGGCGCGTCGCAGCGCCGTTTGCGCCAGAAGGACCGGCATTTCAATCAGTCCGCGGTGCGGTTCATGTTTCGCTACGCGAAGCATCCCTGGCCCGCGGTCCTGGTGGGTGGGTCGCTGCGCTTTTGCAACCGGCTGCTGCGCGGCGAGTTCGGTCGTGCGCGGGCGGTGATTCGGGGTTTGGTCTGCGGTCTGCGGCAGCGCCATTCCTGATGGGATCGCTCCCGTGGATGCGCGGGTTGCGACAGGCGCGGGGCGCGATGGTGACGGTATCGCCGGGCGGTGTAGGGACGGCCGCGGGACGCCTTGGCACCCGGCGGCGAACGTCTCGCCGGTGAAGGTTCTTCTGCTGGCTCCCGAGCAGGGTGGACCCTGCGGCGTGATGGAGTATGTGCTGCGCCTGACCGCCGCATTGCAGGAGCTGGGGGTCCGCGTGACCATCGCGCGCGGCGAGCGCAATGGTCGGCTTTCGGCCTGCGCGGTGGCCGCACAGGCGCGTGCCCTCAAACCCGATATCGTCCATGTGCAGTATCCGATGGCGCGCTACGGCAGTTCGCTGATGCCCCACCGGGTGGCGCAGTTGCCGCGCTGCCGCACTGTGGTAACCCTGCACGAGTTCTCCCAGGCGCACCTGCTGCGCCGGATCGCCGCACTGGCGTTCAGCCGCGCCGACGCGCTGGTATTCACCAACGCCTTCGAGCGCGCGGCCTTTGGGCGCTGGTATCCCTGGAGCCGGGGCCGCAGTCATGTCATTCCCATCGGTTCCAATATTCCCTGGGTGATGGCACGAAAGTCACCGGACATGGACGAAGTCTGCTATTTCGGACTGATCCGGCCCGACAAGGGCCTGGAACCCTTTCTCGCGCTGGCCCGGCTCGCGGCGGACGCGGCGCCGCAGCTGGGTTTTCGGGTGCTGGGCGCGATTCCGCTCGGGCAGAGCGCGTACTGCGAACAGATGCGGCAGGCTGCCGGGAAACTGCCGCGCCTGATCTGGGATCTCGGCCGCAGCGACGAAGCGGTCGCGCAGCGCCTGGCGGAGACCGGATTTCTGTATCTGCATTATCCGGATGGCGCCTCGGAGCGCCGCGGCACCTTGCTGGCCGCGCTGGGGAACGGTGCGGTGGTGATCACCAATCGCGGGCCACAGACACCGCCCGGTCTGGAGTCGGCGGTGCGGTTCGCGACCGGCCCCGCGGACGCCCTCGCCCAGGTGCAGGTGTTGCGCGCGGACCCGACCGCGGAGGCAAACCTGCGCCGGGCGGGGCGCGAGTGGGTCAAGCGCCAGGCCTGGGAGGTGATCGCCGCCGCCCACCGCGAGCTTTATGCGCAGATCGCGGGACGTTAGGGCCGGGAGGCATCGCGTCCCGGCGGTTACCGGCAGCGCCCGATAGCGATGCCAGCCCGGGGTCGGTCCGGTGTCGGCATCGCAACCCGGCCGAGAACGTAGAATTCCACTCCATGCTGTAATTCCGGCGCCACCGATGCGAGACGAAAAGCGACCATGAGTGAAACAGCGACCATGAGTGAAACAGGGATGTGCGCCCGCGCGGCCGGCTGCGCCGTGCTGTTCGGCGGCACCGGCTTTATCGGCGGTTTTTTTGCACGGTTTCTCGTGGATGGCGGCCATTTTCGCAAGGTGTATCTGGTCGACCGGCAGCCAGTGGCGGCCATCGCGAGCCCTTGGCGACGGCGGCAATTGAGCGGCGATCCCGCCATTGAATGCATTGCGGCGGACGTGCGCGAGCCCTTCGCCTGGGTGCCGCCGGAGCCGGTGGCGCTGATTGGCAATTTCGCGGCGGTGCATCGCGAGCCGGGGCATGCGGATGCCGAGTATTACGACACCAATGTGCGCGGTGCCGAGCAGGTGTGCGCCTGGGCGGCGCGGGTGGGTTGCACGCACATGGTGTTTACCAGTTCCATCTCGCCCTACGGCCCGGGAACCTCGCGGCGCGACGAACAGTCGCTGCCGGTGCCGGCGACCGCCTATGGGGGTTCCAAGCTGGTCGCCGAGTACATTCACCGTGCCTGGCAGGCCGGCGATTCCCGGCGGCGACTGGTGATTGCGCGGCCCGGCGTGGTGTTCGGGCCGGGGGAGGGCGGCAATGTGTCGCGGCTGGTGCGGGCGGTGCTCGGCCGGTATTTTTTCTACGCGGGCAATCGGGGCACCCGCAAGGCGGGGATCTATGTGCGCGAGCTGTGCGCGGCACTGTGGTGGGGGCTGGAGCGCCAGGATGCGACGGGGGAGGCGGTGATACTGTTCAACGCGACCCTGTATCCGGCGCCGGCGCTCGCCGATTACGTCGCGGCGATCTGCGCCGTGGCCGGCGTCGAGCGGCGGGTGCCGAGCCTGCCCTACGGGTTGCTGCTGACCGCGGGCTGGCTGCTGGATCTGGTGGCGCGGCCGCTGGGTATCGCGCATCCCTTCAGCCCGGTGCGCATTCGCAAGCTGGTGGCGGCCAACGATATCGTGCCGGGCTATCTGCGCGCGCACGATTATCCCTTTCGCTACACGCTGGAGACGGCCCTGGCCGATTGGCGGGCGACCTGCCCGGAGGAGTGGCACCGGTGACGGCGGCTGATCCGGGCGAACGCATTCTGGTCACCGGCGGCGCCGGCTTTATCGGCTCCGCCGTGGTGCGCTTCCTGCTGGCGGAGACCTCGGTCCGGGTGATGAATCTGGACAAGCTCACCTATGCGGGCAATCCGGAGTCGCTCGCGGATGTGGCCGGCTCGCCGCGCTACGATTTTCGCCGCGTGGACATTGGCGATGGCCCGGCGCTGCGCGCGGTGTTCGCCGCTTTTCGCCCCACCGCGGTGATGCACCTGGCGGCGGAGAGCCATGTCGATCGCTCCATCGACGCACCGGCGGAATTCATCGCCACCAATGTGCTGGGCACCGGTGTGTTGCTGGAAGCGGCGCGGGAGTACTGGGCCGGGCTCGATCCCGCGGCGCGCGCGGCCTTTCGCTTTCACCACATTTCCACCGACGAGGTGTACGGCGATCTGGCACCGGACGCCGCGCCCTTCACCGAGGCGACATCCTATGCGCCCAGTTCGCCCTATGCGGCGAGCAAGGCGGGCAGCGATCATCTGGTGCGCGCCTGGGGGCGCACCTATGGCCTGCCCGTGGTGGTGAGCAACTGCTCCAACAATTACGGGCCGCGCCAGTTTCCCGAGAAACTGATTCCCCACATGATCCTGAACGCGCTGGCGGGCCGGCCGCTGCCGGTATACGGCGACGGCGGCCAGATACGGGACTGGCTCTATGTGGACGACCATGCCCGCGCGCTGTATCAGGTGCTGACCCGGGGCCGGGTGGGCGAAACCTATGCCATCGGCGGCCACAACGAGCAGCGCAACCTGGTGGTGGTGGAGACGATCTGCGATCTGCTGGAGGAACTGGCGCCGGCGAAGCCGCCGGGCGTGGCGCGTTACCGCGATCTCGTCACTCGTGTGGACGATCGTCCGGGTCACGACCGCCGCTACGCGATCGACGCGGGTAAAATCGCGCGGGAATTGGGCTGGGTGCCGCGGGAGACCTTTGCCACCGGGCTGCGCAAGACTCTGTGCTGGTATCTGGACCATCGTGACTGGTGGCAGCGGGTGCTCTCGGGGGCCTACCGGCTGGAACGATTGGGAGACAACAAGCTCTGAGCCACAATGCCGCACTTTCCCCGCGCCGCTGCTTCACTCGCGCGCCGGATCGGCGGATTCACCCGGTTTTGCCCTTGGGCACAAGCCATCAAGAGAGCGAAACATGACGCGGTACAAGGGCATCGTACTGGCCGGGGGCAATGGCACCCGGCTGCACCCCATCACCCTCGGGGCGTCCAAGCAGCTGTTGCCGATCTACGACAAGCCGATGATCTACTACCCGCTGTCGGTGCTGATGCTGGCCGGGATCCGCGACATTCTGGTGATTTCGACGCCGGATGATCTGCCGGGCTTTCGCCGCATGCTGGGCGATGGCGGTCGCTTCGGTGTGCGCTTGCAGTACGCCGAACAGCCGCGTCCGGAAGGGTTGGCGCAGGCTTTCATCATCGGCGCGGATTTCATCGGTGCCGACAATGTGTGTCTCGTGCTGGGCGACAATATTTTTTACGGACATCATTTCTCGGAAACGCTGCGGGTCGCGGTGGAGCGGGAGCGCGGCGCCACCATCTTCGGGTATCACGTCACCGATCCGGAACGTTTCGGTGTAGTGGAATTCGACGCCGGACGCCGTGTGGTCAGCATCGAGGAAAAGCCGGCCAAACCCCGCTCCCGTTACGCGGTGCCGGGGCTGTATTTCTACGACAACGATGTCATTGCCATCGCGCGCGGGATCCTGCCGTCGCAGCGCGGCGAGCTGGAGATCACCGACGTGAATCGCGCCTATCTGGCGCGCGGAGACCTGCATGTGGAGCTGCTGGGCCGGGGGTTCGCCTGGCTCGACACCGGAACCCACGAAAGCCTGCTGGAAGCCGGCATGTTCGTGCAGGCGGTCGAACACCGCCAGGGGCTCAAGATCGCCTGCCTGGAGGAAATCGGCTACCACAATGGCTGGCTGACCCGGGAGCAGCTCGCGACCGAGGGACAGGCGCTCGGTCGCACCGGCTACGGTCAGTATCTGCTGCGGCTGGCCGAGGAGGAGGCCAACGGGTGGAAGTGATCGCGACCGCGCTGCCCGGCGTGCTGCTGATCAAGCCCCGCGTGTTCGGCGACACGCGCGGATTTTTTCTGGAGACCTTCAGCGCCGAGCGCTACCGCGCGCTGGCCGGTATCGCGCTGCCCTTCGTCCAGGACAATCATTCGCGCTCGCAGCAGGGGGTGCTGCGGGGCCTGCATTTTCAGCGCACCCGACCCCAGGGCAAGCTGGTGAGCGTGACGCGGGGCACGGTGTTCGATGTGGCGGTGGACATCAATCCGGCGTCGCCCACCTGCGGCCGGTATGTCGGTGTGGAGTTGAGCGATACCAATCACCACCAGCTCTGGATACCGCCGGGCTATGCCCACGGCTTTTGCGTGCTGAGCACGGAGGCGGACTTCGTCTACAAATGCACCGATTATTACGATCCCTCGGATGAGGGCGGCCTGGCCTGGAATTGCCCCCGCGTGGGCATCGACTGGCCGGTGCGCGATCCGGTGCTGTCCGCCAAGGACAGTTGCTACCCGACCCTCGACGCGCTGCTCGGCGCAAGTCGATGACGGGCGCGGCGCTCGCGTCCGTGCTGGTGACCGGGGCCAACGGTCAGTTGGGGCAATCCTTCCGCTGGCTGGCTCCGGAGGCGCTGGCCGCCGGCATCAGGCTGATCTTCGCTGAGCATGCCGCGCTCGATATCGCCGATGCCGACGCGGTCGCACGGTTCCTGGATGCGAGTCCGGTGCGGGCGGTGGTGAACGCGGCGGCCCACACCGCCGTGGACCGCGCGGAATCCGAGCCGGCCGCCGCCGCGCGCGCCAACGCGCTCGGTCCCGAGGTGCTCGCACAGGCCTGCCGCGCGCGGGGCATCGCGCTGTTCCATGTCTCCACGGATTATGTGTTCGACGGGTACAAGACCGAACCCTATACGGAACTGGACCCGACGCATCCGCTCGGTGTCTACGGGCGGACCAAACTTGCCGGCGAGCAGCGCGTGCGGGCGGCGGACCCGGACGCGCTGATCCTGCGGACCGGCTGGGTGTTCAGCCAGTTCGGACACAATTTTCTGAAAACCATGTTGAAGCTGGGCGCCGAGCGCGCGTCGCTGGCGGTCGTCGCCGATCAGCGGGGCGGACCCACCTATGCGCCGGCCATCGCCCGGGTGCTGCTGCGACTCATCCGCCGGAGGCTGGAAGCTGAACCGCTGGCCGGAGGCATCTACCATTTCGGCGGTTTCCCGCATGTGAGCTGGTACGAGTTTGCGCAGGCGATTTTTGCGGAAGCGGTGCGGTTCGGTGTGCTGATGCGTGCGCCACAAGTGCGGCCCATCACCACCGCCGAATATCCCACGGCTGCGGTGCGCCCGCGCAATGCGCGGTTATCCAGTGCCAGGTTGGCGCAGGTGCTGGAAGGGCTGGGCAACGACTGGCGCCCGGGCTTGGCGGCAGCGCTGGCCGAACTCCAGCCGCGCAGCGCCGCACGGATCTAACAGCTTGTTGAAAAACTGCTGCGACAGCCATCTGCTTCGTTGCGCGGTGCTCGCTCCCTCGCCTATCTATCGGATATGTCTCGGTCGCTGCGCGCCGTGCGCCTCGCAGCTGGCCGCCTCGCGACGTTTTTCAACAAGCTGCGAATGAGCGGAAAGGAGTGCCGCGGCGCGCGCCGCCTCAAACGTTTGCCAGTTCCTGCAAGCCGCCCAGATCCAGAATCTCGATTTCCTTCTTGTCGACCTTGAGCAGGCGCTGTTTCTGGAAGCGGCTGAACACCCGGCTCACGGTTTCGACGGTGAGGCCGAGATAGTTGCCGATGTCGGCGCGGGACATGGGCAGCCGGAAGCGCTGCTCGGACAGATTGCGTTTGGCGTTGCGCGTGGAAATGCTGATCAGCAGCGTCGCCAGACGCTCATCGGCGCTGTTCTTGCCGATCAGGGCGACCAGGCGCTGGTCGTTGATGATTTCCCGGCTCATCAACTGGAAGAAATGCCGCTGCAGGCTGGGCAGCGCGATGCTCAGGTCTTCCAGCCGGTTGAACGGAATTTCGCAGACCGCCGCCGTCTCCAGCGCCAGCGCGGAACTGATGTGGTGGGTATGGGCGATACCGTCCATGCCGAAAATCTCGCCGGGGAGATAAAACCCGGTGACCTGTTCGACGCCCTGATCGGTCATTGCGAAGGTCTTGATCGCGCCGCTGCGCACGGCGTACACCGCATGGAACGCATCGCCGGCGCGGTAGATGTGCTCGTCGCGCTGATAAGGGCGGCCGCGCTGGATGATGCGGTCCAGTTGTTCCACCTCGTCCAGCTCCAGCGCCAGCGGCAGGCACAGCGCCTTCATGCGGCAATCGCCGCAGTTGACATTGTGTCGGTGGGGACAGGAATTATCGGTCACGACGGGCACGGTTTTGCGTGGTTCCATGATCATCTCCCGATGCAGCTTGCTGGCGCAAGCGGTGAACAATGGTGCTGAGCTGATGGATCCCGCTGGTGGTTAGTTTGTAGCTGTCCTTTGTGATCGCCAGCAGAGCGTCGCGAAGCAGTTGTTCGCAGAACTCCGGGGCGGCGTTGTGCGCTACTTCATGGTGACATAACAGGGATTGCGTTGCATCCAGTGCCTGCGCGAGATGCGCCGGAACCCGGTAGATCACCTTGTCGGGCAATTCCCGGCGCCGCAACGCGGCCTGGTAATCCGCGGCGGAAGTGGTGTTGCGGTAATAAGCCGGGTGCCGATAACCAAAGGCGCCGATACCCAGACCGAGCCACAGGCGGTGCTCTGCCGGCTGCGGCCCCCAGGGCGTCAGCCGCAGCGGTCCCGCCGTGCCCGCCCGCGCCAGCGGACTGTCCGGCGGCGCGTACAGGTGATTGCCGAACGTGTGCCAGCCGGCGGCGGCCATCGCAGCCAGGGTGCTGTCCAGGAGGCTGCCAACCTCGCGACGGTCCTCCAGCGCCTGGGGCATCCCTTCGCGGGCATCTTTCAGCGCGATCGACGCGGCGGGAAAGCCGCGCAGCGCGGCCAGCACCCGCGCCAGATAGCGCGGGTGCGACTGGCTGCCGAAGATCACCTCGTAGTTCACCGTCAGCGAGGCAAAGTCGGCGAGCTGGCGCTGCATGGCGTCGATACGCCCGAGGCTGCGCTCGTCGCTGCCCAGGGTGGCGTCGACGCGCAGCCCGATGCGGTTGAAGCCCAGCCCCGCGAGCAGTGCGAGGCGTTCGGCACTGAGGGCGGGCGCGGACAGTTCGACGCCGCGCGCGGCGCCCGGGACCGTGAGCGGGAACTGGTTGTTGAGGCGAAAGATCAGTTCGGTGACTGCTTCCGGCGAGAACTGGCGTGACGGGTTGCCACGCAGCCACAGGGTGGTCACTGCGCACGACTCCGGCAGCAGGGCGCGGGCGAGTTCCGCTTCGCGGCAAATGAGCCCGACGTAATCATCGACGGTATCGCGCGGGCACTGGATATTGATGCCGATCCGGCCGCCGTCCGCTGCGGGCACGCGGTCGCGCAGCGTGGGGTTGCTGTGTTTTTGTTCGCAATACCAAGGCAGCACCGCGGCATCAAACGCGGTCGGTGCGGGCGGCGCGGAAAGGATATCCGGGCGCGCCGTCGGTTGCTCGGTGGGCAGGGTAATGGTCATGGGGGGCGCTGATCGTGGTGCCGGGGTCCGGGCATGACTCTGGGCCCCGGCGCCCATTGGCGCCATGACGTGCGTCAATCACGCTGGATCACGGGCGCCGATGCGTCGCGCGCCCGGCCGGCGTTTGTCGTTAAACTCAGCGGATCGACAGCCAGCAGGGTGAATGGACATGAAAAAGCTACTTGCGGTAATCGCCAGCTGGGACGACGCCGACCGGGTGCTGGCGCGGGCACGCTATCTGGCACAGCGGCTGCACACCCGTTGCGAGGTGCTGCGCCCGGTGCATGCGCAGGTGCGTGAATTGGAGAATTACATGGATGCAACCGCGTTCGGCGGCATCCAGGAGCAGATCCTGAGGGCCGAGCGCGAGCGGCTCGATGCGCTGCGCGGCGACGATCCGGGCGAAGTGGTCTGGTGCCAGCGAGTCTATCGCGCCGTGGTGGAGCGCGCCGAGCTGATCGGTGCGGAGCTGATCCTGATGTCGGCCAGCCGTCGCGGCGTCTTGGCAAACCTGATTCACCGCGCCGACGACTGGCACCTGTTGCGCGAGGCGCCCTGTCCGGTGCTCCTGCTGCCGGGGGTGCCGAAGCCGATCCTGAGCGTGATCGCGGCGGTGGATGCGCTGAGTGAAGGGACGGAGCAGGAGTTGATATCGGAGCGGGTGCTCGATGCGGCGGCGGCTTTTGCACGCGCGCACGCGGTCCCCCTGACCGTGGTCACCGTGGTGCCCGATCCCGCGTTGCTCTACGCGAGTCCGGTCGCCGTGCCCGGGAGTGAGCGGATTGTCACCGAGTTGACCGAACGGGCCCGCACCGCGCAGCGCACCCTCCTCGAACGCATAGGTCTGCACGCCGACGCCGGCCGCGTGGAGACCGGCCGGGTGGAGGACGTCGTCACCGAACTGGCGGCGGATGGCCTGCTGGTCATCGGCAGCGTCGCCAACAAGGGCCTCAAGGGCATGGTCCTGGGCAATACCGCGGAGCGCATCCTGCACCGCATGACGACCGAGATGCTGGTGGTCAATTGACCTCGAACGGCAGCGTCTCGATGCCGTCCCACAGCGCCTTGAGGCGCTGATCGCGCCCGCAGTTCCAGCGGTAGAACTTGTAGCGCGCGGGATTCTTCAGATGGTAATCGCGGTGGTATTCCTCGGCCGCGTAGAACGGGCCGGCGGCGGTGATTTGGGTGGTGATGGGTGCGCCCAGCAGGCCGCTGGTCGCCAGCGTGCGCAGACTTTCCTCGGCGAGCCGGCGCTGTTCGGCGTCGACGACAAAAATGGCGCTGCGGTACTGGTTGCCGTGGTCGCAGAACTGGCCGCCAGCATCATGGGGATCGATGTTGCGCCAGAATACCGCGAGCAGTTTCCGATAACTGGTCCGTTGCGGGTCGTAGAGCACCTCCACCGCTTCGGCGTGGCCGGTGCCGCCGGCGGATACCTGTTCGTAAGTGGGATTGGGCAGGGTCCCACCGGTATAGCCGGGGTTGGTGGCGATGACACCGGGGACTTCATCGAATGCCTCTTCGACGCACCAGAAACAGCCACCGGCAAAGATGGCGCGCGCGGGCTCCGCGGCCGCAGCGACCAGCGCACCTCCGGCGATGGCGCCGGCGGCGAGCGCCAGCACGACTGTCCGTGCGATGCGCCTGTTCATGGGTCCACTTCCTTGCACTGGAGAAGCCTGTTGGAGGCGGCGCAGCGCGATCAGTTCCCGCGCAGGCGATCCAGGAACTCGGGTACCACCTTGCTCGCCGGACCGTAGTAACGCTCCCGGAACAGGGTTTCGCCGAGCGAGGGTTCCAGATTCAGTTCGACGGTGGTGGCGCCACGCTGGTGCACGAGTTCCACGAAGCCGGCCGCAGGATAGACGTTGCCCGAAGTTCCGATAGAGACGAACAGGTCGCACTCGGACAGCCGTACATGGATTTCGTCCATGTGCAGGGGCATTTCCCCGAACCACACGATATGGGGACGCACCTTGCCCGCCGCCATGCACCAGGGGCACTGGGTGCTGAGCGCGACATCCTCCCGGCTTTCGTAGATCTGGTGGCAGCGCTGACAGCGCACCTTGTGCAGCTCGCCGTGCATGTGCAGGAGGCGCTGGCTGCCGGCGCGCTCGTGCAGGTCGTCGACGTTCTGGGTGATCAGGAGGAAGTCGCCGGGGAAGTCGCGCTCGAATTCGGCGAGCGCCAGATGGGCGGCGTTGGGCGCGATGTCCGGGCGTTGCAGATCGCGGCGGCGGGCGTTGTAGAACTCCAGCACCTTGCGAGGGTTGCGCACATAGGCTTCGTAGGTGGCGACCTCCTCGATGTCGTGGTCCTCCCACAGGCCGCCGCTATCGCGGAAGGTGCGAATACCCGATTCCGCCGAAATACCGGCGCCGGTGAGAACGACGATGGACTTGGGGTGATTCATGGCGCGGCTGCGGATTCTGGCGGTGATGCGCGCATGGTACAGAACGTGGGATTTCGGTGGGTAATTCAGGTTGCTGCGGGGCGCGTTCGGCGGACAGCTTCGGTTTGCGGCGAGTTGGCATCACTCCGCCACGATGGGCGGTTCCGCGCGGACGGTCTTTGGCGGTGCCCGGAGCAAAAAGATCAACGGCACGCTCACCAGGCCGATCCACATCATCAAGCGGAAGTCCTGCAGGTAGGCGAGCATGGTGGCCTGCCGCGTGACCTCGGCATTGATCGCGGCGAGGCCCTGTACAGAGTCGAGTTGCACGGTGCCGGCCTCCACCGCCTGTTTGACTGCGAGTCGATAGGGGTCGATGAAATCGGCAAGCGCGGCGTGGTTTGCCTGCGTGTTGCGCGACAACTGACTGATGACGATGGAGATGCCGATGCTGCTGCCTATGTTGCGCATCAGGCTGAACAGTGCGGTGCCATCGTTGCGGTAGCGCGGGGCCAGCGTCGAGAAGCTGATGGTGGTCATCGGGACAAACACAAAACCGAGGCCAAAACCCTGGGTAATGCCGGTGCGAATCAGATCCCATTGGGAGATGTCGAGGTTGAATTGGGTCATTTCCCACATCGCAAAACTGGTCAGCAGCAAACCGAATGCGATCTGGTGGCGGGGGTCGACCCTGCCTGACAATCTGCCCACCAGCATCATCGCGAACATGGTGCCGATACCGCGCGGCGCGAGCAGATAGCCGGCATCCACCACCGGATAGTTCAGCAGGTTTTGCAGAAACGGCGGCAGCAACGCCATGGTGGCAAACAGGATGATGCCGACCATGAAGATGCAGATCAGGCCGATGCTGAAATTGCGGTCGCTGAACAGGTGTAGTTCGACGAAAGGATGCTTCGCCGTCAGAATATGGGCGATGAACAGGTAGAGGAAGGTCACGGCCAGTAGCAGTTCGATGACGATTTCAGGGTTTGCGAACCAGTCGAGGGATTCACCCCGGTCGAGCATCATCTGCAGTGCGCCGATACCCGCGGCGAGAAAGGCAAAGCCCATCATGTCGAAGCGACGCTGGCGGTCGAGCGGCGTCTCGCGCACGGCGACGGCCAGGCCGAGCCAGGCCAGAATGCCAAACGGCAGATTGATGTAGAACACCCAGCGCCAGTTGT
Source organism: Porticoccaceae bacterium (assembly GCA_050179115.1). Lineage (GTDB taxonomy): Bacteria > Pseudomonadota > Gammaproteobacteria > Pseudomonadales > Porticoccaceae > JAGPUQ01. Next base: position 22,474 of record JBFXFL010000024.1, on the reverse strand, counting down.
AGTACTCCGTCAGCCAGCCGCCCAGGGTCGGACCGAGAATGGGGCCGACCATCACGCCGACGCCCCACATCGCCATTGCCGAGCCGTGCTTGTGAGGTGGATAGGTGTCCAACAAAACCGCCTGCGACAGTGGTACCAGGCTGGCGCCGAATATGCCTTGCATGATCCGGAACGCGACGATCTGAGTGAGGTTCTGGGCCGCGCCACAGAGCATGGAGGCGACGGTGAAGCCCACCACAGCCAGCATGAACAGGCGCTTGCGGCCAATGCGCGCGCTGATGAAGCCGGTCAGCGGCATCGCGATCGCGGCGGCGACGATATAGGACGTCAGCACCCAGGAGATCTGGTCCTGGGTGGCGCCCATGGTGCCCTGCATGTGCGGCAGCGACACGTTGGCGATGGTGGTGTCGAGGCCCTGCATGATGGTCGCCAGCATCACCGCGAGGGTGACGAAGCCGCGATTGTTGGCAATGCTTTCTGCGTTCACGCTAAGGCCTACAGTCCCTGGCCAAACAGGCGACGACGGTGTCCGGTATCGATTTCAACCCAGGTGCTCAGGCCGGCGCGCAATTTGGCCTGTGGATGATCGTTGTTGTCCGCCTTGTCGAAGCGTATCCGCACCGGCACGCGCTGGGTGATTTTCACCCAGTTGCCGGAGGCGTTTTGCGCCGGTATGACCGCGAACTCGGCACCGGTGGCCGGGCTCAGGCTCTCGACGGTACCGGTCCACTCGACGCCCGGAAAGGTGTCCACCTCAATTCTCACCGGCTGGCCGGGACGCACGTAGGTGAGATCGGTCTCGACAAAGTTGGCTTCGATCCACAGGCTGCCGTCGATAACCAACGACATGGCAGTTGCCCCGGCGTCCACATATTGACCCGGCTTCGGCAGTCGGTTGACGGTACCCGTCGCCGGCGCCCGCACCTCGATACGCGCGAGATCCAGTTGCGCCTGACTGAGTTCAGCCAGCGCGGACAGGTAGCTGGGGTGGGCTTCGACAGCGACGTCGGGACCGCCACCGAGGGTCTCGGCGATACGGGCCAGATCCTGTTCCAGCGCCTTGATTTGCTGCGCGGCGATGTCGGCATTCTGCTGCGCCTGGTCGACCTGGAACCTGGACACGAAATGCTTGTCCGCCAGTTCGACCTGGCGGTGCAGATCGCGGCGGGCAAAGGCCAGCCGCGTGCGGGCGAGCACGATCTCGGCCTGCTTCTCGCGGTAGCTGGCTTTCAGTGCGAGCAGATCCGTGCGCGTCTGCAGAAGTCGCGCCTCGGCCCTGGCGACGGCGATCTGAAACGGCGCGTCATCGATGCGGAACAAGGGATCGCCGGCGATAACGGTCTGGTTTTCCCGCACCAAAACCTCCTTGATGGTCCCGGCGATCTCTGCGCTGACCGGGACCTTGTCCGCCTTGATGTAGGCGTTATCAGTGTCGACGAAGCGCCCGCCGTGCAGATACACCAACAAGCCGACGACCGCCGCGGCGAGCGGAATGAACACCAGCAGGAGCCGTCTGCGAGAGGCCATGGGAGAGGCCATGCGGGGGGCTGGCGAGTTTGGCGCGGTGCTGGCTGCGTCGGTCACTGGAACACTACTCATGGCGCTTTATTCCTGAAAAAGGTCGAAGATCGGGGAGGATCAGGGTGCGGCGAGGTTGTCGCGGATGGCCTGCAGTACGCTGGCCGCCAGGGCGGCCTGCTCCGGATCCAGATTGCGCAGGGCATGCGCGCGAATCGCGGCGGCCACCTGCTTGATGTTCGCCAGGGGCTGGGCTGCACGCGGGGTGAGGAAAAGCCGGTAGGCGCGGCGATCCGTCGGGTCGGGGCGACGTTCGACCAGTTCCTTGGCGGCCAGCTGATCGACAATCCGGGCGACGTTGATGGGTTGAATTTCGAGCAGTTCGGCCAATTCCACCTGGCGCAGACCCTCGCGGCGGGACAGGTGCACCAGCGCGCGCGCCTGTGCCAGGGTCAGATCGGTGTCCCGCAGGCGACTCTGAAACGCCCGCCGCATCAGGCGTGAAATATCGGACAGCAGAAATCCGAAGCCGTCGTTCCGGTGGGGCTGCAAGGGGAGCTCCTCTAACAGGTTTTACATATAGTATTGTTTATATACTAGATGAATTGAATATTTCAATGCCGGGAAGCTCCCTGATGGACGTAAAATCCGCTACCTTGTCCGTCGGTACGCGCGGGTTTGGAGGATTGATCTGTCCCGAATTGGGGCTTCCTTCAGCGACCGGGAATCCAGCGACCGCGAAGCCGGCGACCGGGACATTGCGGCTGCCGGATGCCGACGCCGGACTCACGCAGGAAAAGCTTGCTGAAAGATGACCCGCGGAAGATTCCGGCGCGGGTTGGAGGCGGGATTCTGGATGGGTTGCAGGGCTCGGTGGAAAGGCCAACAACCTGTGTCGGTCGCGTGCGTGTAACGGCGCCAGCACCACGGCGCAGGAGATTCTGTTGGACATCGCGTTTCACTATCCCCGGGGGCTGCTGATCCAGTTCGCCAAGGCGCCGGTGCCGGGACAGGTCAAGTCGCGCATGCATCCGGTCCTCTCCGGCGAACAGAGTGCCGAGCTGCATCGGACCCTGGTTCGCCATACGCTCGGCAAGCTGGCGTTGGCACGGTTGGCGCCGGTGGAACTGTGGATCAGCGCGCCCCATCCGTTTTTCACCGCGCTGGCCGATTTGGCGCCCTCGGTAATGCAGGCCGGCGACGATCTCGGTGAGCGGATGTGGCACGCGTTCGAGACGGCGCTGCCGCGCGCCCGTCCGGTAGTGCTGGTCGGCAGCGATTGCCCGTTTTTTTCGACGCGCTACCTGTTGCAGGCGTTTCATCTCTTGCTTGCCCCCGATGTGGACGCCGTACTCGGGCCGGCCGTGGACGGCGGCTATGTGCTGCTGGGACTCAAGCGCAACCATCCCCAATTGTTCGCGGGCATCGCTTGGGGCACCGGGCAGGTGCTGGAACAGACGCGCGACCGGTTGCGAAACCTGGGCTGGCGCTGGCGCGAGTTGCCGGCACTGTCCGATATTGATGATCCCGCTGACCTGGAATTGGTAAAGGAGCTGGGTATTTTTTGAGAATATTTATATAACATGATGATTTTATTGAAATAAAATTTCTTGACCAAGAGTTTGATTGGACTTACCGTGCGCGCGTGGCACGTCTTCGCACGTGTCTCCCACAACCGGCTGGACCCATACCCGGCCGGACCATTGCGCGAGGGGATTTTGCAGCATGATTGAAACAGACATCGAGCCGGGGCTTCTCGAGAACCAGAGCGATTCGTTTCATGGTGTTCTGGACAAGCGGCGGTTGATCATCGATATGGAAGCCCGCAAGCGTCTGGAAGAAAAGCTGGAACAGCGTCGTCTCGAAAAGCTGATCCGGGATTACGATTTCGACCTCGAACGGGATCTCGACTGACGCCGATGCCCCGATTCGCCACCCTGGGGTGGCGAATCGGGGTGTTCCACTTGGTCGCGGGGCCGCGTTTTTCCGCGTGCGCCGATTCCGGCATAATGCGCCCGGTTTTATCGGGAGTACCCTGTGTCGCCGGCGCCGCTGCTCGAATTCCGGGACCTGACTTTCGAGCGCAATGATGTGCCGCTGTTCGCGGGTCTGTGCGGCGCGGTGCGCAGCGGCGACATCCTCCAGATTCTCGGCGCCAACGGTGCCGGCAAGACCACCCTGCTGCGAGTCCTCTCCACCGCGCTGACGCCCGCGGCGGGCAGTCTCAGCTGGCGCGGCGCGCCGCTGTCTCGGCAACGCAGCCGCTATCTTGCGGAGCTGGCGTTCATCGGTCACACCCCGGGACTGAAACGGGCGCTCTCGCCGCGCGAGAATCTGCGCTGGTTCGGCGGACTCTTTCCCCAGTACCGGGAGCGGGTGGATGCGGCCCTCGCACGGCTCGGACTGACCGAGTGGGCCGATATTCCCTGCGCGCAACTTTCGGCCGGACTGTTGCGGCGCGTCGCGCTGGCGCGATTGCCGCTGTCCGGTGCGACGCTGTGGATTCTGGATGAACCCCTGACCGCCATTGACCGGGACGGAACCGCCCAGGTCGAGGAATTGCTGCGGCAACACCGGGCGGTCGGCGGCGCGGTGGTGTTCAGCAGCCATCAACCGCTGGCACTGTCCGGGGTGCAACAGTTGGCGCTGGCGGAGTAAACCGTGGAAACACCGGCACTGCCAGGGCTGGCCGCGGGATTTGGCGCGCTGCTGCGCCGCGACCTGCAACTCGCCTGGCGCCAGCGCGGGCAGGCGGTGAACCCGCTGATTTTTTTCGTCATGGTGACCGCGCTGGTACCCCTGGCGGTGGGACCGGAACCAGCGTTGTTGACGCGGCTCGCGCCCGGGATGGTCTGGATCATGGCGCTGCTCGGCACGCTGCTGGCGGCGGATGCGCTGTTTCACGAGGATTTCGTCGATGGGGCACTGGAGTATCTGGTGTTGTCGCCGCAGCCGCTGTGGTTGCTGGTGCTGGCCAAGGTGACGGCGCACTGGCTGGTGATAGGATTGCCCATTACCCTGCTGTCGCCGCTGCTCGGCTTGATGCTTGCCTTGCCGGAGCCGGGTTTCCTGCCCCTGCTGGCCGGGCTGGCGCTGGGAACCCTGGTGTTCAGTCTGCTGGGCGCCGTGGGCGGTGCGTTGACGGTGGCACTGGGGGGGCGCAGTGTGCTGCTGTCCCTGCTGGTGCTGCCGCTCTATGTGCCGGTGTTGATTTTCGGCACCAGTGCGGTGACCCAAGCGGTCGCCGGTGGCGGCATCGGGGGACCACTGGCGCTGTTGGGCGCCATGGCCGCGCTGGCGCTGGCGGTAGCACCTTTCGCGGCGGCAGCCGCATTGCGGGTGGGGATCGATGGCTAGAAGATGGCAGTGGTTCCATCGGTTGGGATCACCACCGGGATTTTACCGGGCGAGCGGTTACTGGCTGCCCTGGTTGGCGGTAGCCGCGGCGCTGCTGCTGGGGGTGGGTCTGATATGGGGGCTGGTGTACGCGCCAGCCGATGCACGCCAGGGCAACAGTTTCCGGATCATCTACATTCATGTGCCGGTGTCGTTTCTGGCGCTCGCGGGCTATTACGTGATGGCGGCGGCCGGCGCCGTGCACCTGATCTGGCGGATGAAGCTGGCCGACATGGTGATGACGGCAGCGGCCCCGCTCGGTGCGGCGCTAACCTTCGTCGCGCTGTTCAGCGGCGCCGTCTGGGGCAAGCCCACCTGGGGCACCTATTGGGTGTGGGATGCCCGCATCACCTCCATGCTGGTGCTGCTGTTTCTCTATCTGGGTATGGTGGCGCTGCGCCAGGCATTTTCCAGTCGGGAAGCCGCCGGCCGTGCATGCGCGGTGCTGGCGCTGGTGGGCACGGTGAACATTCCCATCATCTACAAGTCCGTGGACTGGTGGTACAGCCTGCATCAGCCCGCGACCATCCGGCTCACGTCGGCCCCCAGCATGCATCCGGACATGTTCAAGCCGCTGCTGGTGATGATTGTGGGGCTGTATGTGTTTTACGCGCTGGTGCTGATTCTCAACACCCGCGCGGAAATCCTGGCACGCGAGCGCCGCAGCGGCTGGGTTCTGGATCTGGTCGCGAGGAGGCAGCAAGGTTGAGCCCGCAGTTTCACAGCATTACCGAATTTCTGGCCATGGGCGGACACGGAGCCTATGTCTGGAGCGCCTACGGCATTGCCCTGGTGGTACTGGTCGGGCTGATTGCACAGCCGCTGCGCCGGTGCCGGACCATCCTCGAAGCGGCGCGCCAGGCGGCCGCGCGGGAGCAAAATCGCTGATGCATCCGCTGCGCAAACGCCGCCTGCTGGTGGTGGTCTTCATTCTGGTGGTGAGTTCGATCGGCGTCGCGCTCGCGACCTATGCATTGCGCCAGAACATGAATTTTTTTTACACGCCGAGTCAGGTGGCGGCCGACTCCGTCCCCGGTGATGTGCGCATCCGGGTCGGCGGTATGGTGGTACGCGGCAGCCTGACGCGGACGCCGGGCGATCTCGGTGTGAATTTTCGCCTCACCGACGGCAATGCCGAATTGCCGGTGCGCTACACCGGGATTCTGCCCGACCTCTTTGGTGAAGGTGAAGCGGCGGTCGCCGCCGGTTACCTGCGTTCCGGACGGGTGCTGGAAGCGGACCAGGTGCTGGCCAAGCACGATGAGAACTACACTCCGCCCGAAGTGGCCGATGCCATGAAAGCCGGCCATGCCGCCCGCGCCGCGCGCGACACCGGCACTGACACTGACACTGACACTGACACTGACACTGACACTGACACCCCAGGGAGTTCCGCGCCGTGATCCCGGAGTACGGACATTTCGCGTTGATCCTCGCGTGCTGCCTGAGCCTGGTGCTGGCGGTGGTACCCATGCTGGGCGCGGCCCTGCACCGGCCACTGTGGATGGCCTGCGCGCGGCCACTCGCGGTCGGCCAGCTGGTGTTTGTGACCATCAGTTTCGGCTGTCTGGCGGCGGCGTTTCTGGGCGATGACTTCAGCGTGCGTTATGTGGCCCAGAACGGTAACAGCCTGTTGCCCGTCTATTACAAATTCAGCGCCCTGTGGGGCGCCCACGAGGGCTCCCTGCTGTTGTGGGTGCTGGTGCTGGCGGGCTGGACCGCCGCGGTGGCGGTATTCAGCCGGGAGCTGCCGCCCGCGCTGGTGGCGCGGGTGCTCGCGGTGATGGGCCTGATCGCGGTGGGTTTTCACCTGTTCCTGTTGCTCACCTCCAATCCCTTCGAGCGCGTGTTGCCCCTCGCGCCCGCGGAGGGCCGCGATCTCAACCCGCTGTTGCAGGATTTCGGGCTCATCGTGCATCCGCCGCTGCTGTACATGGGCTATGTGGGGCTGTCGGTACCCTTTGCCTTCGCCATTGCGGCGCTGCTGGGGGGGCGCATGGACGTGGCCTGGACGCGCTGGACCCGGCCCTGGACCAACACCGCCTGGGCGTTTCTGACCCTGGGTATCACGCTGGGCAGCTGGTGGGCCTACTACGAGCTGGGCTGGGGCGGCTGGTGGTTCTGGGATCCGGTGGAAAACGCGTCCTTCATGCCCTGGCTGATCGCCACGGCGCTGGTGCACTCGCTCGCGGTGACGGAAAAGCGCGGACTGTTTCGGGGCTGGACCCTGCTGCTCGCTATCTTCGCGTTCGGGCTCAGCCTGCTGGGGACGTTTCTGGTGCGCTCCGGGGTGCTGACTTCGGTCCATGCCTTTGCCAGCGATCCCACCCGCGGCGTGTTCGTGCTGGCGTTTCTGGGCGTGGTGATCGGCGGGTCGCTGCTGCTCTACGGCCTGCGGGCGCCCGCGCTGCGGGTTCCGGCGAGCTTCGGCTGGCGCTCGCGGGAGGCCTTCGTACTGGCCAACAACGGTCTGCTGGCGGTCATTACGGCGGTCATCCTGCTGGGCACCCTGTATCCGCTGGTTGCCGATGTGATGGGCTGGGGCAAGATTTCCGTGGGACCGCCGTATTTCAACAGCTTTTTTGCACCCCTCACGCTGGTGTTGGCATTGTTGATGGGCATCGGCGCTCTGGTGCAATGGAAGGACAGCGCACCGGCGCCGATGGCACGTGCCGCCGGTGTGGGCGCACTGGTGGCGGTGCCCGCGGCCGGACTGCTGCCCTGGCTCTGGGGTTCCTGGCAGTGGGGCGCGGCGATGGCGCTGGGAACCGCCGCCTGGGTCACCGCACTGACCGTCCGGGATCTGTGGCGCAAAAGTGCGTTCGCCCCGGATCGCTGGCAGGGTCTGCGGCGCTTGCGCGGCGGCTACTGGGGCATGGTCTGCGCCCATCTCGGCGTTGCCGTGGCCATTGCCGGGGCCGGCGTCACCTCCAGCTACAGCGCGCACCACGAAGCGCGCATGCAGCCCGGCGATTCGCTTGTCGTCGCGGGGTATGAATTCCATTTTGCCGGCGTTACCGAACAGGCCGGACCCAACTATCGCGCGCAGATCGGTGCTTTCGATGTGCACCGCGACGGCCGTCTGGTGGCGCATCTGGAACCCGAAAAGCGCCGGTATCAGGGTGGGCAGGTGATGACCGAGGCGGGTATCGATGCCCGCCTCGACCGCGACCTCTATGTGGTGCTGGGCGAATCCCTGGACGATACCGCCTGGGCGGTGCGGCTGCATGTGAAGCCGCTGGTGCGCTGGCTCTGGCTGGGAGGCGTGCTGATCGCACTCGGTGCCGTGATTGCCGTCGGCGACCGACGCTATCGTCGGTCGGCATCGGTGCGGACAGAGGTGCGGACAGAGGTGCCCGCGAACGCGGTCGGACATTGAGCCATGGCACGAATCAAGCTGTTTGTACCCCTGTTCATCTTTGTGGCGCTGGCGGCGCTGCTGTATTTCGGGCTCGGCCGCGATCCCCGGGAATTGCCGTCCGCGCTGGTGGGTCGGCCCGTGCCGGCCTTCGCACTGCCGTCGTTGCGCGACGGCAAGCCGCTGGATGCGACGCTGTTTCGCGGCGGTCCCCGCCTGCTCAATGTCTGGGGAACCTGGTGCGGCGCCTGTCGCGACGAACATCCCTTCCTGATCCGGCTGGCGGGTATGGGTGTGCCCATCGTCGGCCTGGATTACAAGGACGATCCGGTGGCCGCCCGCCGCTGGCTGGTGGACATGGGCGATCCGTACCAGGAAGTGATCGCCGATCAAGAAGGTCGGTTGAGTCTGGACCTGGGCGTCTACGGCGCGCCGGAAACCTATGTGGTGGATGGGGCCGGCATCATCCGCTATCGCCACGTCGGGGTATTGAACGAACAGGTGTGGCGCGAACGCATGGAGCCCGTGTATCGCGAGTGGGAAGCCCGATGACGGTGTTCCGCAAGACCGGGGCTCGATGGGGCAGCGGATGTCCCTGAGCGCGATGTGGCGGGTTTTCCCGGTGGCGCTGGGGCTGTGGTGGTCGCCTGGCACAGCGGCGCTCGAGGGCCATGACCTCGCAACCGCGGCGGAGCAGGAGCGTTATCGGGTGTTGATCGAGGAGCTGCGCTGCCCGCAGTGCCAGAACCAGAATCTCGCCGCGTCGGATGCCCCTGTCGCCGCGGATCTGCGCAAGGAAGTGCTGCGGCTGATGCGGGAGGGCAGGAGCGATACGGAGATCATCGATTTTCTGGTGGATCGCTATGGCGACTTCGTGCTCTACCGTCCGCGCTGGCAATCCGCAACCTACCTGCTCTGGTTGGGGCCGGGTGTGTTGCTCATCGCGGCAGGACTCACCCTGGCCCGGGTAGTGCGGCGGCAGCGGCGCGCGCATCCCACGGCGGGACTGGATGAGACGGCGCGGGAGACCCTGACGCGGCTGCTGGACGAGAACGGCGCCGATACCCCGGAAGACGGCCGATGAGCTGGCCGTGGTTCGGTGGGTTGCTCGTCGTGGCGCTGCTGTTTGTCGCCCTGCCTCTGTGGCGACGCGCGCTTCGACAGCCTGGGGCACAGCCGGATGCCGCGAGCAATGTCGCGGCCTTTCGCGCGCGGCGGCAGGAACTCGACGAGCAACGGGAACGGGGCGAGATGGACGCCGCGCGTCACCGGGAACTGCTTGCGGAAGCGGAGCTGTTGCTGGTCACCGATGCGGGGGTCGATGCCGGGGCCGGCGCGGTCCCGCAGCGCAGTGGTGGCGCCTGGCTGCTGGTGCTGTCCGGTGCGGTGGTGATCGGTCTGGCGGTGGCGGGCTATGCCCGACTGGGGGCGGCGCCGGATCTGGCGCTGCGCGCGCTGCTGGCGCAGGACAGTGGCACGTCGTCGGCGGAGCTGGCGACACACCTCAGGGCACGGTTGGTACAGCGCCCGGACAACACCTACTACCGACTTTTTCTGGCCCGGCTGGAGCTGGAAGCCGGTCATCTGGAGGACGCGCTCACGGCGTACCGGGAACTGTTGAAGCACGAACCCGATGCCACTCAGGTACGGGCCGAATACGCCCAGGCGCTGTTTTTGGCGGCGGGTAACCAAATTACCGATAGCGTGCGTACCGAAGCCGAACAGGTGTTGGTACAGGATCCCGGCAATCCCACTGCCCTGGGGTTGCGCGGCATCAGCGCGTTTCAGGCCGGCGATTACCACAGTGCCATCGCGGCCTGGAATGCCGTCATCGCCGCGGCTCCCGCCAGCGGCGAAGCCGATGCCGTGCGCGGCGCCATCGCCGCCGCGCGCGCCCGGCTTGGCGAAGCACCGCCGCCCCCGTTGGTGCGGGTTGCGGTGAGGCTGGGTCCCGGTGTCGATGTCGGCATTGCTCCCGACACGCCGGTGTTCGTGTTTGTGCGCGAGTGGCAGGGGCCGCCCATGCCGGTGGCGGCGCGGCGGTTGCGGTTCGCGGAGCTGCCGGCCACGCTGGAATTCGACGACAGCACAGCGCTGACGCCGGCGCGTCCGCTGTCGTCGATCGGCACGATCGAGGTCGTCGCGCGCCTGGCCCTGGGTGGGACACCCACATCCAGCCCCGGCGATATCGAAGGACGCGCGGGGCCTTTCGACCGCAGTACCCAGGTGATCGGAGCCGATCTGGTCATCGACCGGGTGGTCGGCGCGGACGTGGTGACAGCTCCGGATTCGGCCCAGTCCCCGCCGCCATGAACCTGCAACTCTTAACCCGAAACCCTGAACCCGCAACCCTGATCAGTGGTGCAATCCGGTAAAATCCGCCGCCCGCGCCGTCCACTCACGAGCTGCCCATGGCCAGTACCCGTCCGGAAAGTCGCGAGGCATACCAACACCAGCATGCCCCCGAGAAGATCGCGGAGCGTCTCGAAAGCGGACCCGAGTCCGTTTATCTGAAAGATTTCGTCTACGGCGCCATCGACGGCGCGGTGACCACTTTTGCCGTGGTGGCGGGGGTTGCGGGTGCGGGTCTGGCGCCGGGAATCATCATCATCATGGGCTTTGCCAATCTGCTGGCTGACGGATTCAGCATGGCGGTCAGCAATTTTTTGGGTACGCGCGCCGAAAACCAGTATCGCGATCAGGCCCGGCGGCGCGAGCTGGACGAGGTCAACAAGTGGCCCGAGGGCGAACGCGAAGAAGTCCGGCAGATCTATGCGCGCAAGGGCTTCGAAGGCCCATTGCTGGATGAGGTCGTGCGCGTGCTCACCAGCGACAAGGAGCGCTGGGTCGACGTGATGCTCCAGGAAGAACACGGCATGACCCTGGGCGCGCACGACGCGGCCCGCGCCGGTCTGGCGACCTTCTGCGCGTTCTTGCTGGTAGGGCTGGTTCCGCTGCTGCCCTATCTACTGAACTGGTGCGGACAGCGTCAGTGGTGCGGGATGGAGGCGATCCCAAGTCCCTTTCTCTGGAGTTCGGTGCTGACCAGCCTGGCCTTTTTCTGGGTGGGCGCGCTCAAGGGCCGCTTCGTCAATCAGTCCTGGCTGTTGTCCGGGGGAGAAACCCTCGGTATCGGCGGGATCGCGGCGGCGATGGCCTATGGCGCGGGTGTATTGTTGAAGGGTCTGGTGGACTGAGAGCAACCACGGTCAGCGTGACTTCGGAGTCAGGCATCGCCATTGTCCGTTCGCGCGCCGGCTTCTAAGGTTGGCACCCCGCCGGACTTTCAGCCCCGGACGGGTTCGCAAGCAATGGCTTTCCGGATGAATCCGTCATGAATTTCGATATTTCCGAAGAACAAAAAATGATTTACGGCTATGGCGCGGAGCTCGCCAGAACCTATGATCGCGCCTACTGGATGGAACACGCGCGCGCCCACCGCTTTCCCGAGGCGATGTACCAGCAGATTGCCGCCGACGGCTTTCTCGGCACCATGGTGCCGGAAGAATACGGTGGCTCCGGGCTCGGCATGACCGAGATGCTGCTGTTTCAGGAAGGCCTGGCCAACCAGGGCATTCCGCTCCTGAGCCTGGTGATCGGCGCCACCATGTCCATGGGGCCGCTCGCCGAGCACGGCACCGAAGCGCAAAAACAGCGCTTTCTGCCCGCCGCCTGCAAGGGCGAGATCCGTTTCTGTTTCGCCATCACCGAGCCGGACGCCGGCACCAACACCATCCGTATTTCGACCCTGGCCAAACCCCAGGCCAATGGGCGGTTCAGCCTGTCGGGCCGCAAGACCTATATCACCGACGCGGGCGAGTCCGATTTTGCGCTGGTGGTCGCGCGCACCACCGCCCACACTGAAGTCAAACGCAAGACCGACGGTTTCACGCTGTTTCTGGTGGACCTCAAGGCGAAGGGCATCGAAATGCATCCGATCCCGGTGAGCGTGCCACTGCCGGAAGTGCAGTATCAGGTGTTTTTCGACGACGTCGATCTCGGCCCCGAGGATGTCCTGGGCGAAGTCGGCAAGGGTTTCAACATCCTGTTCGAATCCCTCAATCCCGAGCGCATCCTGGGTGGCGCGATCTGTTCCGGCGTGGGCCGTTATGCGCTCGAGAAAGCCGTCGCCTACGCCTGCGAGCGCACGGTGTTCAACGGCCCCATCGGCGCCTATCAGGCCCTGCAACACCCGCTCGCCAGGGCCAAAACCGAAATCGAGCTCGCCTCCCTGATGGCGCGCAAGGCCGCCTGGCTGTTCGATCAGGGCCTGCCCTGTGGCGCCGAGGCCAACATGGCCAAGCTCGCGGCCTCCCAGGCCGGAGTCAACGCCGTGGATGCGTCCTTGCAGTGTTTCGGCGGCAACGGCTTCACCCAGGAATACGGCATTTTCGACCTGTATCCGCTGGTGCGTCTCACCAAGACCGCGCCCGTCAACAACGAGATGATCCTGAACTACATTGCCGAGCATGTGCTCGGCCTGCCGCGATCCTATTGATCGCCCATCAGCACCGGAGACGGCGTCATGGATTTCATGCTTTCCGACGAACAGAAAATGATTTTCGAATACGGCCGCAGTCTGGCCGCCGATATCGGCCGCGATTACTGGGTCGAATGCGCGGAAAAGGGCTGCTTCCCGGACAAGATGTATAAAAAAGTCGCGCAGGACGGCTTCGTCGGCGTCATGGTGCCGGAAGCCTACGGCGGCGCCGGACTCGGCATGACCGAGATGGCGCTGTTCAACGAAAGTCTGGCGGAGCAGGGCATGCCGCTGCTGAGCCTGGTGGTGGGCGCCACCATGGGTCTCAGCCTGATCGCGAGTTTCGGCACCGAGGCGCAGAAGAAAAAATACCTGCCGCCCGCCTGTGCCGGTGACACACGTTTCTGTTTCGCGATCACCGAGCCCGACGCCGGCACCAACTCGATGCGCATTTCCACCATCGCCAAGCCGCAGCCCGACGGCAGTTTCAAGCTCACCGGCGGCAAGGTGTATATCACCGACGCGCAGGAATCCGACTACATGGTACTGGTCACCCGCACTACGCCGCTCGCCGATGTGAAGCGCAAGACCGATGGTTTCACGCTGTTCATCGTGGACACCAGGGCGCCCGGCATCGAGATGCATCCGATCCCGGTCAGTGTGAAAATTCCCGAGACGCAATACCAGATTTTCTTCGACGACGTGCATCTGACATCGGACCAGGTGCTGGGCGAAGTGGATCGCGGTTTCGACATCCTGTTCCACACCCTGAATCCCGAGCGCATCCTGGTGGGCGCGATCTGCGCCGGCCTCGGGCGTTACGCCCTGGGGCGAGCGGTGGAATACGCCAACGAGCGCGTCGTATTCAAGGGTCCCATCGGTGCCTACCAGGCGTTGCAGCATCCGCTCGCGAAAGCCAGGACCGAGATCGAACTCGCCGCGCTGATGACCTACAAGGCTGCCTGGCTGTTCGATCAGGGCCAGCCCTGTGGGCCCGAGGCGAACATGGCCAAGCTCGCCGGTTCGGAGGCCTGCATCAAGGCCGTCGATGCGTCGCTCCAGTGCTTCGGGGGCAACGGCTTCACCAAGGAATACGGCATTTTCGATCTGTTTCCCGTCGCGCGCCTGATGCGTACCATTCCCTTCAACAACGAAATGATCCACAACTACATCGCCGAACATGTGATGGGCCTGCCGCGTTCCTATTGAACGCGGTTACTACCGGAGGACCGAATGGATTTTGTACTGAGCCAGGAACAGACGATGATCTACGAGTACGGCGCGAGTCTCGCGAAGACGTACGACCGTGCCTACTGGATGGAACACGCCGAGCGCCGCGCCTTCCCCGAGGCGATGTACAGGCAGATCGCGGCCGACGGCTTTGTCGGCACCATGGTGCCCGAGGCGCACGGCGGCGCCGGCCTCGGCATGGTGGAAATGCAGCTGTTTCTCGAAGGGTTGTCCAACCAGGGCATCCCGCTGCTGAGCCTGGTGGTGGGTGCCACCATGACGCTCAGCATGCTGAGCAACTACGGTACCGATGCACAGAAACAGAAGTATCTGCCCGCCGCGTGCAGTGGCGACATCCGCTTCTGCTTCGCCATTACCGAACCCGATGCCGGCACCAATACCATCCGCGCCAGCACCATTGCCAAACCCACTGCGGATGGACGCTTCAAACTCAATGGCCGCAAGACCTACATCACCGATGCCAGGGAGTCCGACTATGCCCTGGTGGTGACGCGCACCACGCCGCATACCGAAGTCGCGAAAAAGACCGACGGCTTCACGCTGTTTATCGTCGACATGCGCGCCAAGGGCATCGAGATGCATCCGATCCCGATGAGTATTCCACTGCCGGAAACCCAGTATCAGGTGTTCTTCGACGATGTCGATCTCGGTCCCGAGGATGTTCTGGGCGAAGTCGGGAAGGGTTTCGGCATACTGTTCGAATGCCTGAATCCCGAGCGCATCTGCGTCGGCGCCATCGGCTGCGGTCTGGGCCGGTTCGCCATGGAGAAGGCGGTGGTCTACGCCAGCGAGCGCGTGGTGTTCAACGGCCCCATCGGTGCTTACCAGGCGCTCCAGCATCCGCTTGCCAAAGCCAAGACCGAGATCGAACTGGCCTCGCTGATGACCCGCAAGGCCGCCTGGCTGTTCGATCGGAAGCAGCCCTGCGCTCCGGAAGCCAACATGGCCAAGTACGCAGCCGCGGAAGCGTCCATCCATGCGGTGGATGCATCCCTGCAATGTTTCGGCGGCAACGGCTTCACCAAGGAATACGGCATTTTCGATATCTATCCGCTGGTGCGTCTGTTCAAGACCGCACCGCTCAACAGCGAGATGGTGCTCAACTACATCGGTGAACACGTCATGGGGCTGCCGCGCTCCTACTGATCGGACTCGTTATTCAACCATTCGCGCAATCGGAGTTGTCATGGATTTTGCACTGTCCGAAGAACAGAAAATGATTCACGAGTACGGCCAGAGCCTGGTCAAGCAGTTCGACCGTGCCTACTGGGTCGATTGCGCCGAGCACAAGCGCTTTCCCACCGAGATGTACAGGCAGGTGGCGGCGGATGGTTTCGTCGGCATCATGGTGCCCGAGGCCCACGGCGGCGCCGGGCTCGGCATGCTGGAAATGGTGCTGTTTCAGGAAGGCCTGTCGAACGTCGGCATTCCGCTGCTGAGTCTGGTGGTGGGTGCCACCATGTCGCTGGCGCCCATCGGCGATCACGGCACCGACGCGCAAAAGCAGAAATATCTGCCCGCGGGCTGCAAGGGCGACATCCGGTTTTGTTTCGCGATCACCGAGCCCGATGCCGGCACCAACACCATGCGCGCCACCACCATGATCAAGGATGCGGGCAACGGTCGCTTCAAGCTGAACGGTCGCAAGACCTTCATCACCGATGCGAAAGAATCCGATTACATGCTGGTGGTGACCCGCAACGTGGCGCACACCGAGGTCAAGAAAAAAACCGACGGCTTCACCATCGTGATCGTGGATACCAAGGCCAAGGGCATCGAGATGCACCCCATCGATGTCAGCATCCACATGCCGGAAGTGCAGTATCAGGTGTTTTTCGATGACGTCGACATCGGGCCGGAAGACATCCTGGGCGAAGTCGGCAAGGGCTTCGAGATTCTGTTCGAATCCCTGAATCCCGAGCGCATCATCCTCGCGTCGGTCTGCACCGGCATGGGCCGCTACGCCCTCGAAAAAGCGGTCGCCTACGCCAACGAGCGCGTGGTGTTCAACGGCCCCATCGGCGCCTATCAGGCGCTGCAACATCCTCTCGCCAAGGGCAAGACCGAGATCGAACTGGCCTCGCTGATGACGCGCAAGGCGGCCTGGCTGTTCGACCGGCGCCTGCCCTGCGGCGCCGAATCCAACATGGCCAAGTATTCCGCCGCCGAAGCGGCGATCCACGCCATCGATGCCTCGCTGCAATGCTTCGGCGGCAACGGCTTCACCAAGGAGTACGGCATTTTCGACATGTATCCCATGGCGCGCCTGCTGCGCACCGCGCCGCTCAACAGCGAAATGGTGCTGAACTATATCGCCGAGCATGTGATGGGGCTGCCGCGCTCGTATTGAGAATGCTCTGAATAACCACAGGATCGTCGTTCCCGCGCAAGCGGGAACCCAGAAATATGAGAGTCTTCTGGATGCCCGCTTCCGCGGGCATGACGGTTGTTCAGCGTTTCCCCAAGCCGGTTGCCACCGGTTGCCGAGCCGCCGCCGTTGCTGCGTTTCAGCAACCTGATAGGATAAGGGCGCAGTCCGGATCAACGCTCGGGGCGCTCGGATGAATAACGACATAACAAAATTGCGCATCACCCTGCGCCGCTGGACCCTGATACTGGGCGTGGCGCAAATCACCCTCGGCTGTCTCGTCGGCTTGATTCCACCCAGCGCGGTGCCCTGGTTTCGCGGCATCGTGATGGCCCATATCGAGTTCACCGTCAATGGCATCCTGATGGTCGCGTTTGGCTTTCTGGTGCCGGAACTGCACCTGCGCGCCACCGCGCTCAAGGCGTGGTTTGCGCTTTTGCAAATCGGGACCTGGAGCAATGGCGCCGCCGGTCTGGTCGGCGGGCTGCTCGGCTATGCGTCGGTGCTGATGCCGACCATCGCCG
The DNA here is from genome assembly GCA_050179115.1 of Porticoccaceae bacterium. Classification (GTDB taxonomy): domain Bacteria; phylum Pseudomonadota; class Gammaproteobacteria; order Pseudomonadales; family Porticoccaceae; genus JAGPUQ01. Next base: position 5,579 of record JBFXFL010000024.1, on the reverse strand, counting down.
CGAAATTCCCCGCGCCCGCCGGTCCCGATCACTGGGCGGTGACGGGCCTGTTGCAACTGTGCGGCCTGACCATCCTGCTGGCGCTGGGGCTCACACTCTGGGGTCTGCTGAAACGCGCGCGGCCGGTCAATGCCGGCTAGACCGGGAATTCTCGCCTGCCTCGCTGCCATCGGCTGGCTGGTTCTGCGCTACTTCTGAGCGGTGTTGCTGCCAGAGCACCGAACTTGGCTACAATCGGAAGGACCGACAGCAAATCCGCAAGACAACCGCATCAGGAGGTTCAGATGATTCAGAAAGCCATGGTCGATATCAAAACCGCTGACGGCGCCATGCCGGCGCACTGGATGCTGCCCGAAGGTCCCGGGCCTTTCCCCGGCGTGATCGTGCTGATGGAAGCCTTCGGGCTGGTCAAGCACATCGAGGAAGTCGCCGAGCGGCTGGCGGGCGAGGGCTACGCGGTGCTGGCTCCCGATCTCTACTACCGCCAGTTGCCCGACAACAAGACCGGCTATGACGAGCTGCCCAAGGCCATCGGCCTGATGCAGAAAATCGACGACAAAAAATTCATCGACGACATGAAAGCGGCGTTCGCCTTCATGGAGAAAAGCGGCAAGGTGCGTGCCCACAAGATCGGCGTCACCGGTTTCTGCATGGGCGGGCGGCTGACCTTCCTCACCGCGGCCGCGCTGCCCGACCAGGTGGCGGCCGCCGCCCCTTTCTATGGTGGCGGTATCGCCAATCACCTCGGGCAGGCGAGCGCGATCAAGGCGCCCATGCTGTTGTTCTTTGCCGACAAGGACGGCTTCATTCCGCTGGATCAGGTTCAGGCGGTGGATGCCAAGCTCAAGGAGCTGGGCAAGGATTACCGCATCAAGCGTTATGCGAATGCCGATCACGGTTTCTTCTGCAACCACCGGGCGTCTTACGACGAGGCGTCGGCCAAGGATGCCTGGGGCGAGCTGAAGACTTTCCTGGCCCGCCATCTGACGGCCTAGCCGAGCCCTCTGCGGGGCGCGGAGTCAGCCGGCTCCGCCGCCCCGGATCAGGCTCGCATCGATATCCGCGATGCGCGGCCGGCCGCTCAGAATCATCCCGCGTTCGATTTCCGCGCGCAGCAGTTCCAGTACCCGTTCGACCCCCGCCTGGCCGCCCGCCGCAAGTCCGTAAAGATAGGGCCGCCCCATCATGCAGGCGGTGGCGCCCCGGGCGAGCGCCCGCAGCACATGGGTGCCGCGCCGCACCCCGCCATCGAGAATGATCTCCAGACGACCGCCCACGGCATCGGCAATCTCGGCGATAACCTCGATGGGCGCGGGCACGCCGTCCAGTTGGCGGCCGCCGTGATTGGAGACGATCACCGCGGTGGCGCCGATATCCGCCGCGCGGCGCGCGTCCTCGGCGCACAACACGCCCTTGATGGCGAACGGCCCCTGCCAGCGGGCGCGGATACGTTCGGCCGCCGTCCAGTTCAGTGCCCGATCGAACTGGCCGTTGATGTAACTCGCCAGCGAGCTCACCTGGGTACTGCCTTCGGCGATGCGGTGGGCGACATTGGCCATCTGCAAACGCGGCGACGTCAAAAAGCGGTAGCACCACTGCGGTCGCGCGAAGAAGCCGGCAAAGCTTTTCGCCGTGAGCGCGGGCGGCACCGTCATGCCGGTGCGCAGATCGCGCTCGCGGTTGCCCTGCACCACGGTGTCCACGGTCAGGCACAGGGCGTTGAAGCCGGCCACCTTGCAGCGGTCGATCAGCTCGTCGTTGATGCCGGGATCGCGCAGCACATAGAGCTGAAACAGCTTGGGGCCGGGCGTGGCGCGGGCCACGTCCTCGATGGTGGTGGTCGACACCGTCGACAGCGAATACAGGGTGTCGAAGGTGGCGGCGGCGCGCGCCACCGCCAGTTCCCCCTGGTAGTGAAAGAAGCGCGACATGCCGGTGGGCGCCAGCAACAGCGGCAGGGCGACATCACAGCCCAGCACCCGGGTGCGCAGATCGGTGTGGGTCACATCCCGCAGGATGCGCGGCACGAGCTGGTACTGGTCGAAGGCCGCCGTGTTCGCGCGCAGGGTGCGTTCGTCGTCCGCGCCGCCGTCGATGTAATGGAACAGCGGCGAGGGCAGTTTGCCGCGCGCACGGCGGCGGAAATCCTCGACGTTGTAACAGCGTTGCAGCGCGGCCACGGAACCCCCGGTGAAATCTAGGTATAGCGCCGAATCATAGCGCACCGGGATCGAGGCGCCCCGGAATCGAGGCTCCGCCGGGCCGGCCCGGGACCATCCCAACCGGCTGGTGTGGAGAGGCAATCGGGTATCATGAACGCCCTTTTTCAAGCTGTTGCAGCGAGCCATGGCCAGCGAACGCGTTCTCACCGGCATCACCACCACAGGCATTCCCCACCTCGGCAACTATGTGGGCGCGATCCGCCCCGCCATCGCCGAGAGCCGGCGCAGCGACGTCGAATCGTTTTTCTTCCTCGCCGATTATCACGCGCTGATCAAGTGTCAGGACCCGGAGCTGGTGCATCGCTCCACCCTGGAGATCGCCGCCACCTGGCTGGCGCTGGGTCTCGACCCCGACAACGTGGTGTTCTACCGGCAGTCGGACATTCCGGAAATTCCCGAGCTCACCTGGCTGCTCACCTGCATGACCGCCAAGGGCCTGATGAACCGCTCCCACGCCTACAAGGCCGTGGTGCAGGAAAACGAAGCGGCGGGCGAAGATCCGGATTTCGGCATCACCATGGGCCTGTTCAGTTATCCCATCCTGATGGCGGCCGACATCCTGCTGTTCAACGCGCACCGCATTCCGGTGGGGCGCGACCAGATCCAGCACATCGAAATGGCGCGCGACATCGCCCAGCGTTTCAATCACCACTACGGCGAGCATTTCGTGCTGCCGGAAGCGGCGGTGGACGACAACGTGGCGCTGCTCCAGGGCCTCGATGGCCGCAAGATGAGCAAGAGCTACGGCAATACCATTCCCCTGTTCCTGCCCGAAAAACAGTTGCAGAAGCACATCAACAAGATCAAGACCAATCTGCTCGAACCCGGCGTTCCCAAGGACCCGGAAGATTCCACGGTATTCCAGATCTGGCAGGCCTTCGCGACGCCGGAGCAGACCGCCGCCATGCGTCAGGCCTTTGCCGACGGCATCGCCTGGGGCGAAGCCAAGAAGCAGTTGTTCGAACTGGTCAACGCCGAGCTGGGCAGTGCGCGCGAGCGATATGAAGACCTGGTGGCGCGGCCGGCAGATATCGAGGCGATCCTGCAAGCCGGCGCCGCCAAGGCCCGCGCCATCGCGACGCCGGTGCTCGCGGAGCTGCGCCGGGCGGTGGGGATTCGGGCGCTGAGCTAGGGTCGCTGGCTGCACTTCTTGAATGGCCAGGGAGCGGCAACAGGATCTCATCCCTTGATGGGCTTTGAACGGCACTGCGACCGCAACCACCCTGGCGCGCGCGTACCTGTCAGGGACATACGCTGGCGGCGATCGCCAGGCACTTCGGCGTTCACCATGCGACAGTGAGCCGCATCGCCAGTGGGCATGAACACACAACCAAGACCCGATGTCATATTGGAAGACTTGACCCTGGTGTGTGCTATGTTTGCGGCCATGCGGGCGATACGGCAAGGTTCCAAATCGGGCGGCGGCCGGCTTGTATCGGGGCGCAGGGATGAGCGGCGACGGAGTGTGCAAGTGATGGTTCAACGGCGACTGTTGGTCGAAGGACTGCCCGATCCGGCATACACGCACCGGGCAAGAGTCGTGCGGGATATGCGGAAATGTTGCGTGTTTAAACAGGAAAGACTTCCAGATATCCAACGTTAGGCGCGCATGACAAACAACGCCGAGCTCGTAAGAACAGTCAAAGCAGACATTGCTTATCTGCGGCAGCAATGGGACCACTCGGTGGACGATGACTCGCTCCGGCGGTCGAGTCCTGTTCTTCGTCGCCTAGTTGTCGAGAATGATCTTCAACGCGCATGGAAAGAGGCAGGCCAACCACGCGAACCGAAAATACAAGCGCCGACACTTGACGGGGTCATTGCTGAAATCCCACTGGAAAAAATTGTCTTTGCGGCAGCCGGTGGGGCAAACTACGGTAACGCTCATCTTGCGGGCGTTTTGATCAGAAATTACGCGGTTCCTCCAGAGGAGATCCAGCGCAGAGCACAAGCCGGTTTACCAACCAAGCTTATGGGCCTACGGGAGTTTTCCAATGCGCCGGCCGTGATTGTTCAAGGCACGCCAATACCTAGGCGCATTACCATCAAGTACGTGGCAAACAAGTTGGGCGGCGCGCATTTTGATCCTCGCCGTGAAAATAGTGATGAAGGCGCAATGTACAAGCTGCTGGACAAAGCGAGCACCATCCAACTGCTCGGAAAGCCGGCCATTTACTTCGAGATCCTTTCGGCTGGACAGGCACTGGCAAATGCAGCAGATATTCAGGCGTTCTCGCCGTAGCGCACCTAACCATTCATTCACGCCGACGCCTTCGGCGCGGCTTAACTCAAAGCGTTAGGCATCAGAATCACACCCCGTGGCGTACCTATCGGCCTTTCGAAAGTCCTTCCGGCTCGACCCAAAAGCCGACCTGCGTGACGTCGCCATCGCTGTAGAAGCGATCTATCAGGCGAACGAAGTCGCGATGTCCTACCTTGGCGAGATCGACCCTCAGGAGAGCAGCGCAGGGTTTCGCATTCACAGCCTGCTGAACCTGCTCGGAAGAGTCTTCGAGCACGCTCAGGCAATGCTGGTCGCACTAGCAACTCGATCCCCAGCGAGCTCCGAGGCACTGGCGAGAATCGTGGTCGAGGGTTCCGTGAACATCGCGTACCTAGCAGCAAAGGGGAACGCCGCGACTCTGATTTGCTTCTTCCGAGCTTGGCTGCGAGAGCATGAGCGCAAGCTCTCGGAGTGGAAGATCGAGATCGCGAACGAGCCTAACGGAACAAGGGTTACGTCAATGATTGAGGAACGTCAGCAGCTCATTGTCGGCCTGACGACCTATCTCGATCAAGTCGAAGAGCACTGCTCGCTGAAGAACGTTCAAGACGTACCTGATTGGCCGAACTCACTGTTCAAGCGCTTCGAAGCACTCGGCCGCCAAACCGACTATTACGAGAGCTACCATCGCCTAAGCGGCTCAAGCCATATCAGCGGGGAAGACACTCTCACTTGGCTGCTGGCCCTTGATCTTCCCCATGAACGGAGGCGTCAGCTCGCAGTAGAAGCTTGGGCGTACTCCACGATGATGACTCGAATTGCTTGTACCTTCTTTATTGACGCCGTAGCCTCGTCTGTCATCGCGTATGGGCGCCTTGAGAATTCCGACCTCCGTGTATGCAAGGAATCGCTTGCCAAAGCCGCAGCCGAGATTGCCAAGCAAGCAGGGGTGCCGAACCTCCCGCACTGATGCCTAACCCCTCGCTCAAGCGGAGCGCCAACCGCAGGCCAACAACGGAAAGGTCATCATGAACAACAGCCATCGAAAATCTGCATTGTCTCTGGCTCGTAGAGCCTCCTTATTCTTCTTGCTGTGTACATTCGTTTCCACCTCAACCCACACGGCGTTGGCA